>NZ_CP010429.1:6620000-6920000 GCF_000974425.1 Spirosoma radiotolerans
ACGCCGGTGCTGCCCGTAAAATGTATACCAGCAAAATCTGGATGGTTGAAGATAATTTCTCCAGCTACCGGACCGTCTACATAAATCAGGTTGATCACGCCATCTGGCAGGCCTGCTTCCTGCAACACTTCCATAATGACTTTAGCCGACAAAACCTGTGTGTAGGCTGGCTTCCAAACCACGGTGTTCCCCATCAAGGCTGCTGATGTAGGTAGATTGCCGGCAATGGCCGTGAAATTGAATGGCGTTAACGCAAAAATAAATCCTTCAAGCGGCCGATATTCTAGTCTATTCCACACGCCTGGTGATGACGCCGGTTGCTGTCTATATATATCCGTCGCGTAATGAACGTTGAATCTAAGAAAGTCAATCAACTCACAGGCGGAGTCGATTTCTGCCTGATAGGCATTTTTTGATTGGCCCAGCATGGTGGCTGCATTGATGCGGGCCCGGTAGGGTCCAGCAATCAGGTCGGCTGCTTTCAGAAAGATACTGGCTCTGTGTTCCCAACTGAGGGAAGCCCAGGCATTTTTCGCTTTCAAGGCTGCCTGGATAGCCATTTCGACATGAGTGGCATCCCCTTCGTGGAAATAACCTAAGGTGTGCTGGTGATCGTGGGGGGGCGAAACACGTAATTTGCGATCCGTACGAACCTCCACTCCTCCTATATACATGGGAATATCCGTTTCCTGAGAACGAAATTCCGCTAATGCTTTTTTAAGAGATTCCCGCTCTGATGAGCCAGGACGATATTCTTTCACCGGTTCATTAACCGGTGTTGGTACGTTGAATTGGCCAAATGACATAATGAAGTGCTCGAATTTTTACAAATTTACGGATTGCTAAACTTATCCACTAATTCGCACTAGTTTTCCACATTTTAGCTGTTAACCTTCCATTCATTAAGCTGATTTACCGTACTTTGTTATCTTATTTCAACTTTATCCATGCGTTTCTACAGCACAAATAGCCCCAAGGCGACTGTTTCTACAGAGCAAGCACTTTTTCAAAGCATGCCTGCTGATAAAGGGCTTTATATGCCAACTCCTCTACCCTACCTCGGAGCTGATTTTTTTTCAACCATTGCCAGGCAACCGTTGGCTGACATTGGCTTTGCAATTAGTGAGGCTCTGTTTGGCGAGGAAATTAGTAAGGCTGATTTGGAAGAATTGACCCACCAGGCTTTTCCGTTTGAGACGCCAGTCATTGACCTTGAGCAAGGTTCAATTAGTGTTTTAGAGTTGTTTCATGGACCTTCCTTAGCGTTTAAAGATGTTGGTGCTCGCTATATGGCTGCGTTGATGTCTTATTTTTCTAAGCAAACAGACAAAGAAGTAAATATTCTGGTGGCGACATCGGGCGACACTGGTGGTGCTGTAGCGATGGGTTTTCACAATGTTCCGGGTGTCCGGGTATCCATATTGTACCCAAGTGGCCGTGTCAGCGACTTACAGGAAAAACAGTTGACAACGTTGGGAGGAAACATTCAGGCATTCGAGGTCAATGGCTCTTTTGATGATTGCCAGGCTATTGTTAAGCAGGCTTTTATTGACGCTGAACTGAACGCTCATCTATCATTATCCTCCGCCAATTCAATCAATATATTTCGGCTTATACCTCAAGGGTTTTATTATGTGAGCGCGTATGGTCAGGTTCAAAAATATGGCAAGCCAGTAGTCTTCTCTACGCCAAGCGGCAATTTTGGTAATTTGAGTGCTGGCGCCATGGTACAGAAGATGGGATTGCCTGTCGCCCATTTCGTTGCGGCTACTAACTTAAATCATGTTGTTCCTAGTTATCTAAACACGGGGGATTATGTCCCTAAAGCGTCTGTAGCCACTATATCTAATGCCATGGATGTGGGGAGTCCAAGCAATTTTGTTCGCCTGGCTCATCTTTACGATGACCAGTTTGATCAATTTAAAGCGAATGTTTCGGGATACTTTTTCGACGATGAAGCGACTAAAGCTGGCATGCAGCAGATTTATGAACAGTACAGGTATATTGCCTGTCCTCATACGGCTATTGGTATCATGGGGTTACAGACTTATCTTCAGGATAAGCAACAGGGTTATATGGGTGTATCCTTAGCCACAGCCCACCCTTCTAAGTTTAAACCCCTGGTTGAAGAAGTCCTAAGTTTGTCCATAGATGTACCTGAGCGACTATCGGTGCTTTCTCAGCGCAGAAAGTACAGCATCCAAATTCCAGCTGACTACGAAGCATTTAAAGAGTCATTTTTACACACAGTTTGATATAGTTATCCACAAAAAAAGCTCGAATCCGACGATTCGAGCTTTTTTTGTGGATAACTTATGCCTTATGAAAGTTTTTGTTTGCTTAATTCAACGTATCTCCTCTTAGTGCTCTAAACCGTTTACGCGCTTCAGCTCCATAAATACTCCCAGGATACTGTGTCAATACCTTTTGATAAGCGTCCATGGCGGCCTGCTTGTCTTTTAATCGCTCTTCATACATCTTCCCTTGTGCAAACATGGCATCATCGCCCAATATATCCGTCGGGTAAGTAGCGCTGATCTTTTTCAAGTCTTCCAGCGCTTCGGCATTTTTGCCCTGCTTCATGTATGTATTCGCTCTTAACCAAAGAATTTCGTCAGCTAAACTATGAGTAGGATACTTTGTCAACATTTGGTTCAGAGCTACTATTGCTTCATCGTTTTTATTTTGAAAAAGTAGTAGATCGATGTCGGCGTACTCATGCATGGCAGCCTCCGTGCTATCCATGCCTGTGTTATCCACAATCAATAAACTTAATTGTTCGGCATCATTAGCGATTTCACGGGAAGTGGCTAGTTTCAGCACATCTAACAAGTCTTTTGATACGGCGAAATTACCTCTATAATAGTGCAGCTTCGCGTTTTTTAGTTTTGCTTCATAGCCTAGCAGTTCCTCTTTCTGGGATTTTTCCACTTGAGAGTACAACAATGTAGATTCCCAGGGTTCACCTTTCAGCAGGTAGATATCTCCTTTATCAAGTTTGCAGCGATCAACAAAGTTTTTGTCGGTTTTCCCCAAATCAATTGCCAGATCCAAGACGGTAAGCGCCGTGTCCTTGCTGTCCAGGTAATTCCCATATAGGTTGGCCGTACTCCGTAAGGCTTCGAGCGTTTTTACATTTGTTCCTATCTCCTGAAGCATTTTCTGGTAGTCACCGATTAGCTTACGGATTTCAACCTTATCAACAGGATACGTGTTTTTCACCTGCTCTTCACGCGCACTGATGACCAACCGACGGGCAAAGGGATATAGCTGGCCTTGTGGATAAGTTGTGGATACATACTCAAAAGCCTCAGCGGCTGTCTTATATTCTTTGTTATTCATGGCCAGCATGCCCAAATCATAGACCCGGCTTCCATTCAATTTGACCCGTTTATCAGTCGCTTTCTCCTGCAACAACGCCCGGCTAAATTTTTGCTTCTGGACAAAATACCAGATTAGCAGTTCATTGTAGGCTAGTTCATTTGGTTCTTGCTGAATTCGTGTATATAAGGCTTTTTCCACAAGTGGTTCATCCTTAGTGTTAATAAACCCCTGTAAGGCGGCCAAAACTGGTTCTTTCTTTTCGGCTTGTTTACTAGTTGTGATAATTTCGTCAATGGCCTTTTCTGTTTGACCCGTCGCCCGATACAAAGCCATTAACTCTTCGCTATAAGCCGTTGGCTCCTTGCTGGTCTCACGGGCCGTTTCTAGCGCTCGAATCGCCCAGCGGCTTTCTCCGGCCTCGCTAAAGGCCGCGGCAATTTTTTCCAGCTTTGCTATCGACGATTTGCTCGATTGTATAGCTGCGGTGAACTGTGCTTTTGCCTGCGTACTATCGCCCTGTTGGGTTGCCAGTTGACCATTTAACAATTCATAATAGGCACGGTTTGGCTCATCACTACGCTGTTGCTTGCGCAGGTATTTGACAGCTTCCTCCGTTTTATTGCTTTTTTGCAGACTGTATACATAACGTGAAAGCTTTATCCACGTTACATCAGTTTTCAACAGCTTGGCGTATTCGTTCGCGGCTTTTTCATAATCGCCGGCTTTATAATATTCTTCGGCCAGCGTTGCTCCACCTTGTCCCCAGACTAGTCCAACAGACATCAGCCATAATAATCCAATAATGACTTTTGACCTTATTAACATTTTATAAAAAAGCTTTTTAAAAGAAACGTTATTAAACCTGTTAGCCATGTGGAAATGTGAATAAATAAGTTGTCCACTTATCAATATAACCATTGTGGATAAGAACTACAAGATATCCACCACTTCATCGCTAATTATCCACCTGTAAAGGCCTTATTATTAAGTAAATAACATTTTATCCACAATTTGTGTGTTGAAAGCTTGTGGATTAGTGTATAAACTTCATACACATTTTTAAGTGGGGAAAAATTGTGGAACTGGATGGTATATGTGGGACTTTCTCCACAGAAACTTATTTCTTGAAAACCATTGTGGATTACTTCTCTACTCTTCCACACGCTGCTATCTCCTTGTGAACAAATTATCCACTGACGTTAGCTAGTTATGCACATGGTTATTCACATTAAAGTTTCACTTTTTTAATTTAGAATAGACCTTTACCCGATTCAATTAAATTCGCCTGTTTATTAGCGGCTGGGGCAAATATTATGCCTTGTTAAAGAGGTAAATTAAGCTCGATGAGTTACCGGTGCGTTTGGCTTCAGCATTGGAGGTAAGGCCTATCTGCACACTTTTGCTATAATTTGTTTTGCCGGTTTGGTAGCGGGTGCTCAACATGGCAATATAAAAAGCATCGAATACCATTGGCTTCTGCTTAACTAGGGTGAAGCCGTGTTTGTTAAAGAGGAGCTCTATAGTTGAGGGTGTGAAATGATGCAGATGTCGGGGAACATCGTAGGCAGCCCAGTATTCCTTGAAATAGTGAGCGTCGTATGAATCCGAATTTGGTACGGCTATTAATAATGTACCCTGCTTTGCCAGCAATTGATGGATAGCTTCAATGGATTCGTTCAAGTTTGGAATGTGTTCAAGCACATGCCAGAGAGAAATAATATCGAATGGCTCAGATCCTTTTAGGGCGTTTAGGCTTGGTTTTATTTCAACCTTCAGCTTCTCTTTGGCTATAGCGCGGGCGTCTGGGTCCGGTTCCATACCCGTCACTTGCCATCCACCTGCCCGGCAAGTTTCGAGAAAGGCGCCCGTTCCACAACCCACATCTAAAATCTTCCCTGGCTTTCCATTCAGCTGGTTGACCAGATTCAGCTTTGATCGTAATGTGTAGTTTCTTACCAACCGATAAGCCGTATTAATCAATCCACCACTATTATCGTTGTGCGATACATATTGATCAGATTTGTAATAGGCTCCTATTGACTGCTCATTCGGGCGAGGATTGGTTAAGCGAAAGGTGCATTTTTGACACTGCTGGATGGAGAAATTTTGATTACTGACGAGGTAATCTTCGCAAGTTAAGTACGAACTGAATGTGCTGTTGCCACATACGGGGCATTGATCTACGGTTTCCAAAGCAGGTTTCAAAAATGAGTGAATACAAAAAAGCTCTGATGGCTTATCCTAAAATAAACAACCAGAGCTGATAAAATTAACGGCCCATGTAGACCAGTAATATCGATACGTCGGAAGGACTTACTCCGCTAATGCGGGATGCCTGGCCAATTGTTGATGGCCGTAAACGTTTAAGTTTTTCTTTACCTTCAAACGAAAGCGCTTTTAACTGGTCATAATCAAAGTTTGAATTAATGGATAAATTCTCCCATTTATCTAACTTTTCGGCATTCTGTTTCTCTCGGTTTAGGTAGTCTTCATATTTTATTTCGATGACCGTTTGTTCAATAATCTCCTCCCCTACCCCACTTGGCATTTCGGGAATTGATTTTAAAATGTTTATTACATCCACCTGATCAATTTCTGGACGTTTTAGGAGCGTGTACAAACTGCTCTTTTCACGGAGTGGTGCACTTCCTTTTGATTCAAGGAATTCGTTAATTGACTCTGGCTTTATCTTCGCTAATCGAATAGCTTCGGTTAATTCGGCGACTCCATTTCGTTTCTTAACCATCGAATCATACCGTTCCTGCGAAGCCAAACCAATGGCGTATCCTTTCTCGGTAAGCCTTAAGTCCGCATTATCCTGTCTGAGTAATGTGCGATATTCGGCTCTTGAGGTAAACATTCGGTATGGCTCTTCCGTCCCTTTTGTAATCAGATCATCAATTAAAACACCTATATAGCCTTCAGAACGTTTGATTGTAAATTCTGCTTCTTCGTTCGAATTTCTATGGGCGTTTATGCCTGCCATTAGTCCTTGGCATGCAGCTTCTTCATAACCTGTGGTCCCGTTTATCTGACCAGCAAAGAAAAGATTAGCTACCAACTGCGTTTCAAGCGTAGGCTTCAACTGCGTCGGTGGGAAGAAATCATACTCAACAGCATAGCCCGGACGGAACATACGGACATTTTCGAAACCCTGAATTTTACGCAAAGCGTTGTATTGAACGGTCTCTGGTAAAGAGGTTGAAAAGCCATTTACATAGACTTCCACTGTATCCCACCCTTCCGGTTCCACGAAAATTTGGTGACGATCCTTATCCGCAAACCGGTTAATTTTGTCTTCTACCGATGGACAATACCGTGGACCTAGCCCTTTGATTCGACCCGTAAACATTGGCGATTTGTCGAAGCCGGTCTTTAGTTCATCATGAACAGCCTGATTGGTATAAGTTATCCAGCAACTTCGTTGCTTGGTTAAAGTAGGTGTATTCAGATATGAAAACTTACCTGGGTTTTCATCCCCCAGTTGTTCCTCCATTAATGTGTAATTAAGACTTCGTCCATCTACGCGTGGTGGGGTACCGGTTTTCATCCGCCCAGACTCAAAGCCAAGTTGAATAAGCTGTTCGGTTAATCCAGTGGATGAACGTTCGGCGGTTCGGCCGCCACCAAATACTTTTTCACCGATAAACATCTGGCCGTTTAGGAATGTCCCGTTGGTCAATACAACCGCTTTCGCAAAAAACTCGACGCCCAGGTTTGTTTTTACGCCTGTAACACGGCCGTCTTTTACGACTACTTCGTTGACAGAATCCTGCCAGAAATCTACATTTTTATTTTCTTCGAGTGCTTTGCGCCACTCCCAGGCGAATACATTTCGATCACTTTGGCAACGTGGACTCCACATGGCGGGGCCTTTTGAGCGATTTAGCATTCTGAATTGGATCATGCTTTTATCGCTGATTATTCCCGAAAGGCCACCTAAAGCATCTATCTCACGCACAATTTGCCCTTTAGCAACGCCACCCATTGCTGGATTGCAAGACATTTGTGCAATCGTCTGCATGTTCATTGTAATGAGTAACACCTTTGAGCCCATACTTGCGGCAGCATTAGCTGCTTCGCATCCGGCATGTCCAGCCCCCACTACAATGACATCGTATGATGAATACATTTCTTATATTTTTTGAAAAATGTTTCACGTGGAAACTTTTCACAAAATTGTTGAAAGTTGTTGAAAAGGTAAAACGTGACTTGTACAGAATAATTAGCCAACAAAAAACCGCTGGCCTTAGTGCAAAGTCAGCGGTTTTAAACAAAAGATAAAAACTACTTACTCACCTTCTGCAAATATTGGTTTGCCTCTTTTTTATAGAAAAGGTTATAATTCGGTGTAACCGAACGAAGAACTTCAACCTGTTTCGTTTTTTGCTGGAAATTTGTCGAATCAAAGAAAGCTGGCGTACTACGCTTGGTCGACTTAGCCGCTTCCGCTTGACGCTTAGGGTCTTCCTCCTGCTGTTTCAACGCCTTTTCAGATTCCAATAAACGAGTTAGGATTTCATTTTGCCTATTAATAGTCGTTGGATTAACTCGTTTGTTAACTAAATCAGTTTCTGTCTCATCCATCTTTTCCATAAGCTCTTTAACTTGCTTTTCTTGCTGTTTGCCAGCTTCCGTTCCCTTTGCATTTTCTTCTAATTTTTTCAGCATTTGCCGAATCATGGCCTGTTCAGCCGCCATCTGAGAAAGCTCCTCAGATAAACCCCTCCCCGACTTTCCTCCCTTTTGCATTTGCTGCATTTTGGCGTTCAACTGTTTTTGCATCTCGCCCATACCGCTTGGGTTCTGACCTTTCTTACCGCCTTTGCCTTTGCCTGGCATCGCCATCGCATTCATCTGCTGTTGCATATTTTTGAGCACATCACTGAGCATAAGCGCAAGGTTATTGATGGAAGTCATTGCAAATTGTTGCTTGGATGAAGCCATACTTAACCGACGATCTCGTAGCTGCTGAACGCTTTCATCCATATAAAACTTCATGTTTGTTAGCTCACGAGTAACAAACGATTGAATCTGAACCACCCGGCTAGCTAAAGCATTTAAGCTATCCTCAATAATTTTAGCATCATCCTGTAATTTCAGCTGCTCTTGTGAAAGCTTTGTTACCCGTGGATCCTGCAGGCTCATTCCACGAAAATCTTTCATAACGCGTTCCTGACCAAAAGACAGCGTAATTAAGTTATCAAGGATGTTGCGAAGATCATCCATATTCTCCTGCATTTCTTCCATCTCTGAGGATTGCATGGATTCTTTCATCGCTTTACTCATTGCTTTCATGGCCTTCGCTGACTTTTTCTGCTTTGAAGAAGCTTGTTTACCCTGATTACTCTTCATATTCTTCATCGCTTCTTCCATGTCCTTCTCTATCTCCTGCTGCTCCTTTTCGGATGATTCAGGCTTATTGAGCTCATCTTTTTCGGCCTGCTTTTCTATCTCCTTCAGTTGCTCTTCAGTGTTTTTAAAATCTTCCTGAGACTTCTCTTGTTGCTTTTGCTGCTCTTCAGACGTCTCATTTTTCTTCTCATTCTGCTCTGCTTGCTTCTCTAATTGCTCTGCTTGCTTTTCCAGATTCTCTGCAATGTTATTGACCTTTTGCTCCAGTTGCATTTGCTTGAAAAGTTTGAGCGCACGATCTAAATCTCGCTCCATATTCTTCTCTTTCCGGGTCAACCGGTCGAGCATATCAGATGCTTTCTCATCTTGTTTGCGCTCCAGAAGCTGCTTCAGTTGTTCGTACAATTGCTTTGATTCTGGATCGAGTAGATCCTTGAAAAGCTTTTGTAATTGCTCCATCTTGTCCTGCATGGCTTGGTTTTTTTCGGCAAACCGTTGCTGCGTATCGTTCGTTTTCTGCATTTGTTCCTGCAGTTTCTGAACTTCTTTCATCAACTCCTCGCGCTTCTGCAAGATATCCTGAAGTTGTTTTTTGTCCTGAAAATCGGATGACTTCTTTGTTCTCATCCGGTCTTCCATCGTTTGAAGTTCTTTCTTGATAGCCTGTGTTTTACTCAGCGCATTATCAATTTGCTCCTCTGTCTTCTCGGCTGATTTGTCAACTTGCTTCTGTATTTCTGCGTTGGAAGGAACCGTAAAATTCAACTGGTTAGACCGACTGGACTTCGCTCCATTTACGCCATCGTTGTCCCACACCTGAACATAGTATTCCAGCTTATCTTCCTGGCCCAGCTTTAAGCTATCGAGCGACCAATTGTAGACGAAGTTTTGCGAGGTGGTCGATTTATTGATAGGAATATCCTTTGTATACAACGGTGAAGGCTTACCATTACGACTGATTTTGTAATTCAATCGTAGTTTAGAAAAGCCGTAATCATCAGAAACAAGACCAGAAAGTGCTATATAATTATAGGTCACTGTATCCTGAATGCGATCCACCGAAATCTGTGGGTACCGGTCCGGAATAACCTGTACATTATACTGAATGGTAGAAGGAGACGCTACCTGACCATTTTTTAAGGATACCGTGTATCCCGCATTCTGCATCAGTTTCCGGTTTAGAACGAATGTATTGTCGTCGATCAACCGTGCTGCGGTTGGCTTAGCATCGGTATTAAATCGGAACAAGAGAGAATCGGTATGATCAGCAGCAAATTCCCAATTCACAATAGTTCCCTGGGGCACGAGCAAATTTCCAACATTAGAAAGCTGTTCAGACGGCTTGTTTAAATACCCTGGATAGTCAAGTTTCACATTAAACGAGAGAACAGACGGACGATCTAGAAGGGCAACTTTATACTCGGGAGAATTATACCCAGAAGCCTCCAGATGAAAATCTAAATCACGCTGTAGATTGTCGAAGTTGTAAGTAAACTGATTGCCTGACTGCTCTAATTTGAAGCGAGTTCCGTTAGCTACAACATATACGGCCTGAGGTATCACATCGCCTGCCAATTTCACGGATAATGGAAAATCTTCATTCCTGAAGGCCTTCATCGTTTTGTTCTGGATTATGAACTGGAAAGGGGCTTCCTCTACAAATTCTTTATTATAATTGACCAGCCGGGTTGATGATTTTGCAAAAAAGGACGGGTTCAAAACCAAGATCAATAGAATCAGCGCCAATGGTGGTATGGCATATTTCAGAAACTGCCGGTTACGGCTTATCTGAATAGCGTTGGCAAATCGATTGATCAATAGCTGTTGTGAACGTTGATCCAGGCTAGCCTGCAGCAAATCACTCTGGTCTGTTGAGATGCGCTGAAGCTGGAGTGTGTTGAGCAGCTTATCCCCTACTTCGGGAAAGAAGGTACCAATTTGGCGAGCTGCTTCGTCATTCGATAAAGGCTTACTCAGCCCGTATAAATTCAGCAATGGCCGGATAATAAGCAGATAAAGGCCTACAATGACGGTAAGCAGAAAACCAAAAAATAAGGCCCCACGTCCAATGGAATTAAACCGACCGACGAATTCAGCCGTGTTTATAAATAAATAGCCACTACCCAATAAGGCAATAAAGAATAAACTACCCTTTACCAGCTGATTCTGAAAATAGCGTTTTTTATACTCATCGATGCGTTGAAGCAGCGTGGAATAAGAAGTTGAGGATTGCATAAAAATTCAGATTGAGTAGTTAAACTAATAGGGACTCGAAATACTGAATAACCTGTTTTTTTAGAAAATTTTCTTGTGCTAATAAATCCCCGTGTGGTATGGGTTTTGCCAATGTCCATTGTGGCCAGCCATCCTTATCAAGCCCATCAAATGTATAGTACCCATCTGAGCTCAATACCCGGCAAACCGCTATATGCATTAGGTCTTGTTTAGCTTCTTTAGAAAAGCGCCTAGGCCCCGTACCTAACTCCTGAACTCCTATTAAAAAAAGAACGGCATTAAGATCGGCAGGCCTTTTGCCTACGAGGGTTTGCAACTGGTCGAGTAGCTCCTCCCACGATTTATCTATACTATTTTCGTTCACGGCGCTCATAAATTTATTCTTCTCTCTAAATTACAACGTTTTATCTTATCTAACGAATGCATTCCATGATTCGGATTATTCGTGCGCTTCTAGCTGATTTTGCTGATCTTCTGTTCCCTACTCTTTGCTTAGGGTGTACCAACTCACTAGGGACAAATGAAAAGATTCTCTGTACAAAATGTCGGATAAGTTTGCCAGAAACAAACCAGCATAAGGAACCCTACGACCTAAATCTCCTCAATAAGTTTGCCGGAAAAGTACCGGTACGTTTTTTAGCGTCTTATGTGTATTTTAGTAAAGGAGGAATTGTCCAGAAACTCATTCATGCTATAAAGTATAAGGGACAAAAAGAGGTAGCCAAAGAAGTAGCAGGTTGGTATGGGTATCAGTTAAAATCGGAAACAACGCTTATAAATGAAATAGACGTATTAATTGGCGTTCCGTTGCATAAAAGCCGTTTTCAACAACGGGGTTATAATCAGGCCGACTGTATCGCTGAAGGCCTCTCTGAAGCTCTTAACATACCAATGCGAACAGATGTTCTGATTCGTAACCGTTTCAAAGAATCACAAACTCGTAAGAATAGACTAGAACGTTGGGAAAACGTGAAAACCGTATTTTCGGTCCAGAATGAACATGAAATTCAATATAAACATGTGGCTATCGTTGACGATGTATTAACCACGGGAGCCACATTGGAAGCTTGCGCTGTTGAGCTTTTACAAGCTGGCTGTAAATCCGTTAGTGTATTAACCCTGGCAGCAGCCCATAGATGATAATTTGTTGAATATCAATTATTTGTATAAAATAAGGCGGTCACTCATCTCTGAATGACCGCCTTATTTATGTTATTAAATTAATTCTATTTGTTTCGGCCAACACCGATCATGGCGCAACGGAAACCGATCATAGCCGTTGCTGAATCCTGATCCAGGAACCGGCGTGTACCAGGCGATAACCAGTAAGCAACATCATTCCAGGAACCACCTTTATATACCCGAAGCTTATCGTCAATTAATGACTGTTTGTTTTTGGTATCGTAGTTCTTCGATTCATCCAGATAACCATTCCGACGAATCGGGTTCAGGTCATTTACGTCCTGGTAAGACAGCGGACGATAAACATCATATACCCATTCATTTACGTTACCGGCCATATTGTATAAACCGAAGTCATTGGCTGGGTATGAATAAATCTCAGCCGTGATAATAGCCCCATCATTTGAGCGGCCAGCAATACCGGCATAGTCACCACGACCACGTTTAAAGTTAGCCAGCATCTGGCCCTGTTTCCGCCCTTTCTTGGGGTTTCGGACAGAAGAACCATCCCATGGATAAATTCGCTGATTTATTTGATTCTCGTCCATGTATTGCGTTCCTATGAGCGCTTTAGCTGCATATTCCCACTCAGCTTCCGTTGGCAGGCGATAATCAGGCAAAATCATACCGCTTTCCAGACTTGGTTTTGGGGGAGCCGTCGAGGTTGTCGCTTCAGCCAGAGCAGGTTCTTCAGCCGTTTTTGATTTCCGCTTGAGCGAGAAGCCGCCCCCTTTCTTCTTCGGCGCGCCCCCTTTGGCTAACTCATTGTTGACCGCATTTGACCGCCAAACTGCATAGTCGCTAGCTTGCACCCACGATACACCCACAACCGGGTAATAGCGAAAAGCAGGATAGCGGAGATATTGAGTTACATACGAATCATTGAACGAAAGCGGGTTTGCCCAAACTGTTGTATCGGGCAAAGCGGCTTTTACAACTTCTTCCGACGAATCACGCGTAATGGCGTTCAGATACTCGAGGTAGTGAACGTTAGCCATTTCAGTTTCATCCATATAAAATGACTGGATCGAAACAGTACGCTCGCGGTTATCGCGGCTATTCATGACGTCCTCTTCGAGGGCTCCCATTGTGAAACGGCCCCCTTCAATAAAGACAAGGTTTGGACCCGCTTTCTGCCCAGCAAACTTCTTTACCTGAAAACCATCTTTCTGGTTGTAAGCAATCCCCGTAGCCGTACTTTGCTTTCCAGGCTTCACGCTGGTTGGGTGCTTGGACTTACAAGATGCAAGGGCCGCCATTGCCAACAGCACGTAAGCCGCTCGTTGCAGGTGATACTTTTGAATCATTGCTCTATTTTGTGTAAAACGTAGGTACAAAAATCGTAATTAATTTGTCAAGGCACCCAGTATTTCATCCAATTGCTCGACAGAAAAAACGTCGGCATGTGTAATGATGGGTCGCCCTTTTGATTCTTTTACTGAACTTTTGGCTGGGTTTCGCTTTAAATACTCAATTACCTTGCCAAATTGGTCAGATTTAAAGAAGTCATCGTTCCCGTTAGAAACGAAGTATCCTTTCATGATATTATTCTTAAGCGTCAGTTTTTCAAGGTATAACTTCTCGGCTTTCCAGCGAACGTTCACCATTTTGATTAGGTTTTCGACTTCTTCAGGCATAGGCCCAAACCGGTCGATCACTTCCTGACGAAAGGCCTGCACTTCTTCCACGTTTTGAAGGCTGTCCAGGCGAGTATATAACGCCAGTCGTTCTGAAATATTCGATACGTATCGTTCAGGAATAACGACCTGTAAATCAGTTTCAATAACGGTATCCGGAAGGGCTAGTTTTAAATCACCAGGTTTCGTTTCGAAGAGGTCTTTAAATTCATTCTCGCGTAATTCCTGAACAGCCTCATCAAGTACTTTATGGTACATTTCAAAACCAAGATCATTGACAAACCCGCTCTGTTCAGCACCCAGCAGATTACCCGCGCCCCGAATATCCAGATCACGCATGGCAATTTTAAAGCCTTCACCCAGATCAGAAAAGTCTTCGAGGGTTTGGAGCCGTTTGCGCGCATCGGCTGTGAGCACCGACGGCGGGGGCGTCAGAAGATAACAGAATGCTTTCCGGTTCGATCGCCCTACCCTACCGCGCATTTGGTGTAAGTCTGACAGTCCGAAATAATGGGCGTTGTTTATCAATATCGTGTTGGCATTGGGAATGTCCAGTCCCGATTCAATAATGTTGGTTGAGATCAATACATCATAATCACCCTCAATGAAGCGGGTCATAATCCGCTCCAGTCGTTCGCCTTCCATTTGGCCGTGTGCTACGCCGATGCGAGCCTCGGGTACGAGCCGCATAATTAGGTTACCGATGGACTCAATATCATTGACCCGGTTATGAACAAAGAAGACTTGTCCACCCCGCCGGATCTCATAACTAACAGCATCCCGAATTGTAGCTTCATTAAATGGGTGAACCTCGGTCGTAACAGGTTGACGATTGGGTGGCGGAGTAGCAATGACCGATAAGTCACGGGCACCCATGAGCGAGAAATGCAGGGTTCTGGGAATGGGTGTTGCCGTTAGGGTAAGTACATCAACTTCAACCCGCATTTCTTTTAAGCGATCCTTTGTTTTTACCCCGAATTTCTGTTCCTCATCAATGACCAGCAGGCCTAAATCCTTGAACTTGATGTCCTTGTTGACAATCCGGTGCGTGCCTATTAATATTCCAATCTCGCCCGAAGCGACACCTTTTAGAATTTCCTTTACCTGAGTGGCTGTCCGAAACCGATTGATGTACTCAATCTTAACCGGGAAATCGGCCATCCGGTCGGTAAAGGTCTTGTAATGTTGCATGGCCAGAATCGTTGTTGGGACGAGTACGGCCACCTGTTTGTTGTCTGTTACGGCTTTGAAAGCGGCTCGGATAGCTATTTCTGTTTTGCCAAAACCAACATCGCCACATACCAGCCGGTCCATGGGGTGTGGTCGTTCCATGTCATCTTTTACGTCATTTGTTGCCTTGGCCTGATCGGGGGTGTCTTCATATATAAAAGACGATTCCAACTCGGCTTGCAGAAAGCTATCTCGGCTATAAGCGTATCCGGGTGCCGTTCGCCGTTTGGCATAGAGCGCAATTAATTCGCGGGCAATGTCTTTGACCTGCTTGCGGATACGTGATTTTTTTTGCTCCCATTCCTGCGAGCCCAACTTGCTCATGGTAGGCGGCCCACCCTCCCGTCCACTGTATTTGGCAATCTTGTGCAAACTATGGATGCTAACCAGCAGGATATCATTATCGCGGTAAATGAGCCGGATGGCTTCCTGCTCGTTACCTGCGTGATCCACTTTCTCAAGCCCCGCAAATCGGCCAATGCCGTAATCAACGTGCGTCACATAATCGCCCGGCTGGAGGGTTTTCAGTTCGCGCAACGTCAAGGCTTTCGATTTCGAAAACTTATCCTGAACCCGATACTTGTAATACCGATCGAAAATTTGGTGGTCGGTAAAACAGGCAATCTTTAGGGCGTCGTCCATGAATCCCTCGCGGAGCCCAATGTTCATCGGCTGAAACGTAACGAACGGATCTAGTTCTTCGAAAATTGTTCGTAAACGGTCCAGTTGTTTAAAGGATTCACCCGCAATAATGTTAGTGTATCCCTTCGCCTGATTGTCACCCAGTGTGTCAATTAAGCGCTTGAAATCTTTATTAAAAGAGGGCTGTGGCTTCGAGCTGTATTGTTGCCTTCCGTCGGTTTTGAAGTAAAACTTGCGCCCGAACTCAACGGTACGGAACCGTTTCAATTCATTCAGGAATGACCGTCGGGTTTCCCACAAAGCGTTTGGGTCTGAAACAACCTGAATACCCCCGCTCGACGCGACTACGGTTGTAAAGCTTTGTTCGGCCTTCTCGTAGCATTTCTCAATAATTTCCAGGGTAAACTCCACATCCTTCGCCCATATGGTTGTAGCATCCGGTAGGAAATCGAAGAACGGTTCTCTGCTTTCCTGAGTAAGCTTAGTCTGGATGTTTGGGATGATGTTGATGAACTCAACAGGGTCTGTAGAAAGCTGTGATTCGGGATTGAATTTGCGAATGCTTTCAACCTCATCGTCGAATAGATCAATTCGAAATGGAAATTCACTTGCGAATGAAAAAACGTCTATGATTCCCCCGCGCACCGAAAACTGACCCGCTTCATACACAAAGTCGGTCTTCTCAAACTCATAGGTTTGCAGTAGTTCTGATACGAAATGAGTATCTAGTTTCTCCCCTACCCGAATTGTCAATGTGTTGGCTTGTAACGATCGTTTGTTGATCACTTTTTCCGAGAGAGCTTCCGGATAGGTTACCATGAGCAAGCCATCTTTCGGAGCCGGATTGAGCTTATTCAGTACCTCGGCGCGCATGAGTACATTCGCGTTTTCAACTTCTTCGTACTGATATGGTTTCTTGTACGACATCGGAAACAGCAGCACTTCACGGCCGAGCAGATTTTGCAAGTCGTTGAAAAAGTAAGCAGCTTCATCCCGGTCTGAGAGAATATAGAGATGATTGCCTCCCACCGACTTGAAGATTGCTGATGCCAGCACGGCATCTAAACTGCCCGCCAAGCCTTTAATTTGTAAACGCTGAGGTTCGTTGGTAGGCTTTCGCGAAAACGGTTCTGTCAGCAGTTTTATGAAATTATCATCGGTATACAAACCGATTAATTCTTCAGGTTTCAAGCGAAAGTCAGATTGTATGTTAAGCACGAAAAGCCGCTGGAAACATATTCCGGCGGCACGTTAGGGTAACAGCAGGTTTGGAAAATTTGTTGCGTTCTGGTTTTATTTCAATGACGACATCAGGGCGTAATCAATGCTTTCTGCATCCAGTGCTTTTCGGATGCGTGGGCTGTCTTCGAAGACCACAATGAGCTCTTTTTTATCAAATGTTTCGTCTTCATCTACCCATTTCCAGTCCTCAGCGGTCGCGTCCAATATATTCAATACACTGCCTAATTTTGCGGGGTCACGCTCCTTGGAGATGAGCTCATTGGTATTTGTGAAGTATAAAACGACCCGTTTATCTTCCAACCATTGCAAGTCATTCAGGGCATCATTTAATGCTTCGAGGGTAAATGAGAAGTTTGGAATCTCAAGCAAATCGGCCATTTCTTCATAGAATTGGCGCAGGGTAAGCGCATGTTTGCCATCTACATTGGCTATAAAATCCTGGGCATGACGGACTTCAAGTTCGCGTTCCGATTTGCAGATAAGAAAGTTAGGGGTCATTTGTTTTATATAAATGATCAGTCAAAATGGACGAAAAAAATTGTTTCCACGTGAAACTGAAAATCAGACAGTTATAATCGTATGTAACCAGTTAAAACCCGGTTACTTATGTGTTTTTAAGCAAGTAATACCTGCAAAAATACAATTTGCAGGTATAAAAAAACCCTCCATCAAGGAGGGTTTTTCACGTAAAGTCAATTCAGCGAAAAGAGTGGAATCCGAGCTGCAACCATGTTATGAAACATTAATTCAGTAATCATGGGTGTCATGTATTTTATGAGTGGAAACTCCGAAATAGATTCCATCACTTCCAATTCTGAGTCGGCTTTAAAGATGCACCAGAGTTTGTGACGGTCGACCGAAAGCGAATACGACAACAGGAATCCTTTTTCCATCAATTCCTCCACTTTGAGCCGTTGGGCGGGTATGCGGTTCTCGAACCCTTCATCCAGCACGGTCGGAAGATCAAATTCAACCATATATTGGCTCATAGGCATTATTGTTAGGTAACAGCCGGGCTCAGTCGATTCCCGGCTACTAGCAAATTAACGATGTTTAGCTCATCTTCGTTAATCGAATGCGGAAAATTTGGGTACAATTTCGTCGTCACATCAGCACCCATCTGCCGAAATACGGCCTCAGATTCCAGAACCCGCTTTTTTGGTATATGTGAATCGTGATCACTACAGCCTAAAAAAATGGGTGTTTTATCGAATGACCCTTCGTAGGTACGGGGTGTTTCGTCGGGCCCAATTAACCCACCGCTTAACCCAAACACGCCCCCGTATTCTGTAGCATGACGGGCCACAAATTCAAGCATGAGGCAGGCCCCTTGTGAGAAACCCAGCCAATAAATTTGGGGCAGCTTAAAGTTAAAATCAGATTGAAGCCGAGCCCGCAGGCTAGTTAATACCTCCAGCGCTGAAGAAAGATACGGCTCGTTTTCAGTCGTGGGTCGCAGGAACGATTGTGGATACCAGGTGTTCCCCTGCGCTTCAGGCGCGATGAAGGCAAACTCTTTATCCTGAATGTAATTTGATAAAGACAGAATATCCCTCGCCGAACCACCTCGGCCATGAACCATAATCATAACTTTCGTGGCTTCCTCAAGTGGCTTTCCAGCCGTATGAATATTATTCGGATTGTGTATCATAAGATAACGGTTGGAATAGTTGGTTTATGGTTTACGCTGTTCGGTTGGCAGACGCTTCAGTAATCACATGCGTCAGCCAACCGAATAGCGTAAACCAAACAGCACAAACTTATTTGACAATAATCGTTGGTAACTCCGCTTCAATTTTCGCCCGGCGGGATTCGTATTGCGGTGGCAATTTCAGGGCTGTTCCTAACTCAGCAACCGGTTCATCAATGGCAAATCCGGGCGGGTTTGTCGCTACTTCAAACAGAATACCACCCGGCTCCCGGAAGTAAATGCTGTTGAAATAATTACGATCCTGGACCGGCGTTACATGGTAGCCGCCTTCGGCTAATTGTTCCTGAATGATTAATTGTGTTTCGTCCGAATCGGTAGAGAACGCGACGTGGTGAACCGAACCCGCACCCTGTAAGGCATGTACATCTTTGGGCGAATGCAATACATCGACGAAATTACCAGGACCGCCCAGGCCAGCTTTGAAGCGGAAGCGACCTTCCTCCTCTCCTACCAGGGTATGCTGCATCGTTTCGGTTAAAAGCTTAATGGTCCGATCCGGATTCAACTCATTTAACGTGACTGTATGGAAACCGCGAACGGCATACTCCGCCGGAATACGGCCATTGTCCCAACCCGTTCGCTGATCGTCGTCCGTGAAGACAAGCTCAATGCCCATTCCATCAAAATCTTCGAAGCGCACAAAAGTTTCTGAAAACCGTTTGTACGGTCCCGAATACGGAATGTTGCGTTCGTGGAGCCGATCCATCCAAAAGCTAAGCGATGCCGTTGGTGCCGAAAATGCAGTGTACGTTAACTGCCCGACACCCTTCCGGCCACGAGGTAATTTACCGTATGGAAAGAACGTCAGAATCGTACCGGGCGAACCTGTTTCGTTTCCGTAATACAGGTGATAGACATCAGGCGCATCGAAGTTGACTGTTTTTTTGACCAGTCGAAGCCCCAGAATATCCGTGTAATAATCAACATTCCGTTGTGTATCACCAGCCAGTGTTGTAACGTGGTGTAATCCGTTTATTAGCGTTTCCATACGATTTGTAAGCGTTTGAGAGCTGAAAAGGTTTTAATGTTTATGTATTTAATGTATATACATTTAATTTTTTGAAATCGTTCAATAAAAAACGTCCGAACTAGAAAGCCCGGACGTTCTCGAAAAAGTAGTATGAAATCAAAGCTGTTTTATTCCAGAAGAAATGGATAGTCAGCCTGCATATAAACGTCTTTAAAAGCTTCTTCAGGAGAAGGGTAAGGCGACTCTTCAGCAAACTTAACCGATTCGTCAACAATGCCTTTTATTTTCTGATCAATAGCTGCCAAATCCTCTTCGGTAGCAAACCCTTTCTCCAAAATCGCAACTTTCACTTGTTCGATTGGGTCACGAAGTTTATATTTCTCAACTTCGTCTTTTGAGCGATATTTCTGCGGATCAGACATAGAGTGACCCCGGTACCTGTAGGTGCGGAACTCCAGGAAGGTTGGGCCTTCGCCAGCGCGGGCACGTTCGGCAGCCCGGCTTACAGCCTCATGAACGGCTTCGACACTCATCGCGTCGACGGGTTCCGAAGGCATATCGTAGGCTTCGGCCAGGGTGTATAATTCCGTTACGTTTGAGGTACGCTCAACGGATGTTCCCATCGCATAACCATTGTTCTCAACAACAAAGATGACGGGGAGTTTCCAGAGCATCGCCATGTTGAAGGCTTCGTGTAAGGCACCCTGCCGCACAGCGCCGTCGCCCATGAAGGTGATGCACAGATTAGTCGTCTTATTGTATTTCTCCGAAAAGGCAATCCCTGCTCCCATTGGGATTTGTGCACCAACGATACCGTGCCCGCCGACGAAATTGACAGACTTATCGAAGATGTGCATGGAGCCGCCTTTCCCTTTCGACGAGCCCGTTTGTTTGGCGAACAACTCTGCCATGATTGCCTTTGGATCGGAACCGAGGGCAAGTGGGATACCATGGTCTCGATAAGCGGTAATCCACTTGTCGTCTTTCGTCAGGGCTGTGTATGAACCTGATGAACAGGCTTCCTGACCAATATATAGATGGCAGAATCCGCGGATTTTCTGTTGACCATAAAGTTGCCCGGCTTTCTCTTCAAACTTCCGTTGCAACTGCATGGATTCGTACCAATACATATACCGCTCTTTGGGATGCTGTACTTTCGTGGCAACGGCCGACTGGGCTTCCGAAGCCTTACCATTCTGTTTGGGTTTCTCTTTGACGCTTGCCATGAGGAATGTGTTCGATAAAATGAGCTGTCGCTGGCGCTCTGCCATTACGCTGGGCAACCGTTGCGGGACAACTGGCTTAGGTCTGTTTACCTAACAAACCGACCGTATCTTTGTTGCCAAGTTTATGGCTCGTCCTATTTATACTAACGGAACGGGTAATAAACTCCCGCGAAATTAAGCATTATCGCGTTATACCCGACACCTATGCACCTCGAAAAGCTTAGCCTGACCAATTTTAAGAACTATGAAGATGCCCGGTACGTCTTTGGACAACAGGTAAATGTGATTGTAGGTCCCAATGGTAGCGGCAAAACAAACCTGCTGGACGCGGTGTATTTTCTGTCATTAAGCAAAAGTGCCTTCCAGACGCAGGACGCTTTGAGCATTTTGCATGATACAGACTATTTTATTATCGATGGTATTTTTGAAGAACATACGGACCGTAATGTTCAGATTACGATCAGTTTGCAACGGGGACAGCGGAAAGTCCTGATGGCGGATAAAAAGCCGTATGAGCGCATCAGTGAACACATTGGTCGGTTTCCGGTGGTGTTGGTTGCGCCCAATGATACAGACCTGGTGCGGGAGCATAGCGAAGATCGTCGGCATTTTTTCGATGGTGTGCTCTCTCAACTCGATTCAACTTATTTACGGGATTACCTGATGTACCAGCAGGTACTCAAGCAACGAAACAGTCTGCTCAAACTATTTGCCGAGCGAAGTCAGGTCGATAATGATCTGCTCGATACTTACGATGAACCTCTGTTAGTATTGGGTCAGAAAATTCACGAGCGCCGGAAACAGTTCATTGACGAGTTCCTTCCCAGCTTTCGGGTGCACTACGCCTATCTGAGCGAAGAGCGCGAAGAGGTAAACATTGTCTATGAGTCAGAAATGAGCAACCCCGATTTTGCCGATGAATTCCGGCACTTTCGTCGGCGCGATACGGTGTTGCAACGCACCACCATGGGCGTGCATAAAGACGATTACTCCTTTATAATAGGTGGCGGCAACAATCAGCCGCCCGTACCGCTGAAAAAATTTGGTTCCCAGGGGCAGCAGAAAACGTTTGTAATTGCCCTCAAGCTGGCCCAGTTCGATCAGTTACAGACCGAGAAAGGTATCAAGCCTATTTTATTGCTGGATGATATTTTCGACAAACTGGATGATCGACGCATTGGTAAGCTTATTCAGCAAATGGACGAAGGTGTGTTTGGCCAGCTTTTCATTACCGACGCCCGCCCCGAACGCACCCGAGAATTGCTCAACAAGGTGAAAGCCGATGTTAGGTTCTTCGAAGTCGGTAAAAGCTAGCGTGCTTTTGTCTGGGCCGAGCTCCAGCTTAGCCCAGCCACTAATGTGGTCTTCAACTCGAACAGCCACTGGCTGTTGGTACTTACAAAGCCCGGCACCGTAGCAGGTTCGTCGGGCTTTTGAGTTGGTTCACTCCACTTTTTCGGCCGTTCATCATATTGTTAAAAATAGGTTGGAAACTCAGAACTATATTTGAGTTTCCTAAGTTCATCATGTAAAAGTTCTATTAATTGATGAAGGAAAGGATTCTTGATGAGGCCGAACGGCTATTCTGGAAATACGGCGTTCGCTCGGTAACGATGGAGGATATTGCCCGTAAACTTGGTATTTCCAAGAAGACGATCTATCAGCATTTTTCTGATAAAGAGCAGATTCTGTATCAGGTTATCGAGGGTAAAACCGGTAGAGATCAGTTTGCTATGGAGTGTATGGTCGTTGGTATTACAAATCCGGTCGAAGAACTCTTAAGTGTTCTGAGCCTGATGCAGAAGAACGCTGACCAGATTAGTCCGAATCTGCTCATTGATATAAAACGCTATTACCCGCAGGCGTTTGCCATTTTCAGGCAATATAAAGAAGAACAGATTATGCGGTCTATTCTTGAAAATATACAAAAAGGTATTTCTCAAGGCCTATATCGCGCCGACATAAATCCAACCATTTTGGCCCGTCTTCGGGTCGAGCAGATCGAACTGGCTTTCGACAATGATATTTTTCCCACCGACCAATATTCAATGCACGACATTCAGTCTGAACTGACTCATCACTTCGTGCGCGGTATGCTTACCGAAAAAGGATTCACCATTTACAACCAGTTTTTGAATAGAGGAGTACAACCAATTATCTATGAAAACAAATAGTATACTTTTCATTGCAGCGCTTTGGCTGCCCACCATCTGGTTAGGATCAGGCGCTTCGGCTCAGGTCTCTACTCAGCCTTCGGTGGGACAGCAACCTACCGGGGCTGCGGCAAGTGGTCAGCAGCCCGGAGTGCAGCAGGCTGCGGGTACGGGTGCTATCATAGCGCAGCCAGGCACAACCCCTGGCACGGGCTCGTCAGTTCCTTCACAACCAGGTATCAATTCAGCCGTTGGAACCCCATCGATCAGTCCGGCAGAAGGACCGGTAAATCTTCAGCCTACTGTTATCTCAAGTTTCAACTCAGGTTTAGGGTTATCACCAACGGGTCTGAAGCCTTCGGGTCAATCAGGAAACGGACAAGCGTTTACACTACAGGAAGCCATTGACTTTGCGTTACAAAAAAATGTCAATGTGCGTAATAGCCAGCTAGATGCCGTGAGTGCTGAAGCCCGCATCCGGGAGGTTAAAGCGTCGGGTCTGCCTCAGGTAGCCGCTAGCGCGTCACTGACCGATAACCTGATAATCCAGCGGGCTTTTTTACCCGCTGTCTTTTTCAATCCGAATGCCTCTCCAGACGCACCGGCGGTGCCGGTCCAGTTTGGGGTTGCTTACTCGAGCAATGCGTCTGTCAACCTAAACCAGGTAATTTACAGCGCCAGTCTGAATGTTGGCTTACGGGCTGCAGCTACCTATCGGGAACTGGCTCAGCGCAACCTACAAGCAACGAAAGTAACGGTAGCTGAACAGGTTGCCAAGGCTTATTATGGTGTACTGGTGGCGTTAGAACGGGCTAAATTACTCGACTATAACATCAGCCGATTGGATACGCTGCTGAAAGAAACCGGGGCTATGAATAAGCAGGGCTTTGTTGAACGGCTGGATGTGCAGCGCCTGGAAGTACAGGCGAATAACCTGCAGGCTGAGCGTCAGAATGTCCAGAATCTGATTGAGCTGAGTTATACGCTATTGAAGTTTCAGATGGGTTTAGGCGTTAACGACGAAATTACGCTGTCAGAACGGCTGCTGGACCGAAGCGTAGATGATCTTCGGCCATTGATTTCGCCAGACCCTACTTTTCAGTACCGAAGCCGAATTGAGTATTCAACCCTGGAAACCCAGATTAAACTGGCCGAACAGGATATCGAATTGACGCAGAAAGGCTACTTGCCATCGGCATCCGGGTTTGCAAACTATGGGTATAACAGTGGCCGAAATGCATTTGGCCAGCTCATAACAGCGCCGTGGTTCAATTTTGCAACGGTTGGGTTAAGCTTACAAGTCCCCATCTTCGACGGGTTCCAGAAGCGCAATCAAATCGCTCAGAAACGGATTACGTTACAGAAGGCACAGAACAGTGGGGAGTTGCTTCGTAATTCCATCGATCTGCAAATTCGTCAGGCAAGCATTACCCTGAGAAATAGTCTGCAAACTCTTCAGACCCAGCAGCGCAATCGCGATCTGGCGCAGGAAATTGTGCGGGTAACGCAGATCAAATACAAAGAGGGTGTTGGGTCCAGTATTGAAGTGCTCAATGCGGAGGCATCGTACCGGGAAGCACAAACCAATTACTTCTCTTCCTTATATGATTTTTTAATCACGAAAGTTGATCAGGACCGGTCGCTGGGCCGGCTCTACGTGGGAAACTAAAACTTTAAAATACGTACCATGAAACCATACTACGCAATTGCCCTCGTGAGCTTATTAGCTGCCTGCTCAGGGGAGAAAAAAACAGATGTGCAAAGCAAACGGGATGAACTCAACGAGTTGAAATCCCAGCAGACGGAGTTAACGACGAAGATCAAAACACTGGAAGCCGATCTGGCCAAACTTGAGCCAAAGAAAAAAGAAAACGAGCGTGTAAAAGACGTATCGGTAGCGCCTTTATCGGCCTCTACGTTCAAACATTTCGTTGAGCTACAAGGTACAATCGATGCAAAAAATAACGTACAGGTATCGCCGAAGTCGGGCGGTGTTTTGACGTCGGTTTATGTAAAGGAAGGCGATCAGGTTCGGGCTGGCCAGGCCATTGCCAAGGTCGACGATCAGCTGTTGCGGGAGTCGATGGCTGAATTAAAAACGCAGTTGTCACTTGCCAACACGATCTATGAAAAACAAGCTTCTTTATGGAAGCAGCAAATCGGCACCGAGATCCAATATTTGCAAGCGAAAAATAACAAAGAGTCGCTCGAACGCCGGATGTCTACGCTTAATGCGCAATTGGGTCAGTCGACGGTAACGGCGCCGATTTCGGGAGTTGTCGATCAGGTTATGGTAAAAATCGGTCAGTCGGCAGCACCGGGTATGCCGCTCGTTCGGATTGTCAATCTGTCGCAGCTCAAGGTCGTCGCGAAAGTGGCGGATACCTATTCGGGAAGTGTTCGGAAAGGAGACATGGTGCTGATCGAATTTCCTGATTTAAAGAAAACGCTGAACTCACGTATCTCCTTTGTGGCAACAACGGTCGATCCGCTGAGTCGGACATTTACGATTGAAGCTCCTCTCCCATCCGATAATGCATTGAAGCCAAACATGCTGGCCCGCATCAAAATCAATGACGAGACGAAAGCCAATGCGATTGTGATCAACCAGAATTTGATTCAGAGTACGGAGAATGGCCAGTTGGTGTATGTAGCCGTAAATGAAGGCGGCAAGAAGGTAGCAAAAGCGCGGACCGTGAAAACGGGTCAGTCGTACGGTGGTCAGATCGCCGTTACGCAGGGATTACAGGCAGGTGACCAAATTGTTACGGCTGGCTATCAGGATTTGGTTGATGGACAGGCAATTAGTTTCTAAACAGTATACGGTATTCGGTTTAAGTCGGCCATCGCCACACTAAACTGACCGTACATAAACCAAATACCGTATACCCAAATCTCCTTCTTTATGAAATTTGAACAGTATAAAACCCTCGGATTCACCAACTGGTGCGTTGAGAACCGAACGGCGATTTACATCTTCACCTTCCTGATTACACTGGGTGGGCTGTTCGTGTACAACAACCTGCCTAAAGAGCAGTTTCCGGATATTAAGGTGCCCCAGGTGTATATCAACACCGTTTATGTAGGGACCGCTCCGGCCGACATTGAAAATACGATCAACAAGCAGATTGAAAAGCAACTGAAGTCTATTTCGGGGGTGAAGCGCATCAAATCGAATGCCTTGCAGGACGTGTCGGTTATTCTGGTTGAGTTCAACCCCGATGTGCAATCGTCGGATGCCTTACAGCGCGTTCGGGATGCCATCGACAAGGCGAAGCCAGATCTGCCCCAGGAACTTGATTCAGGGCCAACGGCGCAGGATGTTGACTTCTCCGAAATGCCGATCATGAACGTGAACATGGCCGGAAATTTCTCGCTGAAACAACTGAAAGAGTATGCCGAAGATTTACAGGATGTGATTGAAGGTATGCCCGAAATTCGCCGGGTTGACATCATCGGCGCGCTGGAACGCGAAATACAGATCAACGTCGATCTACCTCGTATGCAGTCAGCCGGTCTGGCTTTCTCCGATATTCAGCAGGCTATTCAGGGCGAAAATATCAACGTATCGGGTGGTGAATTACCTATCGACGGGGTTCGCCGGACGGTGCGGGTAAAAGGCGAATTTACGGATGTTGCGCAGCTTCAAAACCTGCAAATTCGTACGGCTACGGGCGCCACCGTTAAACTTGGCGACATTGCTGAAGTGCGGGACAACTTTGAAGAACAGCAGAACTTTGCCCGGTTGAATAACAAATCGGTTGTTACGCTGAACGTCATCAAACGGGCGGGTGCTAACCTGATCTCGGCCGCCGACCGCATCGAAAAAACCATCGAAGAGTACAAAGAGACCCGTTTTCCGGAAGGTCTGGAGGTGAAAATCACGGCCGATCAATCGGAGCGGACGCGCGAAAACGTGAATGACCTCATCAATACGGTTGTTCTTGGTTTCATCTTCGTTGTATTGGTGCTCATGTTCTTCATGGGTGTTCGCGATGCTATCTTCGTCGGACTATCGGTTCCTTTGTCGGCTCTGGTCGCGTTTGTCTTGATGCCGGTGCTGGGGCCGCTGGTAGGGGCCTCGTTTACCTTGAACACGATGGTGCTTTTTGCCTTTCTGCTTGGTTTGGGACTTGTTGTGGATGACGCGATCGTGGTTATCGAAAACTCACACCGACTCTTCAATGAGAACAAAGACTGGGATATCAAACAAGCTGTGAAAGCGGCTGCCGGAGAGGTATTCGTACCCGTGTTATCCGGAACGCTAACGACCATTGCGCCTTTCTTTCCGCTCCTGTTCTGGCCGGGTATTGTGGGTGAATTTATGAAGTTTTTGCCCCTAACGCTTATCTTAACGCTGTTCGCTTCCTTGTTCGTGGCTTATGTCATCAACCCCGTTTTCGCTGTAACGTTCATGAAACGGCACGAAGATGATAACCACGAAGACAAACAGAGCTTCCAGGAAATCAAACGGCCGCTTATGATTATGACCGTGCTGGCGGGTGTTGGTTATGTGATCGACCGGGGTATTGGCAACCTGTTTGTCCTGTTCATTATTCTGTACGTATTCAATCACTACGTGTTGACGCCGAAACTGATTGTGCCGTTCCAGGAAAGTATGTTACCTGCGCTTAAGAACGGCTACCGCCGGTTAATATCGTGGATACTGACCGGATGGCGGCCTGTTCTGGCTATCGTAGCCGCGTTCGGTTTGCTGATTCTGACCTTCATTATCACCGGAATTGCCAAGCCAAAAGTCCTCTTCTTCCCAAGTGGTGAGCCGGATTATATCTACGTGTACAACGTAATGCCTATCGGTACCGACGCCCGGGTAACGGATTCGGTGACCAAAGTTATTGAAAAACGGGTATTTAAGGTACTGGAAGAGAACAAGGCGACTGATATTGTAAACTCGGTTATTTCTAACGTTGGCAAGAACGCTGGTGATCCTATGAATCCTGATCGCTCGGCCACTCCACAGAAATCGAAGGTCACGATTGCGTTTAAACCAAATGAAGAACGGCACGGCATATCAACGGATTCGCTGTTGAGCAAGGTTCGGGTGGCCGTGAGCGGTTTGCCAGGCAGCGAACTTTCAGTAGAACGTGAATCCAACGGACCGCCAACGGGTAAACCCATTGCGATTGAGATTGCGGGCGAAGAGTTCGATGAGCTTAAGAAACTGGAAAAAGAAGTTCGCCTGAAAATTGCGCAGGCCGGAATTCAGGGAATCGACCAGCTGAAGTCGGATTTAATTACCAACAAGCCTGAAATCGTGATTGACATTGACCGGGAGAAAGCTGAACGGGAAGGCATCTCATCGGGTCAGGTAGCGATGGCCATTCGGACAGCCTTGTTTGGTACAGAAGTCTCAAAATTCCGGGATGCCAAAGACGAATACCCAATCATGGTTCGCCTGAAACCCGACGACCGGAGTCAGATCGACCGGTTGCTGAGCCTAAACGTTGTGTATCGCGACATGGTTATGGGGGGGCAACTGCGGCAGGTTCCGATTACATCGGTAACGAATATCAGTTATTCGACGACGTTTAGCCAGATTAACCGCAAAAACCAGGAGCGGCTCGTTACGTTGAGTTCCGATGTGGTGCCAGGCTATAATGCGAACGAGATTGTGGCCCAAATCCAACAGGTGATCAAGGACATTGAGGTACCAAACGGCTACACGCTCAAAATGGGCGGTGAACAGGAAGACCAGCAGGAATCAATGAACTTCCTGGTGTCGGCCTTTGGTATTGCCATGCTGTTGATTTACCTGATTATGGCTACGCAATTTAACTCGGTGGTAAAACCGCTGATCATCTTCGTTACAATCCTGTTCTCGTTGATTGGCGTGTTGCTTGGGTTTGTTATTTTCAATAAAGAGTTCTCCGTCATCATGTCAGGGGTTGGTATCATCGCGCTAGCCGGTATTGTGGTGAAAAACGGTATTCTGCTGATCGAATTCATTGAAGAGTTACGCGGTCGGGGCGTTCCCCTGCGTGAGGCCATCATTGAAGCGGGCGGTATCCGGTTAACACCCGTGTTGCTGACGGCCTCGGCTGCCGTACTGGGCCTGATTCCGCTGGCGCTGGGTATCACCGTAGACTTTGTTGGGTTGTTCCGTAATTTCGATCCACACATCATCGTCGGTGGTGATAGCTCCGTATTCTGGAACATTCTTGCCTGGACGATCATTTTCGGACTAACATTTTCGACCGTCCTGACGCTTGTTATCGTGCCCTGTATGTATTGGGTCAACGAGCGCATTCGGATGAAGTGGTTTGGTAAGAAAGACCCCGCACTCGAACGTCAGGAGGAACTGGAAGAAGAGCTGGTTTAACTAACAGCGTTAACAAAATAATGCCGACAGGTCTAAAACCGTCGGCATTATTCGTTTCGGGCAATACTATAGAGAAAGCTACTCGCGAGCCATTTAGGCTGAAATAGACGCTGATCGTAAGCCCACTTTATCACCAATAGAGGGTTTTCTCAGAGCGCTATCCGCAAGTTGGAACACGTACCAGCATTGTTGGGTTATGCTCACAATTAGGCAGTCGAACCAGTGTGGGCGGGGCAACATCCATACATGCGAATACATCTTAACACATATCTCTGGCTTCAGCAGAAATACTAACTAAACTCCATGAATCGAACTTCTTTATTTGTCATACTTCCTGTTATTCTGCTCCTGATCGACTGGTATGTTTTTCAGGCAGTTAAAACCCTCAGTCGGTCGGCTACCGAAGGTACGCAGCGCATCATTACCATCGCTTTCTGGGGCTTTACCGCCATCTCATTGCTGTTGTATATTATTATGCAACTGCTGCCGCCCGACTCCATTAGCCGCAACACGCGTACGTTTCTATGGGCGTTTATCGCAATTCCTTATTTCTCGAAAATCTTCGCCGTACTAATTATTCTGATTGATGACATTGGCCGGTTCTTCCGGTGGATTGTTTCGCTTTTCTACAAGCCCGAGGTTCGCGAAGCCGTTGAGGATACGACCCGCAAAACCATGCCTGCTACGGATACCATTACCCGATCCGATTTTCTGATGAAAACGGCGTTGGTAGTTGGTGCCGTACCCCTGGTCGGATTTAGCTGGGGCATTCTGTCGGGGGCGCACGACTACCGAATCCGGCGCATTAAGTTACCGCTTAAGAACCTGCCTTCCGGTTTCAACGGCATGACCATTGCCCAGATTTCGGATATTCACTCCGGAAGTTTTTTCAACAAAACGGCGGTCAAGGGGGGCGTCGAGATGCTCCTGGGCCAAAAACCCGACATGGTGTTTTTTACCGGTGATCTGGTCAACAGCCATGCTGAAGAGGTAAATAGCTACATCGACGTATTCAATAAAGTAAAGGCGCCTATGGGCGTTTACTCAACCTTAGGCAATCATGATTACGGCAAGTACGTGCAGTGGCCAAGCGTTCAGGCCGAACGTCAGAATGTGATGAATGTAGTGGCCGCTCACAAGCAGATGGGTTGGAACATACTGATGGATGAGAACAAGATTCTGGAGCAGAACGGCGACAAAATCGCGCTGATTGGGGTTCAGAATCTTGGTTTTGGCCCGGCGGCCTTACGGGCTGGTAACTTGGCAAAAGCTTATGAAGGCACGAAGGATTACCCTGTCAAACTCCTCCTTTCCCACGATCCCACGCACTGGGATGCCGAAGTTCGCCCAAAATTCCCGGATATAGATGTTCAGTTTAGTGGTCATACCCACGGTGCTCAGTTTGGCGTTGACTTGGGCGATGTGAAATGGAGCCCGGCACAGTATTTTTACAAGCAGTGGGCAGGTTTATACCAGGATGGTGACCAGCGCCTGTATGTAAACCGTGGATACGGCTATATTGGCTATCCGGGTCGAGTCGGTATTTTGCCGGAGATCACTATTTTTGAATTGGTGAAAGCTTGATCGACTAACTAATTGCCTACTCATTCAGTTACCCTACTCGATAAACCATCACATACATTATGAAAATTGTATTTATTACAGGACTATCCTTTTTGATGTCGCTGTTTTCGTACCTGAAACCAGCACAGCCCCAGGAAACAGCCATCCCACTCTGTCACACGACCGATTCACCGGGAAACGACATGTCGGCTATGGCGGCTGATCCTGCTTTCCAGCGGCTTCATGAAGCCCCTCTTCCTTTCACCTACATGGGTGCGGGTGAGATGATCAAATTCTCGACGCCGGATGGGCAGTCAGCAAACGGATTTCTGTTGAAAGCCAAAAAGCCATCGAACAAATGGCTCCTGGTCTATCAGGAATGGTGGGGCCTGAACGACAACATTAAACAGCAGTCAGAAACGTTTTACAATGATCTCAAAGACGTGAACGTGCTGGCGGTTGATATGTATGATGGTAAAGTAGCTACGGAGCCATCTGAAGCGGGCAAATTGATGCAGGGAGCCAGCAAAGACCGGCTCATGAGCATTCAGAAAGGAGCTATTGCCTACGCAGGACCTAAAGCGGAGTTTGCGAGTGTTGGCTGGTGTTTTGGCGGCATGTTATCGCTGCAGTCGGCTATGCTGGAAGGAAAACAGGCTAAAGGATGTGTCATGTATTACGGTCGGCCAGAGCAGGACGTCGAAAAGCTGAAAACACTTAACACAGATGTGCTGGGATTCTTCGGCAGTCAGGATAAAGGCATTACACCGGAGTCTGTCAAAACATTCGAAGAGAATATGGCAAAAGCTGGCGAAAAAGTAACGGTGAAGATGTATGATGCTGGGCATGGTTTCGCAAACCCAAGCAACCCTGTTTACAACAAAGAAGCCGCTGCCGATGCCTATAAATTGGCGCTGGCTTACCTGAAAGATAAGCTGAAGGCATAAAAAATAAGTAAGTTGCAGTTAGTAAGTGGCTGGTGAATACACGTTGTATTCACCAGCCACTTACTGTTATATACCGGTTGGGCTTTTAATAAAACTTTAACCAGTATTTCCACGTTTTAATTAAACGCTGAAGCTTATGATTTGTCTAACCAACAAATCGGGTGGAAACCTGCTACAGCAATGAAAACGACGAAGTTGAATGGAATTATAACCGGACTATTACTCGGTATAGTTACGGTCAGTTTTGGCCAGGTTTACGGACCAGGTAACGGTTACGGACAGGGGTATCCAAATGGAAACGGATATAATCAGAACTACCCAAATGGAAATGGGTACGGACAGAGTTATCCTAACCAGAACTATCCGAATGGCTACAATAACGGGTATAACCAGGGGTATCCAAACGGATATGGCCAAGCGTATCCAAATGGATACGGACCTTATAATCAATATGGTCAGCCGTATCCATCCCGTCAACGGGTTGTCATATTGCCACCCCGCGTTGTTGTCGTGCCGCCCCCGGTTGTGGTAGGGCCTCCTGTTTATGTCAGACCTTATCCCAATTACGGATATGGGTTTGGGCACGGTGGTCACCGGGGCATTTACGGCCGTCGCTGGTAGGTGACTATATATCTGAGACTGGTTGAGCGCCTTTCTCAAGTGACAAGTAGTGGTTCAATGCGTTAACACTAAAAACGAAAAATCATGAAAACTATAAAAGTCTTGCCCTTTCTGATAGCTGGTTTATTAGTTGTTCTGATGACTAGCTGTGGTCCTTCTTATGTAAGTACGGGTGGTGGTTATGGTCCCGGCTATTATGGTGCTCGTCCTTATTACGGCTATGGATACAGGCCCTACGGCTACTACAATCCACCAGTCGTTGTTCGTCCGCCGGTTGTGGTTCGTCCTCGGTATTATTCGCCAGCACCCCGCTATTATGGCGGTAGCCCACGGGGCGGCTACAGTGGCGGTCGCAGCGGAGGTGGTTATAGTGGTGGTGGTCGCTCTCGTGGACCAAGGTAAAATTATAACCAGTTAAATGTAGAAGGGAATATGGCTTTGAAACCGTATTCCCTTCTTCATTTACTGCCAAATGACTCAGGCAGGCCAACTGAAAGGCTTACCAATGTGTACAGAATAGTCACCTGACTCAATTAAAGGTTTGTCGTCTGTTTGTAAATTATACAGGTAAATCCAGCAGTCGGTTGTAGTGTCATTGAATTCAACTGGAATGATTGCTCTGATATATTCCGTAGGTTGTTCAAACTGATCCCCCACGCCTTCATAGTAATCGAGATAAGTTAGTATGGCTTCTTTTTGGCTGCTAATTTCAAAGACCGAACCATGCACACGCGTATCGCTGTTTTCCTGATAAACAGCTCCTGGATAACTTCCCATGTCGAATGACTGGCCCGTAAAGGAGCCTTCGCCCACATAGCGACCCCGTTGGCGCAGGTACTGGGAAAATGTGTTGTCGAAGGGTGGTCGGAGGGTTCCGTAAACGATCAGGAAGTCAGGATTAGAGGTCATTTAATAAAAAATGGATGGCCGTGCGATAAAAGTAGGTTATTTGACGTTAGGTAGGAAATGTACAGGTTATGAAACGGACAAAAATCATTCTGCTAATGGCGGCATCGCTGGTGCTGGTCAATGTACCGCTGGAAACGATGGCGTCTAAAAACCCAACGGAACAAACGGCTATCGGGCGTAAACGAAAAGGGTATAAGCCTAAGCGCGGAGGGCTGTTCAACACAGGACTTTTCCGCAAGAAAAACGGCTGTGGCTGTCCGAACCATTAAGCAATTGTTAAGAAATTGTACTAATATCATAGGCAGGCCCTTGAATGGGCCTTTTTTTGTTAAATTACTTGTAAAAATCTGTGTTTCAGCGTAAAATTTCGTACCTTTGCGGCTTGAAATATCTGAACCACACCAGTGAACTGGTAAAATTTATTTGATTTTTCATGATTTTCATGATTGCTTATAATAGGGTTCAGGCTGATACAATCAAATCATGAAAATCAAATGAATCGGGATAAGCCTGGTTCTGACAACATTTGTATGCAATCAATTCGCAATATAGCAATCATCGCTCACGTTGACCACGGCAAAACGACCCTGGTCGACAAGATTATTCACGCGTCCAAGCTCTTTCGGGACAACCAGGAATTTGGTGACTTAATCCTGGACAACAACGACCTCGAACGTGAACGGGGTATTACGATCGTTTCCAAAAACGTATCGGTACGCTACAAAGATGTTAAAATCAACATCATCGATACTCCAGGCCACAGTGACTTTGGTGGTGAAGTTGAGCGCGTTTTGAAAATGGCCGATGGTGTCTGTTTGCTGGTCGATGCCTTTGAAGGGGCTATGCCACAAACTCGCTTCGTACTGGGTAAAGCCCTGCAACTAGGTTTGAAGCCAATTGTTATCGTAAACAAAGTCGATAAAGAAAACTGCCGTCCTGATGAAGTGCACGAGCAGGTTTTCGATTTGATGTTTAACCTCGGCGCTACCGAAGATCAGCTGGATTTTCCAACCGTTTATGGTTCGTCCAAACAAGGCTGGATGGGTCCGGATTGGAAAACCCCAACTGACAACATTACCTATCTGCTCGACACAATCGTTGCCAACATTCCACCGGCACCTATGAATGAAGGGTTGCCACAAATGCAGATCACGTCGCTGGATTATTCGGCCTTTGTAGGTCGGATTGCTATCGGACGGGTACACCGTGGAACGCTGAAAGAAGGTGCTAACATGGCCCTCGTCAAATCAGATGGTTCGATTAAAAAAGTCAAAATCAAAGAATTACAAACCTTTGAAGGACTTGGTAAACTGAAAGTAACTGAAGTTCAGTGTGGTGATATCTGTGCCGTCACGGGTCTTGAAGAGTTTGAGATTGGTGATACACTGACCGACGCTGAACAGCCCGAAGCGCTCGCTCGTATTTCGGTAGATGAGCCAACCATGAACATGTTGTTCACGATTAACAATTCCCCCTTCTTCGGTAAAGAAGGCAAGTTTGTTACATCGCGCCACTTGCGTGATCGGCTCTACAAAGAAATTGAAAAGAACCTGGCGTTACGGGTAGAATCAACCGACAGCGAAGACCGCTTCCTGGTTTATGGCCGGGGCATCCTTCACTTGTCCGTTCTGATCGAAACCATGCGTCGTGAAGGATACGAATTGCAGGTTGGTCAGCCTCAGGTGTTGTACAAAGAAGACGAAGATGGTCGTAGACTGGAGCCAATCGAAACCCTCGTGGTCGACGTTCCAGAAGAAACCGCCGGAAAAGTTATCGAATTGGCAACCCAGCGTAAGGGTGAGCTGCTGATCATGGAACCGAAAGGCGATCTGCAACATCTGGAATTCGATATTCCATCGCGTGGTCTGATCGGTTTGCGGTCAAACGTTCTGACGGCAACCTTTGGGGAAGCCGTTATGAGCCACCGGTTCAAAGAATACCAGGAATACAAAGGACCCATTCCTGAGCGGATCAACGGCTCATTGATTTCAATGACAAGTGGTGCTGCAACAGCTTATTCGATCGATAAACTTCAAGATCGTGGATCGTTCTTTATCGAACCAGGTGACGAAATTTACACGGGTCAGGTAATTGGCGAGCACAATCGTCAGAACGACATTGTTGTTAACGTAATAACCGCGAAGCAGCTAACAAATATGCGGGCTTCAGGTTCGGATAACAACGTGAAAATTGCTCCGAAAATCTCGTTCTCACTTGAAGAAAACATGGAGTATATTCAGAAAGATGAATATCTGGAGGTAACACCGAAATCAATGCGGATTCGTAAGATTTACCTGGACGAAAACGAGCGTAAACGCAACCAGAGCAAATTTGCGATGGCTTAATCAGTTAAAAGCTGAAATGAGTAGCTTACAATATAAAAAGCCCAGCCTGAACATTCAGGCTGGGCTTTTTATATTGTAAGCTAAACTATCCAATCTCAGAATGTAAAGTATTTATCCGTTCTGAGCGCAAATGCAGGCAACGTTTTGAATGGAAATACAGTAGCAGGCTTCGCAGTTGTTTCAAGTGCTGTTTGTGTCGGCTTGGTATCGACATAAGCTGAATGCCGATGAACATGATAATAACCAGCTACAAACAGCGAACCGCCAATAACTGATAGGGCAATTTTTTTCATAATGTATTGCGTAGAATGCATGAATGATGTGTCTACTGTTGCTATTAACAGAAGTTGAAAGAAATTGTTTCAAAAAGCGACTCCCATCCGGAAACAAAGTCGGTTGTAAATTCTATGCTCATCCCGTTGAATATCATTACTGAAGAGAGGTTTCTGTACATCTACTAGTTGCCGTTTATAAGTAATGGATAATAAAAAGGCATTTGTCGATGGCTTACCTACCCGTAAAGCTACTCCCGGATTAAGCATTAACCCACCTTTTAGTTCGTAACCGGTAGAACTTTTATTGAGCCAGGTAAAGCCATACCCAGCGTCGGCAATGGCCAGTAAACGAACATTCCGATAAGGGTTCTTGGCAAAATCAAAACGCAGTCCGGCACCAATTGGCATAACCAAGGCCCCTTTATACCAGTCAATGCCCACCAGGCCACCAACTGCTACCCGTCGACTCACCTGGACGCCGTTAAAGGTTTGTGCCGTAAAGCTCAGTTTGTTTTCCACTACCTGCGCCGTCGCTGCTCCAGAAGCCACCCGCCCGAATAGCCCGCCTAACTCCGTATAGTTGACGTATGTGGGACGATAAGTAACGGGTTGTCCTAAAGTTTGTCCGAAAACAAACAGGCTTGTTACCAACAAATAAAGTTGTTTCATGCCGATGTTCAGTAATAAGATGGACGACTAATCGGGATATGGCTCAACGGACGTAATTGACGCGGATTAGTAGCGTCGAACTGATAGAAACCATCTTTACCGATCATAAGCAACGATTTTTCCAGCGGAATGACATCGAACGCGTTTAAATCGTCGATATGCTGCAATTGCTTCACATTCATAGCGTCCGCTATGTCGAACGATTTGAGGCCGTAGGCGCCTTCACAAATGAACAAGTTGGGGTAGGCAACGCCCAGTCCATGCGGGTTACGCATTGGGTAGCTCTTAAGCAGGCGCGGATTCGCCAGGTCTGAAATATCTACGATGTCGAGTTGGTTTGTGAAACCACCACATTGATTGCCGGATCGCAGCGTTACATAAGCCAGATTATCATGAACCACGACCGGATCGCACACGCGCGCGTGTTGAAAAACCGACAGGCGCTCGGGTTTCTCCGGATTGGTATTGTCGTAAATAAACATGCCCGTTTGCGAACCAATAAACAGCTTATCCTTGTACGGAAAAATCGTCTCGATTCCCCAGCCCATTTGTATGGCATTGCCAACCTTCGGCTCAGCCGGATTTTTGATGTCGAACAACTGCATCGTCGATTGATTAACCGTATAGAGGTAATCATTGTAGAGAGCAAAGCGGGCCATTGACCCGGCCACGCCGTTCGTTGTTGAGCTACCCGACGATTTATCGGACCCCGCCGAGCTTGCCTGTGCATTGAAGAAAACCCCCGTGACCCATCCCGCAGTTGGGCCAACGTTCTCTTCGCAATTTGTGTCAACGGTTTCGGTTACATAGCTAACTTTCTGATCATAAACCATCTGGTTGGTGTTATCAAAGCTCCACCATCCTCCCTCAAACGATCCGCTGGGAAATACGTTCTGAACCCGGTTTATGGGCTTTATAGACGCCGGATTGCTGATGTCAAACGCTACCAAATCCATGTAGCTATCCGCATACAAAATATTGTCGCGGACAGCCATATCACCGTTACCGGGAATTCGGACAAACGCAACCGGTGTCGGGGCCGATGGATTGCGGTTGTCAATAATGTGAATGCCCTCCTTTAGTTCGTTGATGAACAGATACTGATCTTTGGTGTAAATTTTACCTGGGTTTACTAGGGCTTGGGGAGGTACGATTTGAACGCCCTGCCGGAGTTGATTGGCTGTGAACGTAACGGGTGAATAACGCCGGAACGTCCGGGTTTCTTTGCAATTGTCCGTGCACCCCGCCAGCGATAAAAACGGGAGTACAAGAAGAAGTAGACGGTTCGTTTTCATAGGCACATGTAGTAGGGTTTGTGACTAAGATTCTGTAGACTGTAAAAGCGTTGTAAATCAGATCGAAAAAATTGCCCGGCTGTCTTGATTACGGCCGGGCAATATTGATCTTACACAAAAAGTTAGCAATTATTATCGTTGGTATGAATCCGTAGAAAAGGGGCAGGCAAGTCTACGGAAAGCACATGCGTCTATTTCATTCGTTCATACACCATCACATGCGGTTGCGCCCCGCCGTGGTAAAGGCGTAATTGGTCATTCGTTGTCACTTCGTAGCGAACGGCAGCTTTCAGATTTGTAAAGTATGCCTGTTCAAACGACATCGCTTCGGGCGACCCGGCTACTTGCGTACTAGCCAGGTTTTCCGCGACCAACACGCCATCCAGCGTGGCAAATAACCGAAGCGTATACGTATTCACTGATGCTTTTCCACTGGCCAGAAAGGGTGTAATATCGTGCGGTGGGTTAGCCGAATCGTAAGCAAATTGCAGGGTCACGGCATAGGAAGAATCGGGTTGAACAAGCTTCCAGGTACCAATCAACGTCGCTATTTTCGGCGCTACTGTGGCTTCTTTCTGGCTACACTGACTGGTTAGTAACAGAAGTAGCAGGAAAACAATCGGTCTGTTTTTCATGAACTGGTTTTAGTCGGATCCGCGATTTTACCGACAAATAACACAGTTCCTGTGCTTTTTTCATGAATAACGAACACAAATGGCCGATTGCAAAGCGTTGGCAGCTGCACTGATGTGGTTGAGATGCCCCCCGTTGTAACCGCAGCTGCTTCGGTACCCTGCTCATCCACAGCCACAAAGGTGTTTTGTTTCACAAAACTCAGCGTCAGGCCGCCTTTGTTGTTAATATTTGTAAAATCAGCGCGATCGGTAAAGGCCGTCGGCATACCCATTGTCGTGAGTGCCTTGTTCAGGTTGATTTCGTAGTTGAGTGTGAACTTGGGTAAGCCGATATCCAACATACCCAGCGTCATGTCTTTTTGTAGCTGAGCCCAGTCCGAACTGGTCATGTTATTGATAACGGCATCAGCTGTAGTGCTTTCGGCGGGAAGCAGAACGGTCATTACGTAGCCAGGTCCATCTGTACGGGCAGCGCCATAGGGGAGTTCAAAAGCGGTGTAAGTAGCCCGAAAAGCCCGGTTCAATTGGCTGTTAAGGCGCATCATGCGGACATTTGTGGTCGCATCGGTTACCAGCTTGAAGGGCGAGTCGATGGTTTTAGCCGCATCAAACCGAGTTTGCCAATCTCCTTTGAAATACAGAGCATTCAGTAAAAACATGACATTGTCGGGCTGTATCTGATCTATTACCTTCGGAATTTTCCCATTCGTTTTCTGACTGGCCCAGTTGTTAATGGTGTTCACGGTGGCCGGATTTGTAAAATCCTGCGCCGATACCTCAGCGTTAAACGTCTGTTTCAACAAATTCTGAAAGGAGTTCTCGACCGAAAACGTATTCCGATACCAAACCGAGTTCGCCAGGGTTATTGTAACCTTTGAATCGACCATAGGTAGGTTCGTCATCAGATTGTTGTAGGTTGCATTGGCTTCGGCCAGCGTTTGGGCGTCCAGATGCAGCGTTTTCTGAATTTCCTGCGCCGTTTGTCCGTTGGCCCCATTCATAATCATGCCCAGGGCAATGTGAAGGCTTATGGGCGAGATAAATACATTTTTAGTATGGCCCTCTTGCGCGTTTACCTGCTTCGCCAAATCGAAGGAAAATTGGGTGGTTTGGTCAGTAAAAGGCGCCGATACCCGCAGTTCGCTGGGTGTATTCGCGTTTGGTGTAACCGATGAGGTATTACAGCTAATGGCTGTCAGCAGCATGCTAACAGTAGTAGCGGCCGTTATGGAAAAAAGAGACAGTTTCATAGGAATAGCTGGATAAGCTTTCAACTGATTTAACAATTCCCGGTATTCTTCACCCTTATGGGCATTCGTCAAAGGCCTTCCGCTGACTACGTAGTTCGTTCACCAGCGATTCGAACCCCGGAATCGTCTGACCATACTCAAACGTTACCCGGTGTTTTTGATCACCGACTTGTAACTCAATGTATTCGGCACCGCCGTCGGCACAATCGGGGCAACCCAACCGTTCGGGTTGCTTACTGAACGCGGCTAGATCAGCCAGCGCTTTCAGGGAATCCCAACTTTCCTGGCTGATCGTTTTCTGACAGGTTTTGGGCGACGTCTGTGTTTTACTGCGGCTGATCATGGTTAGATCCAAGCTGGTTCCGTTGAGAACATAGTCTTTTACGCAATACCCAACGCACATACCAAAAGAGGAACCTGTGCGTATGGTTAGCGCATCGGTCGATGTTCGTTCTCCCGAGGAGACGGTAGTTGGATTGCACCGCCCCAGAATCATCAAAAACAGTAGGGGAATACCCGTCAGTTTCATAGTTATAAAGGACTAAAAGTGATAATCGACACCAAAGCTCATACCCGCTGAGGTCGGATGGCCTTGTACCTGCGCATCGGATTTTGTGCTCGATTCGAGCGAAGGCTGATACACACCCGCCACCGACGCCGACCATTGGCGCGAAGGCCGGTACCGTAGCCGGGCACCCATCGTCGCGGCCAGGGATACAGGCCGATATACGCCGTCTTTGTTCGTTACAACCAGTGCATCGCCCACGGTGTTCTTAACGAAAATGTTGGTTAAAATCCCTCCAATTACGGCCATGCTCAATTTCTTGCGAGGCCGTAATTGATAGCCCACCTGAACAGGAACCTGTACATACTGGTAGTCATTGTTCACTGTTTGCAGATTCTGGTTTGATGAGGGTACGTACGAAGGAGATACATATGCTATGTTGTTATAGCTAGCCTGTGGAGCGCTGTTGGCCGACTTAACCGTCTGTGAACTATTGCGGAGCGCATCAATGTAAGCATTGCTACCCGTTCCAATACGGTTCGCCAGCAGATCCATTTGACCCGTCGTCAAGTATTGTCCCGATGTCTCGACGGTCGCATGTCCCGACAGATAGCCTATTCCTGATTCAACCGACCAACGGTCGTTTAGTTGTACGCCCGCCCCTGCCTGATAAGCCACGGAGTAGTTTGCCCGGCTATTAACCGACGAATGGGTGGGTACATTTGCCGATGCCACCGCCGTGTTTGAAAAGGATGATTGCACGGGTCGCACGGATACCATTGGATTAAACGATCCCGGCATCATACTCACCGACGCCCACAATTCCCGCGGTTGGCGCTTCGATTTATTAATTTCTGGCTCTGTCACAATCTCCACCGGTCGAATCCAGACTATCCGCTGAATAGAGCCCAGTCTGCGCATACGCATCGGCTTTCCGTTCAGTTTATTAAACGCGACAACGGCATTTTGATCTACGACGTCATTGGCTGTAAAAGAGCGGCCACCCGATGTATAGGAAGCCGCTGCCGCTGAGCGTGAGGAAAATCCGGATTCCGGGCTCTCCATGGTCCGTATCGCCGTTGAGGCAGCCGATAAAACGGCTGGAACATTTCTGGAATGAATATCACGCGATAAGTTTGGATAGGTTTGGGCAAGCAATGGCTGTGCATCGTGTGAGGCTTTGTTTGCCGACTGGATTTCTGAGCCATCAATCGGTTGTCCTGATTTCGCTACGAGTTTAGTTGTGGTGGACACAGCCGCGTCGGCCTGAGCAGGACGTGCGTTGTCAGCCGGTAAAGTAGCCGTTGACTCCGATGGCTGGCTACGTGAGTCAGCTATGTGATTGGCCTGATTAACGGGTTGCACCTGCGTTACAGATTGTGTCGTCGATTGAGAGTTAACGGCCCACCAGCCAACAAATAGCAAAGCCACCGCAGCCGCGATCCCCGATCCCCAAATTAATATCCGCGACGAGGCCGGTCCCGTTCCCCAGAGCGGTAAAACCTTCGGCCCGCTGGATTCATCCAGACGTTGCTCAATGGTGGCCCAGACGCGTGGTGGTGGCGCTTCAGACGCGTCCTCAAATGTCTTTCGCCAGAAGTCGTCGGGTAAGTTCTTGTCTAATTCATCCATTTTAGTATTGTCGTTCAAAGTGGTCGACCTTGGGCGGGGTGCCCATCGGCAAACCGTTTATCAGCTTGTATCTTTTGTTGTAAAAGGCCTCGGGCCCTTGAATACTGTGATTTGGACGTACCTTCTGCTATATCGAGCATCTCTGCAATTTCGGGATGATTATACCCTTCAATCGCGTACAGGTTAAAGACCGCCCGGCAGCCGGGTGGCAATTCCTGAATTAGTTGCAACAGATATTGATAATTCAGCGCGGGCAAACTTTCATCAGCTTGGGGTAATGTCGGTGCCAGTTCCTGCACATCGGCGGTATTTTCCCACGGCTTCTGTTTGCGTATGGCTTTTAGAGCTGTATTGATAACGATTCGTTTTAACCAGGCTTCCAGTGGGCACTCGAACCGAAAAGAATCGATGTGCCGGTAAATTTTCACAAATGCATCCTGCAAAATGTCTTCCGCTTCTTCCGGGTCACGTATATATCGTTTACAGACGACAAAGAGCTTCCCGGCAAACCGCTCATAGAGCTGTCGCTGCACAATTCGGTCCTGCCGTCGGCACCCTTCAACTAATTCGTATTCATCCTGCATAGCAACGTTGACTCATCAATGACCTCATTTGCCATCAAACCGTTGTAAGTCTTTTAAAAAAAATTCATAATTCTGCACAGCTTGCTCATTACTCGGTGATTCGTTAGTGTATGGTTAACACAGGTAAGGTTCTGATTACATGAAAAAGGGTGATCGTAGTTTTAAGGTAGTTAATGTTGGATATTTTTTAGATACGTATCTTTGAGAACCTAACCAATCGTCCCCATGACCCGTCGAGATGCCATACGGTACTCAGTTGGCGCTGGCTTAACAGCGTTATCGTATCCGGCTTTTTCTAGCACAAAAATAGGTAAAGCCGGATTTCAGATTGGTGCCTGCGACTGGTCCATTGGCCCGGCGGGCGATATAAAGGCATTTGGCATAGCGAAACAAATTGGGCTCGATGGCGTACAGGTAAGCCTGAACACGGCTTCGGATCACGATCACCTGCGAAAACCAGACATGCAGCGGGCGTACATTGATGCGGCTCGTCAGGCGGATGTTCAGATTGGTGGGTTAGCGATTGGCCTGCTCAACACAATTCCGTACAAATCAGACTCCCGTGCAGAAATTTGGGTGCAGGATAGCGTTGACGTCGCCAAAGCCCTTGGCGTAAAAAACGTGTTGCTGGCGTTCTTCTCCAACAATGACCTAAGAAACGATCCGCAGGGTACAAAAGTCGTTATCGACCGATTGAAAGCCGTTGCCCCAAAAGCCGAAAAGGCGGGTGTCGTGTTGGGCATTGAGTCGTGGTTGTCGGCGCCTGAACTTATGGCCATTCAGGATGCGGTGAACTCGCCTGCAGTCAAGATTTATTATGATGTCTGTAATGCGTCGGATATGGGATACGATATCTTTAAGGAAATGCGCACGTTGGGTAAGGAGCGAATCTGCGAAGTTCATCTGAAAGAAAACGGCTATCTGTTAGGGCAGGGCAAGGTTAACTTGCCCGAAGTGCGGAAAACACTGGATGAGATTGGCTATGCAGGCTGGCTCCATATAGAAGGAGCCGTTCCTAAAGGGAAGCCCATGCTGGAGAGTTATGTGGAGAATAATAAGATCGTACGGAGTTTGTTTAACTAGTGATTCGGTAAGGCAGTTTGGGGATTTTTGGATTTGATTAGGGGTAAGTATGTCTTCCTGATTGGTTCGCCGATAGGATAACAGGAATGACTGGAACAAGCCGTTTTTAAGTTATATATTGACAAATGAAGGTAACGTTTTCTTTACACGCTCTTCCAGTCGTTTTCACAACGCTTGGATTCTTATATCTGGCTGGTACAACGTTCGGGCCGGGCAATCACCTGGTTGTGCCTTCGTCTGGCTACGAACCGTCTCAGCAGAAAAGCATTGTGGTTGGCGCTGATTCCAATACACTCTACCTGCCCAACGATCTGGAAGCAACGCTTTGGGCCGAAGCTCCCATGTTTTACAATCCGACCAACATGGACATCGACGCCAAAGGGCGGGTGTGGATTACAGAAGCTGTCAATTATCGAAAATTCAATAATAAAGCAGATCGTCGTCTAGACCATCCCGAAGGGGAACGGATTGTTATCCTGGAAGATACCAACGGCGATGGAAAAGCGGATGACAGTAAGGTATTCGTAACCGATCCGGAACTAGTGTCGCCCTTGGGCATTGCTGTCATTGGCAACAAAGTGATTGTCTCCTGCGCCCCCAATCTCGTTGTTTATACGGACGAAAACGGCGACGATAAGCCCGATAAGAAAGAAATTATGTTGACCGGTTTTGGCGGCCTGGACCACGACCACGCGCTTCATGCGGTGGTAGCCGGTCCCGACGGCAAATATTACTTCAACACCGGAAACGCCGGTCCACACGTTGTGACCGATAAGGATGGTTGGACACTCCGGTCGGGGAGTTTGTATGTTGGTGGAACGCCCTATAACAAACTTAACCACGGCAATCAGGTGAGCGATGACGGGCGTGTCTGGACGGGTGGCATGGCACTGCGCATCGACCCTGATGGCTCTAACCTGAAAGTGATGGCGCATAACTTCCGCAACAACTACGAAACCGCGCTGGACTCCTATGGCAACATGTGGCAGAATGACAACGACGATCAGGTTGTGGCCTGCCGCACCAGCTTTTTGATGGAAGGTGCCAATGCCGGGTATTTCAGCAGCGATGGAACCCGTTACTGGCAGGGCGATCAACGGCCGGGCCAGCCAATACCGGTTGCTCACTGGCATCAGGAAGATCCTGGTGTGATGCCTGCTGGTGATATTTCGGGAGCAGGATCGCCTACAGGCATGGTTATGTACGAAGGCGATGAGCTTGGCCCGCAGTACCGGGGCATGCTGTTGAGTGCCGAAGCCGGCCGAAATGTGATTTTCAGCTACAAGCCAGAGCCCGTAGGTGCTGGATTTCGACTTCCCCGGACTGATTTTATCAGTACTTTTCCGGAAGTAGATACCAACTACAAGTGGGATGCTGCCACGAATGATCCTCGCAAATGGTTCCGCCCCAGCGACGTAGCCGTTGGTACGGATGGAGCCATCTACATTGCGGACTGGTATGACCCCGTTGTTGGTGGCCATCAGATGCAGGATAGTAAAGGCTATGGCCGTATTTATCGCATTACGCCTAAAGGTAAAAACCTGAAAACGCCTAAAATAGACCTGCGTACCACACAGGGACAAATTGCGGCTCTTCTGAACCCAGCTGTAAACGTTCGAATGCTTGGCTTCGAGGCTCTTGCCGAACAGGGAGAAAAAGTGGTAGAGCCAGTTATGGCGTTACTGTCCTCGCCTAATCCGTATCACCGCTCACGGGCTATTTTCCTGCTGGCTCAATTGGGTGCCGAGGGCCAATTTGAAGTCGAACGCTTGTTGAAGGCCGTTGATGCACCGGTTAGGATTACGGCGTTGCGGGCCTTACGGAGCATTACGCCCGAAAATTCTAAATCCATTCCGGCCCTGACAGCTTCCCAACGGGCTCTGTTGCCACTGATGGGCAACCTGTCTGTTGACCGGAGTGCGGCTGTCCGGCGCGAAGTGGCCATTGCCCTACGGGATGTTCCGTTCGATGAGTGCAAATACATGCTTATCAACCTGGTGAAGGGATATGATGGACAGGATCGATGGTATCTCAATGCGCTTGGTGAGGCCGCTGATGGGAAAGAAGAGGCCTTGTTTTTTGAACTTCGTCAGACTATGCCGGAAGATCCTACGAAATGGGATCAAAAAACCGCCGACATTGTCTGGGAGCTGCATCCGCCATCGGCTGTACCCATGTTGAAAAAGCGCGCCGATAGTCCGTCGCTCACGCCCGAAGCCCGCAAGCAGGCTATTGTCACGCTTGGCTTTATCAAAAGTAAAGCTGCTGCGTTGGCCATGGTCGATTTGTCACAATCGGCCGATAAAGACGTTGCTGATCAGGCCACCTACTGGATGGGTTTTCGGCGGGGTAATGATTGGGCCAAGCTCCTGAACTGGGAAGAGATCATGCCCACACAAGTGTCTGCGAGTGAGCAGAAAATGCTGGCTAACCGACAGATTCTATTAGACGAATATAAAACCGATGCTGAAAAGCGAAAGATTGCGTTGGAAATGGCCCGCGATCCCGAGGGTGGCCAGATTCTGGTTGGCTTAGCGGCCGATAAAAAGCTGTCGAACAAATTGATAAAAGCCGTAACGCCAACGATTCTGAAAAACCCGGATCAGAACGTCCGGACGATGGCAAAAGAATATTTTGCCATAAAACAAGAGGCTCCGGCTGTCGTAGAAACGACCTCTGTTAGTGCAAAACCGGTTCAACCAACCGCTGTTGAATCAACTCCTGCCAAACCGGCTGATGTCACGACCAGCGTAGCAACTAGTTCAGACCCGCTCATTGCGCAAATTGCCATGCTGCCGGGTGATGAAAAATCGGGTAGAGCGGTGTTTAGAACCAATTGTGCGACGTGCCACCGACATGGGCAGCAGGGCAACGATGTTGGCCCGGAGCTAACAACTATTCATCAGAAGTTCGATAAAAATAGTTTGCTGGATGCCATTGTCCATCCGAGTGCGGGCATTGCTTTTGGGTATGAGCCCTGGCTGATTACGACCAAAAAAGGCCAGACATTTTACGGGTTTCTGGTCAGTGATGGCGAGCAATCCGTTGTGGTGAAAGGAATAAAAGGCCAGAAGCACGCCATTCCAACCGCCGACATTTTTTCGCGTCGCCAGTACAAGAGCAGCCTCATGCCCGACCCTGTTGCAATGGGCCTCAGTAACCAGCAACTGGCCGATTTAACAGCTTTTCTATTGAAGCAGTAGTTTATAATCGGATGGCGCAAGGCTGGGCCACGCTGGCTCCAGTCTTGTGCCATCCGATCTGCGCCAGGTGTCATGTAAGCTCATTAACTACTCTTTCACTGTATACCCCTGTTTTTGCAACTCAGTGGCTGTAAGGTTAAGTATGTTCACATCGAGCTTAATAGGTGACAGGGGCGTGTTGGTGGTGTCGGTTTGAACGGCAACGATGGCGTCGATTACGTCCATCCCTTTAAAAACCTGCCCGAATACGGTATACTTATCATCCAGACGGGCAAGGCCTTTCTTATTCTGAACAATGTAAAATTGACAGCCTGCAGAGAGCATTTGCGGGTTGTTGTCACGTCCAGCGCCAACGGCTCCATACACGTGTCTGATTGTTGGAACAAATTCCGGTTTCAACAGATAAGGTGAATCCGCAAAACCGGCTGGTGTATCAGGGCAGCCGCCCTGCGCGACAAAATTATTGATAACCCGATTAAATGTCAGCGTATCCCAATAGCCACTGTTGGCAAGCTTCATAAAGCTCGCTTTGTGGTTAGGCGTCTCGTCGTAAAGCCAGAAAAGTACCTCACCTTTATTCGTTTTGATCTGCCCGACCGGATAGGTTTTAGGCGGTTTAGGAGGAGCACAAAAAGAACTAAGATAGACCAGGAGGAGCAGGATAGTTGGCATGGTGGCAGCAGTTAACTGATCGGATAAGCTTAAATATAGGAAAGGAACCGTAACACAAGGCAAAATGTCTTGAGCATTGGTTAAACCCTTCCCCTTAAATCAGAGTCATAGAGCCACTGTTGTGGAAAAACGGCTATACATTTATCTATCCCAACAGCTCACCTGCGCTATACACTATGAACGCTTATTTGTCTCTTTTTTTTATGTTGATAGCTATGGCCGCGTCAGCACAGAATCGTCCACAGCCAACCTACTCCTCCGATTGGAGACGAGCCGACTCGCTGGCATCCAAAGGGTTACCCAAGTCATCGCTGGCAATTGCCAACCGAATTTATAAGGAAGCGAAAGCGACGCACAATTACCCGCAGGTAGCCAAAGCGGCTATGGCCCGGATGATTTTTCGGAGTTATTCAGATGAGGACGCCTACGTCGAACTTGTCAGATCCCTCCAGCTTGATATCGTTGAGACGCCCGAACCCGCCAAATCCGTTCTTCAATCGGTGCTGGCGGATATCTACTGGCGCTATTTTCAGCAAAATCGCTACAAGCTTTATAACAGGACTACAGTAGGCCAGAGCACAAAAAGTCCCAACGGAGGTGGTAAAGCCAAGCCTGTCTCCACAGCTACTAATCCGGAGAAACCCGCAGACACAACCGCTGATTTCAGGACCTGGGACGCTCCCCATCTCGTAGAAGCAATCACAACAGCTTACCTGGAGTCGCTGAAAGCCAAAGACTTGTTGCAAAAAATGCCCATTGCCGCTTATGATGTCCTTCTCGAAAAAGGTGATGCCGATGCCCGGCCCCTTCGTCCGACCCTGTATGATCTGCTGGCACATAGAGCCATTGATTTCTTTCAGAATACAGAGCCAGACCTGCTGAAACCGGTTTTTAAATTCGATCTGGATCAGGCCAGTTATCTGGCTGCCCCTGAGGTGTTTATCCGGTTACCCATTGACAGCCGGGATTCGCTATCGGGCCGTTTTCAGGCGCTGAAACTCTATCAGCAGTTGCTAACCTTCCATTTATTAGATAAAACACCCGATGCGCTGGCCGATGTCGACGTACTTCGCTTACAATTTGTGCATCGGCATAGTGTCGTTCCGAATAAAGATTCCATTTATCGGCAGGTTCTTAACAAGCAGATTGCTCAATTTAAAAATCAACCTGCTGAAGCCGTCTATGGCTTCCAACTGGCTACGTTTTTGGCAAATTATGGCGCTGCTGTTCGCCCGCTTGACGATGATGGGGCACTTGATCCCGACCGACCGAATCCATCTCGCTGGAATAACAAGCAGGCCGCCGACATCTGTCAGGATTTGGTTCGCCGTTTCCCCGCGACACTGGCTGCGAGACAGGCCGCTCAACTGTTAGACCAATTAATCAAACCGTCTTATTCGTTGGGAGTAGAGCATGTGAATGCGCCCAATCAACCGTTTCGGGTATTGCTGAACTACCAGAATATTGGCAAGGTGCTTTACCGGGTTATAAAGATTAGTGTTCCAGAATTACAGACATACCGGAGCCGGGCAAACGACGAAAAACAACAGCAGAAGTTTTTTGCTGCGCTTTTGAAACGCTCCTTCATACTTGAGAAATCTGTTACGCTGCCCAACGATGGCGACTTGAACAGGCATGCCGTAGAAATGCCACTAGCCGGATTACCTACGGGCCACTATCTGTTGCTGGCGACTAATGAACAAAGATTTCAGCCGGAATCAGAGCTAGCGCAGCATACAACCTTTACGGTGTCTGGCCTTGGGTACATCGCCTTACCGGGCAGCGGCACTGAATCGGATCCTTTGCTTTACGTGACGAATCGGCTTACGGGTGAGCCTGTGAAGAAGGCATCGGTAACGGTGGTAAATGCCCAATCGCTCATTGCACTCAACAACCCCAGCACTAGCCAAACCGACGCAAATGGCCGCCTGAAAATTCCGGCTAGTGCCATGCCCACCCAGGCTAGTATTCAATACCTGATCACGTCTGGCACGGATACGCTGCTTTCGGACGATCATTATTATTATCGGTACAACAACCGTCAGGAAGTTGAACAACCTCAGACCTACGCCAAACTATTCACAGATCGGGCAATTTACCGGCCTGGTCAACTGATTTACGTAAAAGGCTTATTCTACAATGGTAAAGCGAATCAATACGCTGTTGTGGCTGGCCAAGAGGTTGACATTGAACTGCTTGATAACAATGGCGAACGTATCGCCAGGCAAACGCTCAAGACCAATGAATTCGGTACCTTCTCGGCTACGTTTGCGGCTCCTACAGATCGGCTTACGGGTCTGATGACGATTCAAACCAGTCATGGCGGTACCAGCATTCGTGTAGAAGAGTATAAGCGGCCCACATTTGAAGTAAAGACGGACCCAATAAAGCAGTCGGTCAAACTGAGTAACACCGTAACGGTTACGGCGCTGGCCAAAACATTTTCGGGTGCAGTTGTCGATGGGGCCGCCGTTCGCTACAGAGTCGTACGGAGAGTTCGGCAACGGTGGGACGGGTGGTATTCCTGGAGTCGGGTTTCCCGAAATACAAGCCAGAGCGAGATCACGAATGGAGTTACACAGACGGATGCGCAGGGGGCTCTCAAATTCGCCTTTGTCGCAACACCCGATCTCGAAAAATCGCGGCAGGACAACCCCGTTTTTGAGTTCGACATTACCATCGACGTAACGGATAAGGCGGGCGAAACGCGTAGCGCTACCCAAACGCTTGCTGTAGGTTATTCGGCCCTGCAGGTCAGTCTGGCTATTCCGGAGCAGATCGAAAAGAATGAGCCGGGTTCTTTCCCGGTAAAAATCACCAATCAATCGGGCGAAAAAGTCTCGGCCAAAGGGCAGTTGATGGTTTACCGGCTGCAACCACCCAACCGACCGCTGCGAAATCGGTTGTGGAGCCGCCCCGACAGGCAATTGCTGAGCCGGGTAGAATTCGAAAAACTGTTCCCGAACGATCTGTATGCCAATGAGATGGACCCCAGGACCTGGCCAAAAGGCGAACTCGTTCAGCAGCAGTCGATCAACGCGCCTGCCGATTCGCTGATCAAGCCGGATATGAGCCGATACGCTCCGGGCGAGTATATAGCCGAGCTAACGGTTGTCGATTCTTCAGGAGAGACCATAAAAGAGCGCGCTTTTTTTGCCGTTGTGGACGACAACCAGCCGGCAGCGTCGGCCCGAGCGGATAACTGGGTACAAGTACGCAAAGCCACCGCCGAACCAGGCGAAGAGGCCATCTTTTGGGTGGGTACCAGTCAACCGGGCTGGGTGCTGATGACCGTTGAGGAAAATCAGAAAGTTGTTCGGCAGGAATGGGTAAAGACTGAGGGACGGCCCCGGCGCGTGGCGTTGCCTGTTACGGAAAAACAACGGGGTGGCTTTGCGGTGCATTTTGCCATGATTCAGAACGGACGTCTGTATCAGAAGTCGCAGGCCATTACGGTGCCCTTCACCAATAAGCAGCTCACCATCGAAACGAAAACGTTCCGAAACAAGCTCAAACCCGGCGAACGCGAAGAATGGACATTAGCCATTCGTGGACTGGATAAAAAGCCCGCTGAATTAGTCGCTACGCTTTATGATGCCTCGCTGGATGCATTTGACCGGCTCGACTGGCCTACCTCGTTTTATCAGCCTTATCAAACCAATTTTTACGGCTGGCAAACCAGCAGTTTTAATGCACAGGGAAGTAATGCACTTTTCTACCGCTACCGGCCTGAGCCGCCCGTACCTGGCCGCCGATACGACCAGTTGAAATGGTCCCAGGAAGCCCTCTCGATACCTATACGGGGTTACGCATCGGGTGGGGCCGTTGCTAAAGCGAGTGCTGCCCGGGCTATGGCCGCGCCTATGCAGAAAGGTGTTGCGAACGAATTAAACCGATTTATAACTGTTGCGGATGGTGCAGTACCCGAATCGCAGGGGTCTCCTGCGTCTCCTCCTATTACAATCAACCCGCGCCGTAATTTTAATGAAACGGCTTTCTTCATTCCACAGGCGCAGACGGATAACGAGGGACGAGTTGTCTTGAAATTTACGATGCCGGAAGCGCTTACCCGTTGGCGGCTGCTGGCTTTCGCGCATACAAAAGATCTGAAAACGGGTACGCTGGAACGGGAGATCATCACGCAGAAGGAACTGATGATAACCGCCAACGCCCCCCGTTTCCTGCGTGAAGGTGACACCATCCGGCTAACAGCCCGGATAAACAATTTAGGTGGGAAAACCCTTCCTGTGCTGGCTAGCCTTTCCTTGCTGAATGCCCTAACAAGTGAGCCAATTAATCAAAAACTGACAAAAGCTACCTTACAATCGACGGTCAGCATAGCGCCCGGAGCAGGACAGGTCGTTGGCTGGACATTGGTTGTTCCGGCGGGTCTCGAAGCCGTTACCTGCCGCCTGACGGCGCAGTCGGACCTGTTTACCGATGGCGAAGAATTTACCATTCCCGTATTGCCTAATCGAATGCTGGTTACTGATACCAAACCGTTTTGGGTAAACGGGTCGGGACCGCGTGCAACGGAAACAAAAGACTTTGTCTTGAAGGAGTTAGCTAACCTCTCGCCCGAATTGCCGGTGCAACACGAGCGGCTCACGGTGGAGGTGACGAGTAACCCCAGTTGGTACGCGCTTCAATCACTGCCGTATCTGATGGAATACCGTTACGAATGCGCCGAGCAGTTGTTCAGCCGATTGTATGCCAATAGCCTTGCCACGCACATCGTCAATAGCAAACCTGCTTTTAAGCAGGTGATTGCTGAGTGGCAAAAAACGCTACTGACTAGCCCCCTCCAGGCAAATGAAAGCTTAAAAGCCGTTACACTGGAGAACTCACCCTGGTTGGCCGAGGCTCGATCTGAGGCAGATAGGCAGGCGAAACTAGGCCAGTTATTAGACGCTAATCGGATGGGAACTGAGCAAATACAGGCATTTGAAAAATTGAAGCAGTTGCAAACCGGGGGTGGTTTCACTTGGTTTGGCGGTATGCAGCCAAATCTGACAATGACCTTACACATCCTGAGCGGCTTTGGCCACTTGCAGAAATTAGGTGTTACGTTTCCGGCTGAAATGCAGGACGATTTGAGCGAAATGAAAACCCAGGCTATCCAGTTTGCCGATGCGGAGATCAAACGGTGGATTAATGAACAGAAAAAGATTGATGAGAAGACAAAAGGTAAACGGGCTTCTTCGTGGTATTTCTCGGCTACACAATACCTGTATGCCCGTAGCTTTTACCTGAACATACCCATCGATAAAGCTGTACTGGCTTACCTGAAACAACAAGTGGCCGATGATTGGCTAAAGCAAAGTCTGCAAGGGCAGGCGTTAAGTGCCCTGGCCCTTAATCGGCTTGGCGATATTAAAACGGCGGATGGTATTCTGCGTTCGCTGCGCGAGCGGGCCCGTGAATCGGAGGAATTGGGTATGTACTGGCCCGAAAACCAGAGCGGCCTATATTGGTACCAAACACCTATTGAAACCCAGGCTTATCTGATCGAAGCCTTTGACGAAATAAAGCAGGATCGGGCTTCGGCCGATGCAATGAAACGCTGGCTGCTGCGGCAGAAACAGACCCAGTCTTGGTCATCGACCAAGGCCACCACGGAAGCCGTTTATGCACTCTTGCTGCGAGGAAGCGACTGGCTGAATACGGGCGTAAATACACGCGTAAGCCTGGGCGGGCAGTCCATTGACAGTCGGGTAACAAAGTCGGATGCCATAACGGGTTATCAGAAAGTGACGTATGCCGCCAGTGAAATCAAACCGGAAATGGGGACGATTCAGATCACGAAAACCGGCGATGGCCCGGCCTGGGGTGCGTTGTACTGGCAACATTTCGAACCACTCGACCGGGTTATGCCGGGTAGCGCCGGTTTATCTGTCCAGAAAACGCTCTATGTGCAGCACGATTCACCGGGCGGACCGGTCATTACGCCCGTGTCGTCACAAACGGCCATCAAACCCGGCGATATGATCAAAGTGCGGCTCGTACTCAAAACGGACCGGCTCATGGAGTATGTTCACCTGAAAGATGGGCGGGCGTCGGGATTTGAGCCGGCAGCAGCTTTATCGGGCTACAAATACCAGAATGGCCTGGGTTATTATCAGTCGCCCCGCGATGCCAGCACGGATTTTTTTCTGAATTACCTGCCCATTGGAACACACGTGTTCGAATATGATTTGCGAGTTGCTCAAACGGGTGATTTCTCAACGGGTGTGGCTACCGTTCAGTGTTTTTATGCCCCAGAATTCTCCGCACATTCTGCCGGAGAACGAGTGAAAGTGAAGTAATCCGGATAGCCCTTTATGATACAGTCGCGATGGCCTCCAGTTCAATACCAAAGCCATAGTGTAGTGTTGAACAAGGGACAACAGAACGAGCAGGCCGGTGGTCACCAAAGAACTGGGCATAAATTTGATTGACCGTACCCCAGGCAGAAATGTCGGAGATGAAAACGGTTACTTTCAGAACCTTGTCTCGTTGGCTACCGGCCGCTTCGAGGATGGCGTCGAGGTTGGCCAGAATCTGTTCCGTTTGCTCGGCAATGGTAGCGGTGCTTAGTTTTTCGCCAGCAGGTGTGATGGGCAAAATGCCCGACAAATAAACCAGGCCATTATGAACAACGGCCTGCGAATAATGACCACCCGGTGCGGGCGCGTTTGGTGTATTGATGAATGTCATGGCTGTTGACGTTGAGTAAGCGTAAAACAACAAACGCCATATCCTGAGATACAGCGTTTGTTGTCTTTAAATGATCACGTTTATATTAGACAATGGCATCAATCAGGGCCGTCACAATGGAAACAACGATACTAAACAGCAACGCGGCAATGAAGCCGGTGACATGGAAGTTTGGAATCAGGTAAGCCGTCAGGTAAACCATTAACACGTTCAGAACCAATAGAAACAGGCCAAGTGTGATGATGGTAATTGGAATGGTCAGAACCGTAAGAATTGGCTTGATAAAGGCATTTAGAAAGCCCAAGACAATGGCCACAATAATGTAGGTACCGGCTCCGCCCGAGACAGATACGCCCGGAATGAAATACGCGGCTACCCAAACGGCTACTGCACTGATAAGAATACGGATAATAAGTCCCATAAATGATAGGTTTAAATGGTCAATGATGAATGCTTCCTGTGGCAGAACAGCCCGCGTTTAACAGGGAACACGGAATCTTGAACATGAAACCCGATTCTATTGTTTGACGTGGCGTGTCTGCAACACGGCGACAATATCGTCTAAATTCATATTTTTCTGCTCCAGCAAGACCAGAAAATGGAACAATAAGTCAGCCGCTTCTCCTTTGAACAGGTCGTCGTTATCATCTTTGGCTTCAATAACCAGCTCAACGGCTTCTTCGCCAACTTTCTGCGCTATCTTGTTGACGCCCCGCCCAAACAGGCTTGTCGTATACGACTTGTCGGATGGGTTTACTTTCCGATCGTGGATAATGCTTTGCAGGTAATTCAGGAACTGCCCCCGGCCCGTATTGGCTTCATCGAAGCAAGTATCGGCACCCGTATGGCAGGTTGGACCGGCAGGAGCTGATTTGATGAGTAGCGTGTCGCCATCGCAGTCGATCAGGATTTCCCGAACGTGCAGGAAATTATTGGAGGTTTCGCCCTTGGTCCAGAGCCGTTGTTTGCTTCGGCTAAAAAACGTGACCACGTTTTCGGCAACGGTCTTGTCGTAAGCCTCGCGGTTCATGTAGCCCAGCATCAGGACTTTACCGGTTTCGGCATCCTGAATAACGGCCGGAATGAGACCGTCGGGGGACTTATCAAAATTAATCTCGGAATTCATGCCGCAAAGGTAGTCGTTAGGACCGAATGGTTTCTACAAACGCCCGGATGCGCTCCGCCGATGTTCCGTTTTCGGACAAATGTCGGATAAACGCGCTGCCAACGATGGCTCCGTTGGCATACTGGCTGGCTGTATCGAACGTTTCGTGATTGTTGATACCAAAGCCAATCAGGCGCGGGTTACGAAGATGCATGCCCTGAATCCGTTCGAAGTATGCCTTCATGGTATCACTTACGCCTTTAACAGACCCTGTTATGCTGGCCGAAGAAACCATATAAATGAACCCATCCGATTCCGCGTCAGTGAATCGAATGCGAGCTTCTGCGGTTTGGGGCGTAATCAGATTCACATTGAGAATACCATACCGACGGAAGGTAGACGCGTATTCATCCAGAAATAAATCCAAGGGCAGGTCCGGCAGAATAACACCATCAACGCCTACTTCCCGGCATTTCTGACAAAAGTTTTCGACTCCGAATTGAAGAACAGGGTTGATGTATCCCATCAGCAGAATGGGCACCGTGATTGGATTCTCGGCATCGGTCCGGCAGCCAGCCAACTGAGCAAATAGCGTTTTGAGCGACATGCCATTGTTGAGCGCGTGATCGTTGCTCTGTTGAATTGTTTCACCATCTGCGACAGGATCGGAGTAGGGCATACCAATTTCAACCAGATCTACGCCGGCTTCCTGCAAGCCACGCAGAATGGTTATTGTATCGTTTAGGTTTGGGTATCCGGCGGTAAAATATACGTTCAATAACCGCTCGCTTTTCTGCGCGAAGAGGCTTGTGATCCGGTTAGCCGTAGCGTCGACCGTCTCGGTCGTTTGTGGCTGAGTGAGGGATTGTGTCATTGGCAGTGCGGATAGAAACCCGCTTTGAAAGGCAAACGGCAGGTCTTCACCCGCACTACAAAAACTTTGAATATGTACTTAAATCTTTATCTCCACGGCCCGATAAGCATACCACAACTACATCGCTGGGGTTGAGATTCATTTTCTCCAGGGCTGCCAGTGCGTGCGCTGTTTCCAGGGCTGGAATGATGCCTTCGAGTTTGCTAAGCTGGAAACCGGCCTGTAAGGCTTCATCATCCGTAATGGCATAGAAGTCGCCCCGGCCTGATTCGAACAGGTGAGCGTGCAGCGGGCCAATACCCGGATAGTCCAACCCCGCCGAAATAGAATATGGCTCCGTTACCTGACCATCGTCGGTTTGCATCAGAATCGTGCGACTTCCGTGCAGGACGCCTGGCTTGCCAAGAGCCGTTGTGGCAGCAGAATGCCCCGAACTAACGCCCTGCCCAGCTGCTTCGGCCGCTACGAGCCGAACGGATGGTTCATTCAGGTAATGATAGAAGGCACCGGCGGCATTGCTTCCTCCGCCCACACAGGCCACCATATAATCAGGGTTCTCGCTGCCCGTTTTGGCGAACAACTGCTTCTTGACTTCCTGCGAAATGACCGACTGGAACCGAGCCACCATATCCGGATAAGGATGCGGACCCACTACCGAGCCAATGATATAGTGTGTATCAACCGGATTATTGATCCAGTGACGCATGGCTTCGTTGGTGGCATCTTTGAGCGTCTGGCTACCCGACGTAGCCGGAACAACGGTAGCACCCAGCATCCGCATCCGGTCGACGTTGGGTTTCTGGCGTTCCATGTCAATGCTGCCCATGTAGACGATGCATTCCAGCCCCATCAGGGCGCAGACCGTTGCGGTGGCCACGCCATGCTGACCAGCACCTGTTTCGGCCACAATGCGTTTCTTGCCCAATCGCTGCGCCACCAGTATCTGGCCAATGGTGTTGTTTATTTTGTGCGCTCCGGTATGACAAAGGTCTTCGCGCTTCAGATAGATCGTAGCACCGATATGTGCTGACAGGCGTTTGGCCAGAAACAGCGGTGTTGGTCGACCGACATAGTCTTCGAGCAGCTGCCAGAACTCAGCCTGAAAGGCAGGATCAGCAATGATGTTCAGGTAATTTTGCCGTAATTCTTCGACGTTTGGGTAGAGCATTTCGGGAATGAACGCTCCGCCAAAATGGCCATAAAAGCCTTTATCTGATACCTCGAATGAGGTTTGTGGGTCAAGAGTGGTTTGCATAGTACTCAATGCTTTACTAAGCGTAAGCCGATGGTCGGCAGGTGATCGAAATTGTTGTCGGTTGTATGTAACTCCATATCTAGATATAAAGCGGTAGCTGCAATCCAAATATCATTTTTGCCCATGTTTCGGGCAGAGGAGTTGAGAAGGGCAGTTATAACTTGTCTTGGCTAAAGGCGTCGATTTGAGCATACAACTGCGTGATAGGTAGTGTAATGTCGGCAATAGGATAGTCATTAAACAAATGTTTCACCCTGTAAACCTTCTGCACTCCCCAGCCCGATTTTAGAGAAAATGTCTCTAGTTCTCCAACCACAATGATCGGGATGACTAAGCGGTTTAAAATGCTTAAATCTTTGCGTATGGCGTTAATTAGAAGGTTGGTGTCGAATATCATTTACGATTTCTCTCTTCTTCTGTAAAATCAATACCAAATTGAAAAGGCTGTTTTGGTGAAACCGCATCTAAAAAACGCTCAACGCCCCAGCGTTTAATACCTTCAGGCTTATATCCATTTGACCCTTGTTCCCTAATGGTAGCGATATGCTCTAATTTTTGTTCTTTCGTCGTTTCCATCAGCCTTGTCGTTTAAGCATGTAACAAGATTTTACTTCTGGCCGTTACCGACTTATTCCACTTCCTCCTCAATAGGCCGTAGGCGGTTGATGAGTTCTTTCACTTTTGCTACGTCTTTCACTCCGGGTGAGGTTTCGACCTGGCTGTTCACATCCACGCCGTAGAGCTTCATGCCTTTGAGAGCCGCTAATTGGTCGAGGTTGTCCAGGCCAATGCCGCCACTGATGAAAAACGGTTTCTCGTTGTCGTATCGGCTCAGAATGCTCCAGTCAAAAGTATGCCCGTTACCACCGGGTTGGTCGCCTTTGGCATCGAACAGGAAAAAGTCGCACTGGGCTTTGAAGTTGTTCAGCATCGAAAAATTGAACGACTCATCGACCCGAAACGCTTTGATGATGTTGATACCCCGATTGCGCAGGCTCCGGCAATACTCCGGCGTTTCGTTGCCGTGTAACTGCACGTATTGAAAATCATATTTCTTGACAGAACGCAGAATCAAATCCGGGCTCGCGTTGACAAACACACCTACTTTTCGGATGGAGCGGGGCAGTCCTTTCACTACATCAACATCTAACTCTTCGCCAACAAAGCGGGGGGACTGATCGTAAAAGATGAATCCAACAAAGTCAGGGCCAAGGGCGGCAATCTCTTTCAGGTTGTCGGCATCACGCAGACCGCACACTTTGATTTTCATGACTGTACAAGTTAAATTGATAGCGTATTATTGATGGAGTATTGAGTGACTAAGTTAGCCAGCGCTTGTGCCGGATCGTCCGTTTTCATAAACGCTTCGCCAATGAGAAACCCATCAAAACCTGCCCGAAATAGCGTCAGCATGGTTTCGGCATTATGCAAGCCACTTTCGGTAATCTTGGCAAAAGAATCCGGTATCCGTTCCACTAACCGCAGCGACGTATCGATGGAGGTCGTGAAGGTTTTTAAGTCACGGTTATTGACACCTACCAGATCGATGTTGTACGTCAGTGAGCGGTCGAGCTCCTCTTCGTCATGTACTTCGAGCAGTACCTGTAGACTCAAATCATGGGCCTGAAGGCTAAGCTCGGCTACTTCTTCTGGTGTCAGGCAGGCGGCAATGAGCAGAACCAGATCCGCCCCCCAGGCTTTCGCTTCGATCAACTGATACCGATCAATGACAAAGTCTTTACGCAAAATTGGCGTTCCGGGGTTTGCCCGCCGGGCGGCCTGCAAATCAGCGGGGGTTCCACCAAAAAACGGCTCATCAGTCAGAATGGACAGTACGGCGGCACCGGACTTTACATAACCCTGGGTCGTCGTGACTACATCCGCCTGGTCATTGATGATACCTTTGGAGGGAGATTTGCGCTTAAACTCGGCAATGATGCCTGTCGAGTGTAGATCCTGCACCGCATCCCGAGAGGATAAGCATATCCGTTTAAAGTCGGGGAGTTGTTCCAGTACCGACACGGGCGTTTCCGCTTTACGCTGTTCTACTTCAATGCGCTTTTGGGCAATTATTTCGTCGAGAATTGTCATGCTATCAACTTCTTAAAACACGCTAACGCCCGTTTGCTTTCCAACGACTCGCGCGCCATGGCTATGGCTTCTTCGCGGGTTTCGGCCTTCTCAGCAGCCAGAAGTGCCATCGCTGAGTTGGCTAAAACTGCCTGCTTTTGAGCCGTGGTGGATTCGTCATTCAACACGTTCAAAAATATCTGCGCCGATTCATCTAACGTGTGTCCGCCAGCCAGCGATTCGGGTGTCAATATATCTAACCCTAAATGCTCTGGTTCAAGGACTTGCTCGTTCTTATTGCTAATAACCTTGAACGCGCCCGTCAGTGAAATTTCGTCGTACCCATCCAGGGCATGCAGAATCATAAACCGCTTATCGGTTTGCTGATAAAGGTACGCATATAATCGCGCCAATTCAAGATTAAACACGCCAACAAGCTGTTTAGCAGGCTTTGCCGGATTGATCATTGGGCCGAGAACATTGAAAAAAGTCTTCACGCCCAAGTCGCGCCGAATGGGAGCAACGTTTTTCATAGCCGGATGAAACAGGGGCGCATGCAGAAAACAAATGCCCGCCGTATCCATTTTGCGCTGCAACTCGCCAATATCATTAGTAAATTGATAACCAAGTCGTTCCATAACCGTCGACGATCCTACTAGTGATGATACACCATGGTTGCCGTGTTTGGCAACGCACTGACCAGCACCCGCCACTACAAAAGACGACAACGTCGAAATATTGAAGGTGTCTTTTCCATCGCCCCCCGTACCGCAAAGGTCCATTGGGTCGTAGGCAGCCAGATCAACGGGCAGACAAAGTTCGAGCATCGCATCGCGGAAGCCTTCGAGTTCTTCCAGACGCAGACTACGCATCATGTAAACCGTTAGAAACGAGGCAATCTGCGCCGGGTTGTATTCGCCCCGGCCAATACCCAGCAATACCTCCCGCGACTGGTCTTTAGTGAGGTATTTATATTCGAAAAGGTGATTTAGAATGGCTTTCATACAATTTGTTTTCATGTAGGAACGCGACCCTTCGCGTCTCCTGACCGGATGGTTTTAGCTGACGCGAATGAGATTAAGATGCAAAGGGGCGCGTCTCTACGTTAGATGGCTAACCAGTTTTCCAGCATCTTGACGCCATTCTCGGTCAGAACGGATTCGGGATGGAATTGCAGGCCTTTTACGTCAAAGCGAGTGTGAGCCAGTGCCATGACGCGGCCTTGTTCGTCCACGGCCGTCGTGCGTAATTCCGTAGGCATCGAGTCAGGAACGACCGTCCAGGAGTGATACCGGCCAACGGTCAACTCGTCGGGGATGTTGGCGAAAATCAATTCCGACCGATCCACAACGGCGGCTTTGTGGGCTACTCCGTGGAGTACGTCGCCCAGGTTTTCGAGGGTGGCGCCATACACTTCGCCAATGCCCTGATGACCCAGGCAAATGCCCAGTATGCTTTTTGTTGGGCCATACTCACGGACTACATCCTGCATGATGCCCGCTTCGGACGGGATACCCGGCCCCGGCGAAAGCATGATTTTGTCGTATTGCCCAACCGCATCGAGGGCAATTTTGTCATTCCTGACCACATCGGGCCGGTGCCCCAACTCCCGCAGAATATACACGAGGTTGTAGGTGAATGAATCGTAGTTATCTAAGACGAGTAGTTTCATGTTAGTACGTTTTCGGTTTATGGTATTCAGTTTACGGAAGACGGACGATCCAGGTGTCAGCCTATCGAAAATCGAAAAACCATCATATCGTTTTTGCCTGATCAATAGCTGTTCGCAGCGCGGCCAGCTTGTTATGAACTTCCTGTAATTCGCTTTCAACGACCGACTTGGCAACGACACCCGCGCCCGCCTGGTAATAGAGCGTATTGTCTTTGCTCATAAACGTGCGGATCATAATGCAGTGGTTAAACTCGCCATCGAAACCCATATAGCCGATGCTGCCAGCGTAGAAACTACGGCTTATATTTTCGTAGCGATCGATCAACTGCATGGCGTTGTGCTTAGGCGCTCCCGAGAGCGTTCCGGCAGGAAATGTTTCGGCCACGATCTGAAGTGGATCAGCCGTTTCGGTCAGGTCGCCGACAACTTTTGAGACAAGGTGAATGACGTGTGAATAATACTGTACTTCTTTGAACGTCTCAACGTTTACCACATCGCAATTTCGGCTCAAGTCATTGCGGGCGAGATCGACCAGCATCACGTGTTCCGCCGATTCTTTAGGGTCGTCATATAGTTTCTGGGCCAGTTCGGCGTCACGGATATCATCGCCCGTGCGCCGGAAGGTACCCGCAATGGGGTAGATGGTCGCCTGCCGATTCTTGACAACGATCTGCGATTCGGGCGAAGAACCGAACAGTTTATAGTTGCCATAATCGAAGTAGAACAGGTAAGGGGAGGGGTTCAACGAGCGTAAGGCCCGATACACGTTGAACTCGTCACCAACGAAGGGAGTCGAAAACCGGCGCGACAAAACGATCTGAAAAACATCGCCCCGCTGGCAATGGTCTTTCCCCTTTTGTATGACTCCCCGAAACTCATCATCCGTGAAGTTCGATTGCTCTGGCCCCGCCGGACTGAACGAGTACGTCGGGTAATTACGACCTGTAATCAAATCGCTGATGTAGTCCAGTGTGCTGTCGGATTGAGTTTCGCCATCGCGCAGGTAGCTGTGTTCGAACAAGAACAGTTCATCCTTGAAGTGATTGATTGCCAACACGTATCGATAAACGGTAAAAACGGCCGCCGGGATCTGGTTTTCGATGGGTACGGGTGCGTGAAGCGAAATGTCCTCGAAACTCTGCACTGCCTGGTAGCCGAAGTAGCCGAACAAGCCGTTGGTGATGAATGGAAATGGGGCTTTTTCGTGCTGGAAACTGTCTTTAAATTGTTGCAACGCGTCCAGCATAGACTGTTCGTCCAGGCTGCTTGTTTGCTCGTTATCGCCCGGCATTCGGATGGTCAGTAATCTGGACTCATAAGAGAAACTGGCCACCGGATCGAAGGCGATGTACGAAAAGCTATTGTCGTTGCCGTGATAGTCAGAGCTTTCGAGCAAAATACTGTTTAAAAAACGGTCTCGGATTCGGAGGTAAATACTGACCGGCGTGATAATGTCGGCCAGCATCCGTTTGTGTCGGCTGACAACGCGGTAGGTGGTTGGTTGGCTTGTAGTCATTTTCTTGTTAGTCTGACGTTAGTGGGACGGCTCGCGCCGAGGCAAAAAAATAAGGCTCACCGGGATGCGGTGAGCCTTTATATATCTGTTGGTAAACAACAATAGCGGCAACCTCATCCCTTTTGAGAAGAGTGCCACCACCAAATCATGTTGTTAACCGAATTATTCATGTCTTCTAACTTTGTTTCTCTTTCTGAACCTGTGTCGGGGTGGCGGGATTCGAACCCACGACCTCTACGTCCCGAACGTAGCGCGCTACCAGGCTGCGCTACACCCCGCTCTGGGAGCACAAAGATAAAACGTTTGTTTTGTCTTGAACAAGCGTATCTAATTTTTTCTGCATAAATAAAGTTAATTGTTCTGGAATTTCCCAGGGTAGCAAGTGCCCAGCTTTCTCAATGCTATCGAATGAAGCGCTTTTCAGATAAGGCAACACCATTCGATGCTGTACGTCAGGTGGCAATGCCCGATCTTCGGCTCCAACGACAATATGAACCGGGACGCTGATGGTCGCCATGCGGTTCGCTATGTTCTCTTTACTGCCTTTCAGCAACCAGGCATCCCAGGCTGGTTTCGCTGTTCGTAAATCGTCGGCGATGATCTGCTCCCGAACGGCTTCTGAAACGGGCGATTCCGTAATGTTCTTAAGCGTTTGTTCCGCGGCTGCTCGCTGGCCATATCCTTGTAACAATTTTTGCCGTTCGTCGTCCGGAATCGGTTCTGGAACCGGGGGCGATGGCGACACGAGGATCAATGCCTGGAGGCCGTCTGGCTGACGGGCGGCTAATGCGAATGCTACCTTTCCACTCATCGAATGGGCCACCAGGACAAAGTTTTTCAGGTTAAATGTGTTAAGTAACGCTAAAACATCATCCACCATGCCATCGACCGAATAGTCGGACCCAGACGCTGGCGCTTCTGAATCGCCATGCCCACGCAGATCGACTGCCATACAGCGGTATTTTTCGGCCAATTGATCCATAACTGACTGCCACTCAAGAGCTGAGCCACCAAAATAATGCAGGAAGATGAGTGTTGTTGAGCCCTGTCCTTTCTCCAGTACATTGAGATTAACACCGTTAATGTTGTGTATCATTAGACCTGGACTTTTAAGCGGGCGGGACGATCGGTTAGTTCGAGGACTTCGCCGTGGGGGACGATAGTAATTTGACCGAACTCATTAAGTAAGTTCTTGTACGCCTGGGCCACCGGACGCGGCTTGCGGTCGAGGTCATACAGGCCGCATTCGTTAACATGATTGTTTAACTCGCCCAGTTGCGAATCCCAGTCGATTTGGTCGATCAGGCTATACCAGGTAAAGCCTAAAACGGGCACACCATCCCGACGCATTTTCATGACACCGACCCATTGTTTGTTAAGCCATATAGGTGCCTGATCTGCGTCAAAAACGTTGGTTTCTGTGTGCATGACCGGCATCCGGTATCGCTCATAATAGCCCTTGGTGATTTCATACCAGCCCAGCACATCCATCGATATCTGAATGGTACCATCAGCTAGTCGAATGCGCTCGTTCCGGCCATAGTAATCATTGCCCATGACCTGGTAGCCTGGTGGTTTGCCTGTCATAAACCAGTCGTACTCTTTGCGGGTCATGCCATTGTCCAGCAAATACATACCCACCGTAGCCGAGGGTGGATTGGCATACAACAGATCCAGCGACAGAAAGCGTAGTTCATTTTCCAGGGTTATCTGGGGCGACGGTTTTGCGTATAGTTCATGGGTAAACTCGGCACTTTCACTCTGTACAATCACACAATCGTTTCGACGTTTGGCAATTTGCTGATTCGCCATAATGCTGGCGGCTACGCAATGTTTCATGGCCGTAACGAACCCTTTATCGGTTTTAAGCTGCTCGTTCCAGACGCCATCCTTAGCGCTGATTCGGGCGGTCACATAAATCTCGTTGACGGGCGTGTAGAATCGGACCCAAGGATAACGTTCGGCCACAGCTGCGGCATAATCGGCAAAGTGAATCGGTAACTCCGGGTTCTGGAAGTTTTCGATCCAGTCCGGAACGCCGAAGTGCATCAAGTCCAGAATTGGTGTAATGCCCAGGCGCTTAATTTCACCCATGACCTCGTCGGCAAAACTCCAGTCGTATTTGCCTGGTGCTTTGTGTATGCTATAGTAAGGAAGGCCGTAGCGCAGGACGTTTAGTCCCATTTCTTTAACCAATCCCAGATCTTCCCGCCAGCGATCATAGTGACCACATTCGCGGAGTAAATCCCGCCGAACTTTGCCCTTCTGAATAGTTGGATAAGAACACTCGATTCCGGTGGCAAACATGAAATTCGACGGGCTGTTTTCCGGAAGGCCGCTGCCATCATGGCCACCAGCTCCGCCAAATTGATCGCCGTCGTAATTGCCGTCGCCGTACTTTTTTTCGATAATCTTCAGAAAGCTCATAAGTGGTAGAGAACGAAACGTAAATGGCCAGTCCGTTGGAATAGTAAATCAGCCAAAAGGGGAACGTGAGAACCAATCATTGACTGACGCTACTCTGAGCTTTCAGGCCCTCGTGCTTTAAAAATCGGTCGGCTGTCCGAAGGGCCAGTGCCATTATTGTCAGAGCCGGGTTGACGCTCAAGGCACTTGGAAACGTTGAATTGTCACTGATGTATAAGTTCGGAATGTCGAATGATTGCCCATCGGCATTGACAACGGCTATTTCGGGGCTGTTGCCCATTCGGCAGGTGCCAATGACGTGCGCATTTCGCTGAAAAGCCCACACATTTCTGGCGCCCGCAGCGGCCCAGATGTCACGCATGAGTTTGTCGGCATGGGCTGTCATCCGCTTCTCGTTATCGCCGTTGGAGAAGTAGACACGAGGTTTTGGAATGCCTCGGTTGTCTTTCTCCTGCGATAACTCCATGTAGTTATGCGCATGAGGCAGGCAGTCGCCTAGAATATTGATCCCCGCCACATGATTGTAAGCCAGGGCTGCCTGTTTCAAGGCGTTGCCCCACAGACCACGCCCCCGCGCCATTTGGGTCATATATGTAACCGGCATAACACCAATTGACTGAAGCAGATAGCCTCCTGCAAAATCAGCCTGTTTTGGGCGGTGGGTATCTTCTGAAATCAAGGCACCGGGAATGCCCTTGTACGGACGAATATCCTCGTCAAACTCGCCCCAAATTTGCAATCCAGGATGCGCCATCACATTCCGACCGACCTGCCCGCTGCTGTTGGCCAGATCGTTGAGGAGTAAGAGCCGGGCTGTTTCTATGGTGCCTGCACAGAGAAATACATACCGGCAACGCTGGCGTTCTTCCTGGCCGTTGCGGATATATACCACTTCGCTTAGTTTGCCGGATGCGTTTTTAGGTAGTTGCGTTACAAAACACTCCGACCGGATTTCGGCTCCGTACTGAATCGCCAGTGGAATGTATGTGACGTCCATACTAGCTTTGGCACCAATGTTACACCCCGCCTGGCAATAACCCCGATTGGTACAGGCAGGGCGATGACCTACACCTTCCTGATAATAAGGCGCGGATAAGGCGGCATTGGCAGCCGGGGATGTTTTAATTCCCAATTCCTTACAACCCCGTTCCATCAACTGGCCAGCTCCGTTGACGGGCAGTGGCCCAAGGGCATAAGCTCGTTTTCGGGCGGGGCCCCACGGATAAGACGATGGCCCTGAAACACCCAGAAACTGTTCGACCTCCTCATAGTATGGCTCAATCTGATCAAATCCGATTGGCCAGTCTTGCCCGACGCCAAAATCGGTACGTATCCGAAAGTCATCAGGTTGGGCTCGGGGCGTGTAAGCGGTATAATGAAGGGTTGAGCCACCAACACCCGTACCGGAATTATTGCTTCCAAAAGGTAGAGGGTCATTGCCTGCGCTCAGCCGTTCGTCATTCCAGAAGAGCTTTTCCTGGGCTTTTTCGTCGGTGGCAAAATCACGGGCCGGGTTCCAGTGCGTACCAGCTTCGAGAGCAACGACGCGTAAGCCTGCTTTAGCAAGTCGGGCCAGCAGGGGCGCGCCACCTGCTCCCGTGCCAATAATGACTGCGTCAATGGTTTCTGTAGTTGAGTAAGTTTGCATGGTGGTTGAGTCAAAGGACATAGAGCGGGACAATCTTGCCACAACGGTCTTCGAAACCGCTGCTCCAGCCCTTTACCCGATGCGTTTGGGTTCGCGATCTTCCAACTGGTTCAGGCCAATGCGGTGCCAGGCGGGAACATCCGCCATGCCGACATAGCCGATTTCCTCCTGCGCCAGCGGATGACTGTAATAGTTCTCGGTCGCTTCGGTTAGTAGTTCTTCGAAAAACCGATCGGCAGGGAGTTTTTTCCAGGTGTCACCCGGTGCTTCCATCAACTGAACAGCCTTCAGAATAAAGTCCTGTTGTTCAGCCGAAATGTTTCGGAATTCCTGTTGAAATATCAACTGAGCGCTTTCTTCGATACCCATTAAGCCAAGTCTGTAAGCATCTTCGTCCGGGGGCATGGTATCGTAGCGCCAGCCATCGTATTTATGCTCGCTCAATCGCTTATCGATGTTGCTTGCCATATCGATCCAGCCCGAAGGGTTATCCTGCGGAACCAGGCGATTGCAAACGGCTTGGAGTAACGCAAACTCACTGACAGAAAAGAACGTAGGCTGATGCGGGGGCAGTTGCAGGCGCTCAGTTAGCGCCTGCCGTGTGGCATCGGTGACCTGATCGGTATCGAGCAACGCTCGAACCGTGTTCGTTGGGTAGTAGGGGAGCATGGTGGAGTATGTTGGGTAGGGGAGGTGATGTGCAACGTATGATATAGGATGAATGACAGAACATACATCCTATATCATACATCATACATAAAGTATCATCCCAGCTTGCCGCCGGTTACTTCAATGATGCTGCCCGTCATGAAGCTGCCTTCATTGGAGGCTAGTAGTACATAGGCAGGCGCTAACTCTTCGGGTTGGCCGGGACGGGCAAGGGCAACTTCGTGACCAAAGTTTTTGACTTCATCCTCGGGCATTGTCGCTGGAATATTAGGTGTCCAGACAGGCCCGGGTGCCACGCAGTTTACCCGAATGTTTCGTTTGCCTAATTGAATGGCCAGGGATTTAGTGAACGAATGAATGGCCCCTTTGGTGGCGGTATAATCAACCAGAATTGGGTTGCCCACAATACCGACTATACTACCCGTGTTCACAATGGCATCGCCTTCGTGCAAATGCGGCAGAGCGGCCTGAGCCATGAAAAAATAGGCGAGGATATTGGTGTCAAAGGTCCGCCGGAGCTGCTCTTCGGTAATATCTTCCAGTTTTTCCTGCGCCATTTGAAAGGCCGCGTTGTTGACCAGAATGTTCAATTTGCCATAATGGTCCACCGTTTGTTGAACAACATCTTTACAAGCGGTTGAACTCCGAACGTCAGCCTGAATGACTAGACAGGAGCGCCCTTTACTTTCAACAATTCGTTTGGTATACTTCGCGTCGTCGGTATTTTCGTTGTAGACAATAGCGACGTCCGCACCTTCCATCGCAAACGCAATGGCTACCGCTCGTCCGATTCCAGAGTCGGCACCGGTAACGATGGCAATCTTATCGGTGAGTTTGCCGGCTGGTTTGTAGTTAGATAAATTACTGTCGGGAGCCGGGTTCATGTCCGACTGTCGGGCCGGATAGGGGAGTTGCTGACCGGGGATCTCCTCCGATGTTGGGCGAAATTCAGTTGTTTCCATATCGTCGTTGAGCAAATGCCCGTTCAGTCAATTCACTGACCGGGTTAGGCACGTAGAAGAAAACAGCTGTTCAACGCTTTTGTTATCGCTTGCAGAAAGAAGTCACTTTCTCTCAATGGATTTCCCTGATTGTGTCCTCACAGACCAGTTGTCCGGATGGTTTTCCTGACGCGCGTGGTTCGTGAGGACACGGACCACGGAGAACAAGACAGTGTCTTCTTCCCATGATCGGTGTCCTCACGGACCAGTTTTCCGGATGGTTCTGCTGACGCGCAAGTGGTCCGTGAGGACACGGACCACGGGGAAAGGAAAAGCTAAAAATAAATTACTTTAGTGTCAGATTGCCGCTTTTGTTGTACTGGATTTCTTCTTCGGCCAGCATTTGCTTCAGCGTTTGGGCCAGGGTATCGGCGTCAGTTTGAGCAAAATGATACGAGAGCTGCTTAGGTGATACACCGGGGCCATTAGCCAAAGCAACATAATCGCGGACTTGTTCCCGTACGGCTGATGAGGCAGCTTCTGCTTTCTTTTTCTTCTTGATACAGTTATCGCAAATGCCACAGGCCCGGTCTGTTGATGCACCATCAACGCCCGGCTTTTCGCCGAAATAGGCTTGCAAAAGTCGGGTTCGGCACTGGGTTGGGTGTTCGGTGTAAAGAATGGCGGCCTGCACTTTTCGCATCGCCAACTCTTTCCGGCGGTTCAACTCCTGTACATTGACCGGAAGTGAGGGCGCATCGAGCCGAGGTGTCAGAAATGTAAGCTGCGGCTTATCTTTCTGCTTTTCGTAAATGATGACGTTGCGCTGATGCAACTGCTCCAGCAACTCTTCAATTTCGGGCTGATTCAGCAGAAAGGCGCGTGCCAGAGTCGATTCCGAGATAGTGATAAAATCAGTGAATAATTCACCTCCATATAATCGCAGCAGTAATTTAAGGAAAGAATCGAAACGCGGATTCAAGACCTGGAACTCGTATAGCTGTCGATTATCCAGCACAATGGCTAGCCGCGACGGATGGTAATAATTCTCGTTGAGCTGAATGAAGCCTTCCAATTGAAGCTGCTTGAGCGCATAGTGCGTTTCCTGAGGAGGCAGGTTAAACGTACCCGTAAACGAGCCCAGGTCAAAGTCATAACTGGTAAACTCACCACCGCCAATGGGCACGGCCGTATAATTGGCAATGGCCTGATACACCCGGCGCAGCATCTCAACAGGCTGGTAAAGCTGCTCCGTTCGGAACCGCAAACTCTCCAGATCATTGTTGGTATAGAGCATGACGGCGTACGCCTTCTGGCCATCCCGCCCGGCGCGACCCGCTTCCTGGTAATAGGCTTCGAGGGAGTCCGGCACGTCCAGATGCACCACTACCCGAACATCGGGTTTGTCGATGCCCATACCAAACGCATTCGTGGCGACCATCACCCGCGTTCTGTCCTGTATCCAGGCGTCTTGCTTTTCAGCGCGTTGCAGCGTTGTCAGGCCCGCATGGTAAAAGTCAGCCGAAATACCCTGCCGAACGAGCCACTGCGCCATGTTCTGGGTCTGCTTCCGGCTTCGAACGTACACAATGGCACAACCCGGCACATTTTGCAGCACACGAAGCAGCCGGGCATCTTTATTTTCTTCGAGAACCGCCGAGTAAGACAGGTTTGCCCGCGCAAACGATTGCCGGAAAATTTGGGGCTCCCGTAGCGCCAGCTTCTCGACAATGTCCGCCTGCACATCGGGCGTGGCCGAAGCCGTCAGCGCAATAATCGGCGTATCGGGAATAAGTTCGCGAAACTCGGCGATTTGCAGATAGGGCGGCCGGAAATCGTAGCCCCAGGCCGAAATACAGTGCGCTTCATCAACGGCTAACAGGCAGACAACCATCTGCTTAACCCGTTCAATGACGATTTCTGTACGGAGCCGTTCGGGGGAAACGTACAGGAATTTAGTGTTCCCGTAAATGCAGTTATCGAGGGTCGTATCAATCTCGCGGTAGTGCATCCCCGAGTAAATGGCAGCCGCCGGAATGCCCCGCCTGCGCAACTGCTCGACCTGATCTTTCATGAGGGCAATCAGGGGCGTCACAACAATACAAACCCCTTTCATGGCCAGTGTCGGCACCTGAAAGCAGATGGACTTGCCGCCCCCGGTTGGCATCAGGACAAGGGCATCCTGCCGGGCCAATACCGTATCGACCACATCTTCCTGCATGGGCCGAAAGGTGGAGTAACCCCAAAATTGCTGTAAAATCTGCCGGGTGGTCAATGTTCTTATGGTTTACAGTCTACGGCTTTTAGCGATCCGTGGCTACGATGGCCGGTGCATTCTTCTATATAAACCGAATTGCATGCAAATTTATGGCCTTAAATAGACAAATCGGTAGACCAATGTGTTTACGTTTATACGGTTCGTACCCGAATCAATTAGACTAAATCGGGTTGTAAGTCAAAACAAAGTAACACCGGTTGGTTCCCACAAACGACAAACGCTAAAACGATAACCTGTTTATGATTCAAAAAGTAATAAAAACGGATGAAGAGTGGCGGCAGCAGCTGACGCCGGAACAATACCGGGTAGCGCGGGGTAAGGGCACCGAACGGGCCTTCTCGGGCGAGTACTGCGAAGCGCATGACCCCGGCCTTTACGCTTGCGTATGCTGTGGCACAGAGTTATTCGAATCGAAAACCAAGTTTGAATCGGGAACGGGCTGGCCAAGTTTCACCGAGCCCATTGAGCAGGAGCGGATTCGACTGGAAAAGGATAACAGCTACGGCATGTCTCGGGTCGAGGTGCTGTGTAACATCTGTGATGCGCACCTTGGCCACGTCTTCAATGACGGGCCTCCCCCCGGTGGCCTCCGGTATTGCCTGAACTCCGTATCGCTGGTGCTGAAGCGAACCGCCGATTCGGTATAAGATCGGCGTTGGAGTCAATTTGTTTCATATAGTCAGGATTACTCGTATTCGCACAACACCGGGTTTCAGCCCGGTGTCCCATAAATCCTAATATAACAGGCCGTTTATTTCTAAACGGCCTGTTGTGTATTGTCCGTTGCCGATTAGTAGTGAACTTTGCAGAGTTAGACGACATGAGAGCTGCTGAACCGAAACGCGATACGCTTATATGAAGTATGGGTATGTGCTCCGATTGATCATTATGATCGGACTACTGTGCGCCAACAGGGTATTGGCACAGAAAAACAATGGGTTTCAACCCAGTAACGCGTTGACAAAACCCGTTAGCCTGACTATACCCGGTACTAAGTGTACGTACTATTCAACAGGGTACGACGCGATATCGCGTATACCGGCACCGAGTGATTTCCTGAATCGAAAAAGCCCTAACGGGCGCTCAACGGCTCCTACGGCTCAGTTTATTGTTACCTACAACAGCAGCTTCACGGCTGATGCTAAACGAGCCTTTCAGTATGCCGTCGACATCTGGTCGACACTGATCGTTTCGCCGGTACCCATTCGGATACAGGCCAACTGGGTATCTGGGGAGCCAAACGTACTTGGATCGGCGGGACCGGCTTCGTATCGGTATAGCTTCGATGGGGCACAAAAAGCCAGAGCCTTTTATCCAATTGCGCTAGCCGAAAAAATTGCCCGTCGCGAATTGAACAGCCCTGCCGACGCCGACATTGTGGCTGACTTTAATCGAAATAACGATTGGTATTATGGCACCGATGGAAAAACGCCCAGCGGACAGGCCGATCTGGTTACGGCCGTTTTGCATGAACTAGCACACGGACTCGGCTTTATTGGCTTCTTTAACGTCGAAAGCGGCAAGGGTGATCAGGGCAATGGACAATACCTGGCCGATTTGCCATCGATTTACGATCACTTTATCGAAAATGGGCAGCGGAAGCGATTAGTGACGTCGCAAACCGAGTACCCGAATAACTCAATCCTACTGAACCGGCAACTTACGGGAAATGACCTGTTTCTGAATGGCGCGATTCTGAAGCAGACATCCTTGCAAAAGCTGCGGTTACAGGCAAAAGCAACGTTTGACCGGGCGTCGAGTATTTACCACCTCGATGACGATACCTATCCGAAAGGAGACATCAATTCATTAATGAGCGCATTTCTGGGCCGGGCTGAGTCCATTCACTCACCGGGGTATATGGTGCTTGCGTTATTCTCGGATATGGAATGGAAAACGACGTCGGTGCTCCATGAGCCCGTGTTGAATTCAGAAGATGTGAAAGACTTTGTATTCAGTGTTCGAGTCATCAGTGACACCAATCTGGTGGCTAACTCCGTTCGGTTGTTTTACCGTAAAACGGCTCCTACCGCCAGCGATTCGACGGCAACGGCGGTAGCGCCCGCGCGGATTGGCACGACGGATATGTACCAGTACACGCTGCCAAGTGCGCAGGCCCAGGGCGATATCTGGTATTATTTTCAGGCGCAGGATGCCACCGGGCGTACATTTTCAAACCCCGGTAAACTCTCAAACGGCGCACAAACCTGGCATCATGTCCGCGTTGGCCCCGACAACACACCGCCGATTGTGCAGTATAGTCCAGCGAAGAATGTCGTTTTCTCCACAACCGTGGTGGATAGTCTGCCCATTTACGCCCGTATTGCCGATGATCGGAGCGGTATCAGCGCGGCTTATGTCGAGTACCAGATCAATGGCGTTGCCCAGCCAAATCTCCCATTGCGCTATAGCCGTCAGACCATTGCGAACATCACATACGATAGCCTATACACCAGCCGGATCAACTTTCCGGTCAACTCGCTAAAGGCGGGCGACAAGATTACTTACCGCATTGTAGCCAGAGATTCGGCAAGAGCGAAAAATCAGACCATTAGCCCCGCGACGGGATTTTATGAACTCCGGGTAGTATCTCCCCTGGCAGTCCGTGACCAATACATCAACACCTTCGATAATGCCGCTACGACGACCGATTTTGTGGGTTACGGCTTCAGTCTGGCAACTCCGGCCGAGTTTGGTAATCCGGCCATTCATTCCGAGCACCCGTATCGCAACGGCACTGATTTTCAAAGTCAAAGTAGCTATGAATACGTATTGCTGTCGCCCATTCGGATTAAAGCGAACCCGGATAGTGCGGTTATGCGCTTCGATGAAATTGTGCTGGTCGAACCGGGGAGTGTAGGAAGTCGTCTAGGTGATAAAAATTTCTTTGATTACGTCGTTGTGGAAGGATCCAGCGATAATGGATCGACCTGGCGGCCACTGCTGGATGCGTACAGCTCGGCAGACAATCCCGATTGGCTAAAGGCATACACGATTGGTTCCGTACTCAGTCCGGTCGGTGAGCAAAACTCAGCAACGGTAGGCGTTCCGGCCTTATATCGCCACCGCGATATACCCCTTCTGAGCCAGAAAAGCCTGTTTCGGGCGGGCGACCAAATTTTAATCCGCTTCCGGTTGCTGGCAGATCAACTGTCTCATGGCTGGGGTTGGGCCATCGATAACCTTCGTATTCAGGCACCAGCCGCGCCACTCGTTCTGGCCAATGAACCAGCGACGGTAGGTACATTCCAGCTTTACCCAAACCCGGTTACCAGCGGGATCGTGCAATTAAAGGCTGATCTGGTGACGCCGGTTCCCAACATTCAACTGCGTATTGCCGGAACCGGTGGCCTGCTACTGCACCAACAGACAATGCAGGTTAAAAACAAGACGGTGAACGAGCAACTCGACCTCAGCCAACTGCCCTCGGGCTTGTATTTCCTTCATCTGTCTGTTGGTGACTCCGTGCTGACAAGAAAAGTCATTATCACAAAGTAAGACAGGCCTTTAGGCATAACATCGGATTTCCATCAGAGAAGCCGGGGTAAAAGCGCCCTCTCCAAAGCTACGCTTGCTTTTCAAGTGAATGGTTAAACTGGTCGTTTCTATGGGTTGCTCAAACCGAATGGTGCGGTTGCTCAGGTAGTTGTTGGTCTGGTGAAAAATGCGCTCCTGGCTGTCACTGCATAATTCGTATTCGTCCACACAAAATGGCGAAACGGTTTCCGGATGAATCATGATAACGGTTTCGAGCGGGTGGTCGAAATCGGTATCAAAACGGAGTTCAACCCGACTGATTCGTTGCTTATTCGGCCAGGATAGGGTTAGCGTTGGATTTGGATCGTCGGCAGCTGCCACCCAGGCATTGGGTTGGCTGGTTGGACGCTGACTTCCATTTCGGCTGTTTTCAGCGCCGAACAGGCGAATGCCTCCCTTGATGGTCAACGCAATATTCTGCCCCGCTGGTCTGCGTTCGGGGCACCAGAACTCGAACGTATCGACGCCAATATCGTCTGTTGGCTCCTGCTTGCCGTAATTCGAAACGGCCGGGTTGATTTTGTTAAACACCGACAAAACGCCCGTCACGCGTAACTGGCTGTATTGCAACTGGACGTGTTCGTTCTTCATGAACATAACGAACACATAACCGGGCTCATCCATCCGGCTGGTAAAGGGCAGGTCGATGGTCTGCTTGCCCTTTACCAGCGGAATTGTCAACGTCTCAAGCGTTACATCGGGCGTATGATTCAATGGTTTACTGCTTCGGCGAAGGTCAACCGTCAACGTTGTTGCCTGATCGGCTGTGACGATGGCGGTCATTTGGGGAATTATACCCGCCGGCAGGGGCAGCATCTGGGCCGCCGAATGAGTCAGCGGTTGCAAGGGTCCGTCCGGGGGAAGTTCGTTCAGGCTAAATTCGCTGGAAGCAGACAGGCTGGCATTCTGAGCGAGGTCGTCCGGGTCGCGAAGCGAAAGGCCGGGAATGTGCTGGCCGGTTTTGAGCAGTTCTTGCTGCAAGTTCTGAATTTGGGCCGGTTCGGTCAGGTCGCGGGGGCGCAGCCCATTTTGGGTGCATAGGGCAGCGGCCATACCCACGGCCTGCCCAACGTGCGCACCCGTGGCCATCACCCGCGACGAGCCGAAGGCAACGTGGGAGGCACTGATGATGCGTCCGGCCAGAAACAGATTCGTAATGTTTCGGCTGTACAGGCAGCGAAAGGGAATCTGGTACATGCCCTTGCTGTGCCACTGGTTACAACCCGGCTTCTCTGAAAAAATGCCATCGGCCGGATGCAAGTCAATGGACCAACCACCAAAGGCAACGGCATCGGCGTGCGTTCGCTGTTCCACGACGTCCTGCTGCGTGAGCATGTAATCGCCCTCGAATCGGCGACTTTCGCGTTTGCCGGGAATTTGCCCAACCCATTCCAGCGTCATCGTCTCGGCTTCGGGAAATTGGCCGGAGTTTTTGATGTAATTCCAGACGCCGTATACCACTTTCCAGAGTTCCCATTTAATGGCTTCGGTATCGTGAACCGTATCGAGCCGACCGCCGTACTCGATCCACCACAACTGACAGCCATATTCTTGTGCGTTAAAGCGTTTGTAGCGCGGAATTTTGGTGATGTCGTCCAAGGCATAAGCCGGTGGCACGAAGCGAACCGGCCGGCCAGTGTTCTTGGTGTAGAAGTAGAGCGAGTGCCCTAGCAATTCGCCGTATTCGGCCGTTGGCGCAAACTTTTCGCCGAATTCTTCCCGGCTTTCGGCGCCCATTCGAAAGGCGGCACCCGCCTGAAAACCGACAAGGCCATCGCCTGAAGCATCGCAGAAAAGCGGGGCTACCAGTTCATACTGAGTACTGTTCTGACTGCAAAAGGCTTTCAATCCGCTAATCGTATCGGCGTCAGATTTTTCGACTTCATATACTGCCGTATTGAGTAAAAGCTTGATGTTCGGCTCCAAAACCACTTTTTCCAGCAAAATGGTATCAAAAATCAACGGATTGCCTTCCGGGTTTCGGTAGAGGTTTTCGAGCAGTAACTCATCGATAACGCCCCCTTCCCGCGCCCAGCGGTTGTTGTTGCCCATGTGCGAGGTAGCGCCCAGCACCCATAGCCGTACTTCGGACGACGAGTTTCCGCCCAATACCGGGCGATCCTGCACCAGCAAAACCTGAATGCCCGCCCGGGCCGCAGTGATGGCGCAGCAAACGCCCGACAACCCGCCACCAACCACAATCAGATCGGCCTCGTGTCGAACGGTTTTTGAAGTTCGTTTATCGGTTGCTTGTTCGCGTATCATTCGTTGAGTCAATAGTTTGGGTAAGAATTGAAAAACCGGTTGGTTTGATGATCTCAACAGTGATCGTTTTGTCGAAACCCCGCACCGGAAAGCTGATGTTGGCACTTTGGCCTGGTTGCAGATCAGAAATCGGCAACGTTGTGTTGTCTGTTCTTAGCTGATACTTTTTGATAGCATAGGCCGGAAAATCATTCCGGGCCGTCACACGTAGGGTCACCGTATGAACACCTGCCTTTCCCGTAGTCCAGCTCACCTTTTCGACGGTGACGGGTGCCATGCCCGTTTGGTGAGCTTTGTACAGGGGGCGTTTCGAGCGATCGCCCCGAACCAGTCCCCACGGGCGGGTGCCGTCCGGGTTTGTGCCGTCATGCCGACTCAGGTAGTCATTAAACGACCACCAGGAAGCGCCCACTACGTAGGGCAACGGCCGAATGTCGGCCAGAAACTTGTCGATATGCGTAACCTGACCCGCTTCGCTATCCTTCCCATCGGCCCGCGTGCCGTATTCGCTGATGAAGATTGGCTTGTCGGGATAAAGCGAATGGATGTGTTTCAGCACATTCACGTGGTTGCCGTAGGTGTTGGTCGAAACGAAATCGCAGTACTGACTCGCTTCGTCTTCGGGCTTTTTGGGTAGCGTATTGAGCCGCATGGACGCGAAGGTATACAGCCGGGTTGGGTCAAGTTCGCGGGCGTAGGCAATCATATCCTTCGTCCATCGCTGACCCGCTGGTTGTTCCGACAGATACTCATTGCCAACACTATAGGCAATTACGCAGGGGTGATTCCAGTCGCGTTCGGCCATCTCGCGAAACTGCTGCCGGAACTTGGTGCGCATGGTATCATTGTCCATCTGCCGGGGTGTAAGCTGCCAGTTGCCTGCTTCGCTGATGATGAGCATCCCGTTGCGATCGGCCCAGTCGTAAATGGTTTCGGAGGGCGTATAGTGGGTGAGCCGATGCAGTTCCATACCCGCTTCTTTCATTAGCCGCATATCTTTTTCGACCAGCCAGTCGGGTTCGAGCGAGCCTAAGCCAGTGTAATCGACTACGCGGTTCCCGCCCGCCACTTTGATCGGCTGCCCGTTCAGTAGCAACTGCGCGTTTCGAACCTCTACTTTCCGAATGCCGAAATGAGACCGAACGGTGTCATTACCAACAATCACCTGCATGTCATATAAGGTTGGCTGGTCTACGCTCCACAGCTTGACATCGGCGGCTTTTAACACCGTTTCGGCTTCCAGCATCGCTGTCTGGTTAGTTGTAACGGTGCCAGCCGGTTGTTTCCAGGTCAGGCTGATGGGCTTGCCATTTTGCTCCACCCGAAACGAGAGTTTGGGTGTAATGGCTTGCTTGCCCGCATTCCGAACGCGGGTTCTGATTTTTAGTGATGAGGTACCTTTCGCTAAGTCCGGGGTTGCTTCGACCTTGACATTCTCCACATATACCTCCGGTTCGACGGTCAGATAAACGGGTCGGATGAGACCGCCGTAGTTTATCCAGCCCGGGAAGGATTCAGGAAGGTTGTTGTCTTTGGCGCCCGGTATGGTCGTCGTTTTCCATGTATTATTATTTACCGAGATCGCGATGTGGTTTAGCGCACCATTGGCCGGATCGGTTTTTAAATACTCAGTAATGTCGAAGTGAAACGGCGTGTAGCCACCTTCGTGTGTGCCAACTTTCTGATTATTTATCCAGACCGATGTTTCGTAATAAGCCGCATCGAAATGAAGGATAACCCGTTTCCCAGGGCTTACCTGGAAAGGAAACGTCCGGCGATACCAGGCGGTACCGGTGTAAAACTGGTAGCGCGGATCGACGGAGAAACAGTGCGGCACCGTCACTTTGTCCCACCGATTCAGGGAGGCATCTTCCTGATACCATTTGCCCCGCTCACCCGCATCTACCGGATCGAGGGCAAACCGCCATTCACCGTGCAGGGGAATCGCATCGGGATCTCGAATCGTGTATTGAGCGAAACCAGAAAGCGTCAGACCTGTGTAAACGAATAGACTTAATAACCAGCGTACTTGTATCATTGAAATTTCTTTAAGGCTTGTTTTACTGTAAATCATACCTTTTTGGCAATTCTGAATACCTTGACAATGTCGGGTGGACTATAGGTTCGTATTGATGAGTTTCTCGATTTGTTGCGGGTCTGAGGGTAGCTGGACCTGCTGAGCAGCCCGCCATGGAATCAGCGCAAGTACCAGAACCACCCCCGAAATCACGGCGGTTATTCCCGCGCCTTCTGTCGTCAGGAAACTCAGGCCACACAGCATCAGCGCGGTAAAGGCTAGAGAGCCTGCAATGACCCGCAAGCCGAAACGATTCTGTTTTCGTATGGCCAGTGTTTCTTCGGGCGATTCGGCCCGCGCATCGTCCCGTTTTTGCTGGCGGGCCATCAGGTACTGGTAATACTCCTGAGCGACGCTTTCTTTCGATCTTGCCCATAGCTCATAACCAAGTAGTAACAGAAACGGCAGGCCAACGCCAATCATGGTTTCTTCGGCTCGGGTTAATTTTACCCCCAGTAATAGAGGAGCCAGGATTTTGAAGAATAGGTTGGCACTCAAGCTAATGCCGGTGATCCAGAGTGTAGCCCGGCTGGTCAGGCGTTTCGAGAACAGTGCCCAAAGGGGAGGAGCCAGCAAAGGTCCGCCCGAAATAGACGAAATACTCAGAACGACCTCCACAATGCCCCCTGCCGCCGGAACCATCAGGGCAATGCCAATCATGCCCAGCCCGAACAGCCAGGACGAACCCCGTGCTACCCGAATCAACTGGGTGTCCGAAGCAGTTGGGTTAATGAGGCCTTTGTAGATATCGTTGGTAAAGACGGCCGAAACAACGTTTAGGGCGGTATTGGCACTCGCCGACGTAGAAAAGTACATGCCCGTCAGCATGAGCCCCAGCAAGCCCGGTGGCAAAACGAGTTTGCAGATCATCAAGTACGCATTCTCGGTATCCAGGCCGGTTAGCGATGGGTTGATGACTTTGTAGATCATGGGTGGCAGCATCCAGATAACCGGACTGATCAGGTATAGTCCGGCAAACAGAAAAGCCACCTTTTTCGCCGACTTCGGACTGTCGACGCTGGTGTATCGCTGGACGAACGTCCAGTTGCCGCCAATGTAACAGATGTGATAGATCACAAAAGCGGCTACGAATCCGAAGGTGTATTCGCCGTTAAGGAGGTTGAAAAAATCATCCGGCACGGCTTTGACGAATCCGTCGAAACCACCCACCCGATCCAGCGACAACGGCAGGAGAATAAACACGGCGGCCGACAGCACGACGAACTGTAAGATATCCGTAACCATTACGGCCCAGAGTCCGCCAACAGCGGTGTAGGCGATCATAAAAAAGCCCAAACCGATAGTACAGGGAACCAGCGGTAAGTTGAGCGAAACGCTCACCAGCTTGGCTACCGGATACAAAACAGACCCTTTGATGAACAGCGACACCAGTGTAAAAATGAAGATGTACACCTTTTGCACTGTTGCGCCCAGCCGTTCGCGGATAAACTCGGCAGCTGTGAGTGCACCCGTTTGTTTCCAGCGCGGGGCCAGATACAGACCCGTTACCAGCGCACCGATGCACATGGTCCACTGGATGGTGATGGCGACCCAACCGTGTTTGTAGGCAATGGATCCCCAGGCAACGAACGTTCCCGCCGAGAAGAAACTCATAAAAAGTGACAGCCCGCCAATGAACCACGGCACAGCTTCACCGCCCGCAAAAAAGGATTTCAGGTTCCGGCCCGTCCGGGCAAAGAGCATCCCGATCGTCAGGACAAAAGCCGAAAAAATGACAATGACGGCTGTATCGATGGTTGTGTTCAAGTTCGTATAGCTTGGTTCGGCGTAGGTTTTGACTACGCTGATGTGTTATCCGGTCTCCAACCGGGATTAAGTCTTTTAAGACGACGTACATGACTCCGGCCAAAGGCCGGATAACGTCAGGACGTAGTTAAAAACTACGCCCAACAGCCCAACTAGTCATGCCGGGCTATTTACGTTTACTGTAAATCCACTTCCAGAACTGTCTGCCCAAAGCCTGGCAAATCCAGCGCAATGTTATCTGCCGAAATGGCCTGATTAGTAGGTAGCCAGCGAGCCGCCTTGCTTGTTTTCTGAATGGTGGCTGGGGTCAGCTTTACGGTTGTCTTTGTGGCCTGAGCCCGATTGTTGAGCAGGATCACGTAAAGTTTCTTCTGGTCGGCCGAGCGGGCCAGGATGTAGTCGATCACGGGGCTTCCGGATTGTACCAGACCTTCCTGAATGAGCAGGCTGGCGGGTTGACCGTATATCGTTCCAGCGCCGAATCCGTAGGTTTGGTGCGGACCAACTTTGGGTGTTACGAAACCACGCGGGAAAACTATTTTCCCGCCAGAGCGTAGCTCCGCTTCGGCCATGAGGTAGTCCGTTAGCCAGCCAATCTGCCACCAGGCGTGATGCGGATACGGCCCCGAACCTTTGTTCATCCGGTCCCAGTAATAGGACGCCACACTGGTTTTCGGCTCCACAAAGGCATCCCGGCCAATGGCTCCAGACCGGGCCATATCCGCAAAGATTGGTTCTTTCGTCAATTGATACATCCGGATAAACATCCCGGCATGGCTGCATAATTGAATAGGACCAAGTCGGGTAGCCGAACCAAAAATGCCCCCGTGCTCAAAGCTCAGCCCCGTTTGGCTAATCTCCCAGTCTTCGCGCGGTATACCATTGACGGTCTTTGGATTGTGGTTGGCAATGGGATGCGTATAAATCGATGTTGTATAGATTTTGGCCGCTGTGATGGCTGCGTTTCTGTAACGGGCGTCGTTCGTCAGATCAAATAAATCCAGCAGCGCCTGCGCCGACTGACCGGTGGCAAAATCCGGCGCATAGCGAGCATCGCCACAGACGCCCAGAAAGCTACCCGTTTCGATGGCGTTTTTAAGGAACCAGTCAGCGCCTTTACGGGCGGCCGTCAGGTATTTGGGATCTTTCAGGATTCGGTAAGCAACAATCAATCCGTAAAACGTGGGCCGCAAATCCTGAATGTCTTTAAAAACCTCCTGTTCCGTAGGACGGTCGTAAGCCACGGCCCAGCGGCCATCCGGCTTTTGCCAGGTGAGCAGGCGGTCGGCGCCCAGGCGTAACCGTTCTTTCAGTTCCGTATTCGTCGGCTCAAACAAGAGCATATTGCCAATGTCGAGCATGGTATAGTAGGTCAGGCCGATGGGTTCGACGACTTCGCCCCATTCCTCCACAAACTTTTTCGATTTGGCCAGGTAATATTGGCCTTCGGGTGCCCCTTTAAAAAAGCTGTTTCCGGTTTCCTGTTGCGCCAGTTTAAAGTTTTCGGCGTAGGGAAGCACGTTTTTAGTCAGGAGCGGGTCGTGGGTCGCGTTGGCCAGCATCCACATCGCGCCGTAATCCGAGTTTTTCATCGCGTCCTTATTCGATCCCACAACGCCACCCAGATAGGACTGCGCCCCCAGTTTTTTACCCTCAAACTCTTCAATATTCCATAAGGACGTCTTGGGGTCTGTCAGATAATGGTGCATCTTCTCGATGCGATCCGTCAGCGACTGTTTGGATTGCCGCAACGCCAGCGTTTCCTTAAACTGATAAATGTCATACACAGCGTGATTCAACGCCTTGAACCAGCCGCCGTCAGTCAGGCTGTACCGAAAGGTGTAGCTCATCGGCTCCCCGGTTTTAAGGCTGGATTTTGGCTCTCCCAACACGGGGTAGTAGAGCGTAGGCGAAAGCTGCGCTTTCCGGTTCATGTGCGACAAACCAATGTTCCAGTCGGTTTGCGTAGGTTTATCTCTGGCCCACGGATCGCGGCTAAGTCCGGGTTCGGGAATGATGGAAAGCGTAATGCCATTTTTGGTACTGACCATTGGGCAAAGCGTACTGGCGCACCGTTCGCGGTAGACGACTGGCAACGACGGGATGCCATGCCCATAGGCATAAGCCAAGGCAAAATTCGGTTGTAGCTTGTTTCCCTGGAAATAGCCCGGTACGGTAGCCCAGGCCAGATTTTGTTCCGCCGTGCTGGCCAGCGTCGGACTGGCCAGCGAGAAGTACCCATCCCTTTTCGGCGTAACGGTTTGTTTGACGATGATATCCGATGGAAACTTCGGATCGAACGCCCATTCGGTGCTGATAGTGGCCGCATCCGTTTCCTGACGAAAAGTCAATGAGTTATTGCCGGTTCGTCTGGCTTCTTTGGGAAAGAAGTGAACCGCCTGCCCGGCCGTATTCAGCGAAACGGGGTTTGTACTTTCGGCCCACTGCACTTGCTGGTAATGATATTTTGGGCCGGGAAACTCTTCTCCCGTAATGGAGGTAAACGTCGTTTCGGGTTTTTCGGGTGGTTTTTCGGTGGCATAAAGCAGGGTATTCTCGCCCGATGGGGTTGCCAGGCTTACCCATTGGTTGCCCTTGCGTACGGCCACCTGCCCAATGGACCAACCATTCGGTGTATTTTTCCAGATGACTCTTACGCGCTCATTCACCAGTGATATTGGCTGATTCGATTGAGCCAAAGCGGCTGTAAAGCCGATACTTAAAAGAGCAACTTTCCAGATTAATTTCATTGAGTAAAGGGTTGTATACCCACGGACTTTAGCCCGTGTTTTTATCCTAAATAGTACCAGGGAAACACGGACTAAAGCCCGTGGGTACATCTATTTCCAATCCGCATTTTGCACCAGCTTCAGGTTGGCGTTGAGTTCGTCCTGCGGAATGGGGAAATATTTGTTCTTGGCCTGAACGGGACGGGATGGATACACACTATTTACGGCTGAAGTCAGGGCCGTCATATATTTACCCGTACGGGTTAGGTCATACCAGCGGTCGCCTTCAGCAAAAAACTCCCAGGAACGCTCCTGAATCACCGCGTCGATAAAGGCATCTTTGCTCAGGCCGGGCGTCAGATCCGGCAGACCCGCCCGTTTCCGGACCGGGTTAATGAAGCCATAAGCCGTTGCAGAAACTCCATTCTGACGCGCTTCGGCTTCGGCCGCAATCAGGTACATATCCGGTAAGCGGAGTATGGGAATGTTGGGGGTGTTTCCAATCGTCGATACGGGGTCCTGGTATTTTTTAATCAATACACCCTGCGCCGTAATGGGAGTAATGTTTCGCTGTGCAACTGTTTTATTGCTCTTATCAACGTAGGTGGTATCGAGCAACAACCGCCGTTTGTCGGCCGGATTAAAAGAGTCGTAAAAGGACTGATAGGCAAACATCGACCCGAAAGAAGTTTTCGAATAGGCCGGAGCCGCGCTACCCGCCGGGCCGCACAGGCTGGTCAGCTGATGCCCACGCGAAGGACTGAAGCCACCTTCCGACTCGAAAGCCCACATGTTTTCGAGTCGGGCCGGGTCTTCGTTGTCGTACCGATAGACATCCAGCACATTCGGCAACAAGGCATATTTGCCCGAAGCAATCACTTCCTGCGCTTTCTTGGACGCCGTTGCCCAATCTTCGTTGTAGAGGGCAGCTTTGGCATAGAGGGCATTGACGACTTCTTTGGATGGTCGCCCCTTATCAACAGCCGGGTATGAAGGCAAACCGGCAGCTAATGCCTGATCCAGATCACTATAAATCTGCTTATAGACCTCTGCCTTGGTGCTCTTCCCGACAATGGCTTCGGCCTGTGTGGCACTGGCTTTGATCTTTACCGGCACATCGCCGAAATTCTTGGTCAGCGTCCAGTGATAAAAAGCCCGCATAAAATAAGCTTCGCCAATAATTTGCTTCTGACGGGTTGCGTCCATTTTAGCACCGGGCACCTTCTCAATAATCCAGTTGGCCTTCTCAATACCATCGTAACAGGATGTCCAGATTTGCTGAGGGGCCTCATTGATCCGTCCGGCACTTTTCTGGGTCGTGTAGTTGGGGTCGTATGAAAACAGGGTTAGGGTGTTCCGCCCCACAACGGCCCGAGGGTAGGTTTGGTCGGCGCTGAAGTCAGAGACAATGGTCATGGCTGGGCCCACACACATATCGGCAATCGGGTCATACACCGCAATCAGGCCTTTTTCGGCATCAGAAGCCGTTTTATAAAATGCTTCGGTATAGATAGACGAGTAAATGGTTTCGTCCAGCTTACAGGCTGTTAAGGAGAGGGCAACGAGTATAGGAATGAGTATCTTTTTCATGTTTGTAAAGAGCGAGTGAGAGAATGAGTGAAAGATGAATGACAGATGCGTTTTTCACTCATTCACTCATTCACTCTTTCGCTCATTTAAAATGTGACCTGGATTCCACCCAGAAACGACCGGGCAGGGGGATAAACTAAGTTGTCGACGCCAATGACCGTGTTGCTACCCGCGTAGGAGTTTACTTCGGGATCGAAGCCGCTGTACTTGGTAAGGGTAAAGAGATTGTTGCCGCTGGCATAGATCCGGATGCGCTGGACACCATTTAGTTTAGGCAGTGTGTACCCCAGCGTTATGTTTTTCATCCGCACGTAGGAACCGTCTTCCACGTATCGGCTGCTAACCGGAAGGCGGCTGCCCTGGGCTGCGCTGGCATATTCCTGGCTGGGGTTCGTGGGCGACCAGCGGTTGGCGACACCCGCCAGCAAATTGCGCTGACCAAGGGGCGTCTCAAACGCAAACCGGGCCTGGTTGTAGATGTCATTGCCCTGCGACCCCGAAAAGAAGGCGCTCAAGTCAAAACTTTTATAGGCCAGATTGGTCGAAAAACCGAAAATAACTTTGGGATTCGGATTGCCTGTAACCACCTGGTCGGCCGCTGAGATAACACCATCTCCATTGATATCTTTCACTTTATGGCCACCCAAACGACCGTCGTAGCCGGGCAGAATGGTTTCGCCCGTTTGGTTTATTCCATCAAAAACGTACGTTTTGAACAGGCCCAGCGGTTGCCCGACGCTCAAAATGCTGTAGGTTGTCACGAAGCGTTCCTGGGTAGTGCCGCCATCCAGATCAAGCACTTTGTTGCGGTTCATGGTCGCATTTGCCGACACGTCCCAGCGGAGAGGGCCCTGCAAGATTCGGGCATTGGCCGCCAGTTCGACTCCTTTGTTTTCGAGAGCCGCAAAATTGCCCGTAATGCTGCCATAGCCCGATGATAAGGGCAATGTCTTGATGTACAGCAGGTCGCGTGTTTTCTTGTCATACACGTCGACTACGAAACTCAGCCGGTTGTTCAGTACGCTGATATCCAGGCCAATATTAGCCTGAGTCGATTTCTCCCAGCGCAGATCGGGGTTGGCGATTCCCAGCGGATTAATACCCGTCAAATAAGTATGATTAAACTGGTAATCAGATGAATTGGGGTTAGACGAGCCAACTATAGCCAGCGACTGATAGGGCGAGATGCCGCCCGCGTTACCCGTTAAGCCGTAGCTGCCGCGCAGTTTTAAATCCGATAACCAGCCAACGTTCTTGAGAAAAGGCTCTTCAATAATACGCCAGGCTGCCGATACCGCCGGGAAAAAACCGTATTTATGGTTCGCTCCGAATTTTGTAGATCCATCGGCCCGAGCGGTCAAATCCAGAAAATACTTGTCCTTATAGCCGTAGTTAATCCGGGCCAGGTAAGAGTCTAATCCTTCTTTGGTCCGGTTGCTGTTTACGGTCCGGGCCAGGGCTAGCTGCAACGCTTCGTCACCCGTTGCATCATTGGGAAAGCCCGTAGCATTAATTTGATTCGAGTTAAACAGGTTGGTTTGGGTAGCATATACACCGGTGAACTTTAGCGAGTGGTGCTCCGCAAACTGGCGACTGTAGGTTAGAATGCTTTCGTGGAGCAGCACGATTCCGTTCGAATTTGTTTTGGAGCCCGAACCCGAATTATCATTTAGATCGGTCAGGCTGACAATGGACCGGGGCGAATACGTGTCGCGCAGGCTATTCTGCAAATCCACGTTGAAAGAAGCCCGGTAGGTTAAGCCTTTCGCCAGAGAGACTTCGCCATACAGGTTGGCCAGTGTTCGCTGGGTAGCTGTCTGGTTGTAGATGGCGGCCAGCCCCAATGGATTGGCTACTTCGCGATACTGGCCATTGGCCTGTTCGCCAAACGGGTAAATACTGCCGTCCGCACGGTATGGTTTCAGCGTGGGTGGCGCACCGAGGGCCGCGCCTAAAATACTGCTGGTTACCACATCGGCGTCGCCCAGATTCGTGCTGCCATAGGGAACGCCTTTATTGATGGAATAACTGCCCAGAATGCTGGTCCCTATCTTGATCCGCTCACTAACACGGTGATCGACGTTGAGCCGGAGCGAATAGCGCTGAAAACCAGAGTTGATAATAATGCCATCCTGGTTGAAGTAATTCAGCGACAGGGCCAGTTGGGTTTTCTCCGAGCCTCCGTTAATGGTCAACTGATGATTTTGAATGGCCGCTTCCCGGAAAATCAGTTTTTGCCAGTTCGTGCCTTCGCCCAAGCTGGCAGGGTCCGGGTAAAAGGTGTTTTTAAAGACTTCATTATCCAACTGGGCAAACTGGGCTGCGTTAAGAACCGGAAGCATTTTAGTAGCCTTCTGTACGCCATAATAGCTTTCCAGGCTAACCCGGGTGGCGCCACTCTTTCCTCGCTTTGTGGTGATCAGAACGACGCCATTGGCGGCCCGTGAGCCATAGATGGCCGTCGCCGAAGCATCTTTCAGCACCTCAACCGATTCGATATCATTCGGATTGATGGTTGACAGAGGGCTAGTCGTTGCCACGTTATCGGTTGGGCTTCCGTTGGCAATCTGAATGCCGTCCACGATGTAGAGCGGTTCAGAGGTTCCGTTAATGGAGTTCGTACCCCGAATCCGAACGCTGACATTGCCGCCCGGCGCGCCCGAATTTTGTACAATCTGAACCCCTGCTACCCGCGCCTGTATGCCCTGGGCTACGTTGACGATAGGCGTTTGAACCAGATCGGCGGATTTAATCGACGCAATGGAGCCGGTTGTCTCAATTTTTCGCTGAGTGCCGTAGCCAACCACAACCACTTCGTTCAGCGACCGGTCGTCGGATTTCAGCGCCACATCAATGGTACTTTTGTTGGCAACGGGAACCTCCTGCGACACATAACCAATCGAGGAGAACGTCAGGGTTGTATTTCCGTTGGGAATGGTTACCGTGTATTGTCCGTTGGCATTCGTTGTGGTTCCCTGCTGAGCGCCTTTCACGACTACGTTTGCCCCCGGCAGTCCTTCGTTTGTGCCAGCGTCGGTCACCCGCCCCTTAATGGTTGTGGTTCGGGGTGCCTGCGCCTGCCCTGTCAGGGTAGCCAATACCAGACTCAGCAAGCCGATCCCAGTTCGTAATGATAAAATAGATTGCATAGGTCAAGCAGCGTTGACTGCCTTTTAGTTTTTAGGAATGGCAAAATTGAAAAAGTACAAAACTTATAACTTGAGTGAGCCAGGGAATAGGAAGAGCGAGTAAGTAATGATTTTCATCTTCTGACCCCCAGACAATAAGCAAAATGAGCTATTTCGCCTATTATTACTTGATATTACAGCCCAATCGTAATTCTGCAAAGAAATTTTTGACTTATTTTATTGGGAATGTTCCCAAAATTTTGGGAACATTCCCAATAAAATGATCAGGCAAGATGGCTGTTGGTTATGTATCTACTAGCTAATAGTAGGTAAAAATTAGATTCGTTATATAAATAGAAGTTTCTGTGGCTACTCATCAGACAACCATTATCGACATTGCCCGTGCGCTGGGAATATCCAAATCGACGGTATCACGGGCCTTAACGGGTCATGCAAATGTTAATGAGAAAACCCGGCAGCGCATACTCGATATGGCCGCTCAGGTCGATTATCAGCGGAATCAACTGGCTATATCCCTGCTGACGAACCGTACTGGAACGGTGGGTATCATTGTGCCAGAGTTTATCAGTTTCTTTTTCCCGAAAGTCATTATCGGAGCGCAGGAGGAGATGGCCAAATCGGGCTATAATGTCGTTATCTGCCATTCAAATGAGTCGTATGAAACGGAAGTGTCCAACGCGAAAGCCTTATTGGCGAGTCGGGTGGATGGCCTGATTGTGTCGCACACGAAAGAAACCCGCAACTTCGATCACTTCAAGGTTTTCCAGCGGAAAGGCATTCCAGTCGTATTTTTCAACCGCGTTTGCGAGGATATGGCAGTATCGAACGTAACGGTGGATGATTATAACGGCGCGTTTCGGGCGGTCGAGCACCTCATTCAAACGGGCCGACGGCGGATTGCCCATCTGGCCGGGCCCGATACGCTCGCCAATAGCCGCAACCGGCTCAATGGCTATCGGGATGCCCTGCGGCACTATGGGCTGCCGATAGACCCAGAGTTGGTTATCGCCTATGATCTGAATCTCGACAAGGCAAATATTTATGTAAACCACCTGTTGAACTTACCGAACCCGCCCGATGCTCTGTTCGCCATGAATGACCCCACAGCGCTCGAAGCCCTGAACGTGGCCAAACGTCGGGGTCTATCAGTGCCCGACGATCTGGCTATTGTGGGTTTTAGTGACGATCCGATGTCGGCCCTGATCGAGCCGGGCCTAACGACGGTCGCCCAGCCCGTCGACGAAATAGGGCAGCAAACGGCGAATTTATTACTTCGGCAGTTGCAGGCAAAAGAAGATGAGTTTGAGCCTGAACGGATTATACTACCAACAAGCTTGATTGTCCGGGGCTCAACCGTGAAGGCTGTATAGGCTAACTTTCCGGTAACTTGATCTAAATGAGGGGTAATTCATTCGTTGCTTAGCAGATTTTCTCATTTTCACCGGGTTGAAACCCAAGGCAGAAACAACCGGATGGATAAACTGTGCCGGACCTCAACCCGGTGAAAATGAAAAAATACGGGCCTTTTTCGAGCGATTTCCCTAAAATGTAAAAAATACGTTATAAGCTTGCAAAGAAGGGAGTAAGAGTTTAGTACAACTATCTTTTGGTTTTGTTCTAAACATACGCTCATGAAAAATAAGCTCTGGCTACCAGGCTTGCTTTCGTTCTCGATGCTGGTCGTTACCTGTAAGGTCGTACAGCAAGCTCCGCAGGATAGCGCAAAAAATACGGCAGCTACAGACACTGTCCCGGCCTTTGTTTCCAATCCATCGCCTGCACAACTGACGCCCGAGCAGAGCCTGAAGGCCTTTCGGGTGCCCAAAGGCTACCATATGGAACTGGTCGCCAGCGATCCGATGATCAGGGAGCCAGTGGCGATTGCCTGGGACGGAAACGCCAAAATGTATGTAGCCGAAATGGATACCTACATGCAGGACGCCGATGGTTCCGGTGAGCACGACGCGATCAGTCGGGTTATGCTGCTCGAAGACACCAACAACGACGGTAAAATGGACAAAAGCTCCGTTTTCATCGACAAGCTTCTGTTGCCCCGCATGATTTTGTGCGTTGACCACGAGTTGCTGGTCAACGAAACCGATACCTACGACATTTATAGTTATAAAGATACCAATGGCGATGGGGTAGCCGATCAGAAAAAATCGGTTTACCATGTCGGTAAAAAATCGCCCGGTAATCTGGAACACCAGCGCAGTGGACTGGACTGGAATCTGGACAACTACATTTACGAAACGGTTGATCCGGTGCGGTTTCGCTACACCAAAAATGGCCTTAAAGCAGACTCGCTGCCCAGCGGCTCCAATGGCCAATGGGGGCTTACCCACGATAACTACGGCCGGTTATTTTTCTCGCGGGCGGGTGGCGAAATTCCGGCATCGGGCTTTCAGATTAACCCCGTTTATGGTGGACTGGAATTTCCAGATCAATACAGTGAAGAATTCAACGCGGTCTGGCCGATTATGGCTACACCCGATATTCAGGGTGGTCTGAACCGGCTCCGGTTGCCCGATAGTACACTGAATCACTTCACGGCCAGCAATGGGCAGTCTATCTTCCGGGGTGACAAACTACCCGCTGATCTGGTGGGTGATTACCTGATTGGCGAACCCGTTGCCCGGATTATCCGCCGGGCTAAAGTGATCAATACAAACGGAAAGCTAAGGCTGGAAAACGCCTATAAACAGCAGGAGTTTATCGCATCAACCGATATGAATTTCCGGCCCGTAAACACCTATACCGGTCCAGATGGCTGTTTGTACATCGTGGACATGAACCGGGGTATTATTCAGGAATCGCAGTGGACACCGAAAGGAAGCTACCTGCGGCCCCAGATCGAACGGCTGGGACTGGACAAGAATATTCAGCATGGCCGCATTTTCCGGCTGGTGCACGATGGCATGAAGCCGGGTCCAAAACCGCACATGCTCGATGAGCCCAGCGCCAAACTGGTTACCTACCTCGATCATCCGAATGGCTGGTGGCGCGATAATGCCCAGAAGCAACTCGTTGTGCTGGGTGATAAGTCGGTGGTTCCGATGCTGAAGCAGATCGCTTCGGGCCAGCAAGGCTCGTTGGCTAAACAGCCATCGGCGCTTGGCCGTTTGCATGCCTTGTGGACGCTGGAAGGCCTGGAGGCTATCGACAAAGATATGGTACTTATGGCGATGAAAGACGCTGACCCACAAGTTCGGCGGGCGGCTGTCGTGATTAGTGAGCGGTATGTAAAGCAGGATGATGATCAGGTTATCGAGGCCTTACGGGCCCTTAAAACCGATCCCAGCTATGATGTCAGGACGCAATTGGTGTTGTCGCTGCACGCCAGCAAGGCCGCTAAAGCCAACACGCTTGCCAGCGAGATCATTGAGCAGAGCGCTAACAACGAAATGCTAGTCAGCGCTCAGAAAAGTTTATTGAAGAATGACGCCGTCAAAACCTACGGCTTGCGGCTGGGCCGGCTCGAACCCGAAGACCGGAAGATGGTTATGGCCGGTGCCAATACTTTTAAAACTCTGTGTGCCAGCTGTCATGGTCCCGATGGAAAAGGCCTGGCCGTTGGCGGAAGCAGCATGGTTGCTCCTCCATTATTTGCCTCGAAACGAGTGGTAGGTGATAAAGATGTGCTGATTAAAATCCTGTTGAATGGCTTATCCGGCCCCGTCGACGAGAAAACCTATCCCGATGTTATGCCATCTATGGCGGCCAATGACGACGAATGGATTGCTTCTGTCCTGAGCTATATCCGGTATGAATTTGGCTACACGGGTAATTTTCCGCCGTATACACCACCGCCTGGTCCCCGGCCCTCGGGCAGTGGCCCTCCGCCGGAAATTGTGAAACGCCGAGGCTATAAACCCTTTGTGAAAGCGGAGGATGTGAAGCGCATACGCGAGCAAACAACGGGACGAACCAAAGCCTGGACGTTGGCCGATCTGGAAAAAGTGGGCGAGTAACGAGGGGAGGAGTTAATAAAAAATAGTAAAGCTTATGAAAGCCCGAGCCCTGATTGCCTGCTATGCCATGAGCCTGACAATGGCCCTTGCCCAACCGAACCCGGCACGGCCTGATTTATGCCAGGGAGCCTATTTTACGGAAGCAGAAGGAGCAGCCGCCTTACAAAAGTTTGCCCAGACTCATCATGACCGTGCCAGTTGGGAAGCACGCGCTAAACTGATTCGGCAGGGCCTTCGGGATGGGATGCAGTTGCCTGAAAAGCCGAAATTTGCCCCACTTCAGCCCATTCGGCATAGTTTGAAGAAATTGAACGGCTATACGGTCGAGAATGTAGCTTTTGAGAGTATACCGGGCTTTTTCGTAACCGGTAATCTGTATAAACCACTTAATGCGGCTGGCAAATTACCGGCCATTCTCTGTCCACATGGGCATACCGCCAAAGAGGATGCCCGCTTTGTAGAGCAAACTCAGCAGCGGTGCGCCACCATGGCCCGCCTAGGAGCCGTTGTGTTTGTTTATGACATGCTTGGCTATGGCGATTCAAAGCAGACGTCGCACAAATTACCCGAAGCGCTGAAACTGCAAACCCTGAACGGCATGCGCTCGCTTGATTTCCTGATGAGCTTACCCGAGGTAAATAAAAACCGGATAGCCATGTCGGGGGAGTCGGGTGGGGGAACCCAAACGTTTCTGCTGACGGCGCTCGATCCGCGGATTAAGGTGTCGGTGCCCGTCGTCATGGTGTCGGCGCACTTTTTCGGAGGTTGCACCTGCGAGAGCGGCATGCCCATTCATAAGCGGCCCACCCACCAGACCAGTAATGTGGAGCTGGCCGCATTAGCCGCTCCACGACCGATGCTGCTTGTGTCTGATGGGAAAGACTGGACAAAGAATACGCCCGACGTTGAATTCCCATACATCCAAACCATTTATGGCTATTATGGCGCAAAAGATCAGGTCGAAAACGTGCATCTGCCAACCGAGGGTCATGATTATGGGCCTAACAAACGGGCAGCTGCCTATCGGTTTCTGGCTAAAGCACTAAAGCTGGATTTGAATCGGATTCTCAAGAATGGAGAGATCGACGAAAGCCCTAATACATTGCTGGAGCCAGCCGCTTTGATGGTCTTCGATGCAGCTCACCCGCGCCCGGCCCGTGCTGTTATGGGCGACGAAGCGGTGATTGCTTTGTTGAAGTAAGGTTTCTTAAGAGTCTGTAAAACGTAAAAAATCGTACCCCTAAACCCGGCTTTTTCGGCCGAAATTTTTAACTCGCATGGATATTTTCAATATCAACCGTCGTCGTTTTATTCAGGGCACTACTGCCTCGCTCGCTCTTTCGGCCTTTGGGGCGAGGGGTATGGATCTCATGAACCCGCCCAAGGCTTACCGGGTTGGTCTGATCGGTACGGGATGGTATGGTAAAAGCGATTTGTTCCGTCTTATTCAGGTAGCTCCCGTAGAAGTCGTTGCGCTTTGTGATGTCGATAAAAACATGCTGGCCGGTGCCGCAAAACTGGTGAGCCAGCGACAAAAATCGGGTAAGACGCCCAAGCTCTATGGCGATTACAAAAAAATGCTGGCCGAGAATCAGATGGACATCGTGCTCATTGGCACCCCCGACCACTGGCATGCGCTACAAATGATCGACTGCGTGAAAGCAGGCTCCCATGTCTACGTACAAAAGCCAATTAGCGTCGACGTGATGGAAGGCGAAGCGATGGTTGCGGCAGCCCGGAAGTATAACAAGGTGGTGCAGGTTGGTACGCAGCGCAAAAGTACGCCACACCTGATCCGAGCGAAAAAAGAGATCGTCGATGCCGGATTACTCGGGAAAATATCGCACGTGGAGATGTCCTGCGACCTCCATATGCGCAACAATGGCAACCCACCCGTGCAGGCCGTCCCCGATTTTCTGGATTACGAAATGTGGACAGGTCCCGCTCCGCTACGCCCCTATGACGGCTTGCCGCATGTGCGCTGGTGGCGGACATTCATGGAGTATGGGAATGGCATTACGGGCGATATGTGCGTGCACATGTTCGACACGGTTCGCTGGATGATGAATCTTGGCTGGCCCAAACGGATTAGTTCGCACGGGGGTATTTATGTTCAGAAAGAGGGCAAATCGAATATTTCTGACACCCAATCGGCGCTATTTGAATACGATGACCTGAATTGTGTCTGGCATCACAAAACCTGGGGCACGGCCAACAATCCGGATTATCCCTGGTCATTTACGCTCTACGGCGAAAAAGGAACGTTGTGGGGCAGCACCATGCAGTGCGACTTTATTCCCGATGGCAAAGGCGAAAAAATACACCTGGATGTTGTCTACGAAAAAGAGAAATACCCCGAAGATGTTACGGAAGATACGAATCCGAAAATTGAGTTGAACGCAGCCCCGGCAACCCGTTTGCACATGCTCAATTTCCTGGATGCCATCGACAAAAACAGCCGTCCTGTCGCTGACATCGAACAAGGACATATCTCGACCGCGAGCTGTATTCTGGCCAATATGGCCATGAAAACCGGCCGCCCGATGGTCTATGACCCCGTAAAACGGGAAGTGGTGGGCGACAAAGAAGCGACCAAAATGCTGGCCCGAGACTATCGTTCGCCATACACCCATCCCGATCCGAAGAAGGTGTAGTGGTTTACATCACAAAAAACGGGTGACAGCTTCTAAAGCTGTCACCCGTTTTTTGTGATGTATGTTTCCGTGGGCTGTGAAGACACGGCCCACGGAGAATAGCCTCGCCAAGCGAGATTACCCCAAACTCACCAACTCCTTCAGTTCATCATCATTCAGGTCGCCGAGCCAGGTTTCGCCGGTTTTCACGCTAAGGTCGGCTAGTTCGCGTTTGGAACGGATCATCGCGTCAATCTTTTCTTCCAGCGTTCCCTGGTTCATGAGCCGGTACACCAATACGTTTTTGGTTTGACCAATGCGGAATGCCCGGTCGGTAGCCTGCGATTCGACGGCCGGATTCCACCACAAATCATAATGAATGACATGGTTCGCCTGCGTCAGGTTCAGGCCGGTACCGCCCGCTTTGAGCGACAAAATAAAGGTGTGGTCGCTACGGTTCTTCTGAAATTGTTCGACCATCTCGTCGCGTTCGGATCGGGAGGTGCCACCGTGTAAAAATAAAGGCTGTCTTCCAAAGGCCTGCTCGATAAACTGAGCCAGTAACTCGCCCATTTCCTTGTATTGGGTGAAAATCAGCACTTTTTCATGGTTGGCATAAATCGTCTCGAGCAGGTTGAGCAACAAAACCGTCTTGCCCGATAGGGCCGGAAGATCCGAACCGCGTTTGAGGTATTGCCGGGGGTGATTGCCAATCTGCTTGAGGGCCGTCATGAGCTTTAACACCAGACCCCGGCGGGCAATACCATCCTTCTCTTCAATAGCCCGCAAACTCTCCTGTACCACACTCTGATACAGAGCGGCCTGCTCGGGCGTAAGCGTACAAAACTGATTATTTTCAATCTTGTCAGGAAGGTCAGTAATAATACTGCGATCTGTTTTGACACGACGAAGCAGAAATGGGCTGGTTATGCGCCGGAATTGATCCAGTTTCTGATGGTCGCGCTCCTGCTGAATCGGTTTGCCAAACTCTTCGTTAAACTTGGTCAAGCCGCCCAGATACCCTTTGTTCACGAAGTCCATAATGCTCCAGAACTCTGATAGCCTGTTTTCGACGGGTGTGCCGCTCAAGGCAATGCGGATGGGCGATTTCAGGGATTTAACGGCCTTTGTCTGTTCCGTATCGGCGTTTTTAATGTTCTGGGCTTCGTCGATAACGACAACGGCCCAGGTTGTTTTCTTGAACGTTTCCAGATCGCTCCGAATAACGCCGTAGGTTGTCAATAAAAGATCGTAATCGTCGGCTCGCTCGCTGGGTAGCTTTCGATTCGAACCATGGTAGATGCGAGCCTGTAGTTCCGGAGCAAAACGGGCTATTTCCTTCTGCCAGTTGGTTAATAGCGTTGTTGGAAGAACAACCAGGCCCTTTTGTTTTTTGAACCGCCCTTCCTGCCTGAATTTGAGCAGTAAAGCAATGACCTGTAAGGTTTTGCCCAATCCCATGTCATCGGCAAGCAGACTGCCCATACCCAGGGCCGTATTTTTGATAAGCCAGTCGTAGCCCCGTTGTTGATACGGTCGGAGGGTAGCGTCTAATGATTCGGGTAAGGGTTGGGACGTACTTTCGGTAAACTGCCGGACCAATTCCCGCACTTCGGCCGACAAACCTAACCGGTTACCTCTAAATTCCTCGGCCAAGGCGGCACGCAGTAGCTCGGTTCCGGTCAGCTCAGGCGGGCTTTCGAGTTGTTTGTAAAGCTTGGTCAGGTCATTTGGATCGACTAGTACATACTGGTCTTTAATTTTGACCAGGCCCGTAGTGCGGCCAACCAGTTTCTGGAATTCCCGTACGCTCACCATTTCGTTGCCGAGCGCCACTTGCCAGTCGAACGTTAGCATTTCGTCCAGCCGCATAAAAGCATTGCTGGCCGTAACTTTGGCCTTGAGTCGCCCACCTGCCTGCGGTCGCACCCAATGCCGGAGTGATTTTGGTAGCCATAGGGCAATCCCCAGCAGTTGCATACGGGGAAGCGTATCGAGCAGGATCTTCACAAATTGCTCAGGCGAATACGTCAGGTAAGCGGGTCCACCGATTTTTGTCAGCTTCGTCAGATCAGGAAAGTGCCGGGCCAGAATCAGCAAATCCTGCAAAACATCCATGCGAATGCGCTCGTATGGATCGAGTCCTCGCGTTTTCTTATCCAGTAAATCGGGTAACGGAATAGGGGCCGTGGGCGTACCATTGACTAAAGGGCCTTCGCGGTCGCGGATCAGCAGACTTAGCCGGAATTCATCACCCAACTCACTGTCTTCGACGGCCAGAATGGGCACAAACCGTTTATGGGTCAAGAAGAAATCGTTGACCCAAAGCTGCATGGCCAGCGGCATTTCTTTTCGACCAAATCCTTCAAACCGGACCGTTTCTACGCCAAAAAATAGCCGGTCGGCATCTTCAAGGGGCCAGCGCTCCCACAGTTCGATGGTAGCGGGTTTGATAACCCGACGCAGAAAGAGCGAGCATAAGGTCAAAACCTGTTGCTCATCTGGCAGAGCCAGCCATTCTTTTTGCCAGCGGACGGTGAGTAACGTGGGCGGAAGCTGGGTAGCGAGCTGATCGGTCAGCCGCTTAACGGTTTCGTTGAGTGTTGCCGGGAGCCACCGCACCCGATATTGTTCTTCAGCAGGACCAACCCGCAGCAGTTGCGGCACCACAGCGCCCCGACGCAACAGCACCGCCGAGAATTGTTGTGTCAAGTAAAGTGCCCGCACCGAATCGCTCATTTCGGGCCAGTCGGCTTCGGTGAGGGTATCGAGCCAGTTAATCAGATCGCTCATGTCGAACCCGCTGATGGACCGGGGTTCGCCATGTTCGCTGAACATGCTTATCTTCTTGACCGCCATCAACTCATCGAGTTGTAGCTCAATGCTGTCGCTAAAGGCAGGGCCAGCGGGCCGATTTTTTTCGTCCGTAACCAACTCCTTTTCTATTGGCTTGCTGAATAATTTGTACGCTCGGCTCAACGATTTATGGAAGTCGCCTTTGGTAAACGTAACGTCGGGAGAGAGCAAGTCTAAAAGCTGGTCGGCTAGGGGTGGAATGGTCGCAAAGTCCAGGCTGGCGCGAATGGTTTCATCGGGCCGCCAGTCTTCGTCTTCATCGGGCAGTTCATCGGTGCCAATGTCTCTAAACGACAGCACCGTATCCAATGTGCTGGCGATCCCATGGACCTGACTTTTCTGGATTTCGGCCAGTATGTCCAGCCCTTTCAGTTGGAAAACTAAAAATGGATTTCGGTCAATTTCATTTGCAATCGTGTAAATGACAGCTGCCAGGTGCTTACAGGGAACGGCCTCATCGGGGCAGGAGCAACCCATGGTCAAATCCCGGAATGAGTGGGGAAACAACTGAATGTTGCGTTTTTCGGCAAACTCCGTCAACTCAGGCGGCAACTGCCGGTTAAGCAGTTGCGCCAGCGTCGCCGGATTCTCATTTATTTCGGTGAGTAACGCTGTTTTTTCCTTATCCGTAAACAGTGGCACCGACAATTTGGATTTATAGGGACGTGGCGCGGTTCCTTTGATCGAAGCGCTGATCTGATTTTGAGAAATGGACAATCCCTGCACGGCTCCTTTGTTGGCGTAGGTCTTCCCACGCGGCAATCGGTTGGCCATATCAATGCTCGTTAACGCATTGAGCCACTGTTGTCCCCACCATGTTTTGCCATAGGTGATTCGTTCCGCCATGATACCCAATTAATAATTTCGCCGTAAAAGTAGTTGATTAACCAGTTAGCCGGGAAAATGGGTTCCGTTGGTAAGTTTACCAACTAGCCCGGCGTCAGGCGTAATCTGTTACTACTTGAACGAATACAAGTCGATTATGCGTAAAAAAAGAAATTGGCCAGCCCGTTTTGTCAATCCATAAGGTCCCAACTAATAAATCGGTTCGTTACCTCAATGAAAAGCAACAAGAAAGGTTAAGGATAGTTCTGGTTCTAGATTGTGCCCAGAGCCAGATGACAGCATTAATAAAAGTGATTGTATTCCATGGTCCGTGTCTTCACGGACTACACATGCGTCAGCTACACCATCTGGTCAGGTGGTCCGTGAGGACACGGACCACGGAGGAGTGTATAATTGGACAAGGACAGTACGAGAAGAGATTATAAGTATAAATGAGGTGAATGAAAGCTTAACACCGTGATTTTGGTTGAATTAGCTGTAAAAAGTCGGGCTTTTTTACTTACTTTACTTATCTCCCTATTTATTAGTTAAACCAGTTAGTCTTATGGTTCTGGACGTACCTGCTACTAGTACCGCGCTTGGCCGGGGTATCAAACACATTGGTATCGGTAAGTATGGCAGCAAGCCGCTTACCCCCGAACTGCTGGCTGAGTGCCGGGTGGCGCTGGCTGACCCGAATGCCCATCCGTTACAACGAGGGGCTTTCCTGGGGGCGTTACTGGCCAAAGGCCCCACGCCCGAAGAGCGAACGCTGGAAGAAGTAATTGGCAAAGGAGCTTTCTCGCACCCCACGTTTCTGATCAATAAAATCTGCCCTGATTTGTCCGAAGGAATGCTTCATATTGCGATTAAACTAGTGCGGGGGGGCAATTTACAAGTGGCCGAAGCGGAGCAACTGGGCGATTATCTTTTTGGTACGGGTAGCTGCGAAACGTTTCGGGGGCTGGCAGCCAGCATCATGCGGGTTCGGCACGAAACGAATGAAGAATACCAGGGCCTGATGCGAGCCGCCGAACGGACGTTCTCACCCGGTTTCGGACTCATGAGTTGTGCCGATCGGCCCTTGCTGCAAATTGCCGAGCCTTTTGATGGCGTTGAGCATAGTTACCTGATTACGCCCCTGCTGGCGCAGTTTTTTCAGAAACGGGGCTATGGTGCAATCTCTATGGTTGGGCGCTCCGGCGGGCCTAAGTTCACGCTCAATGCCCTCGATTTATACATGAATCTTGGTTGCCGGTTTCTACAAAGCAACCATGAGTTTGATACGCCTTTGGCCTCGTATGGCTGGGTACTCGACCAGAAAGCGCTCTCTCCAGCGCTAAATCGTTGGGTAGAACGACGACACGCAATCATCAAACGGCCATTTCTGGCCACGCTCGAAAAAGTTCTGAATCCCTGCCACGCCCGAATTCTGGTAACGTCGGTGTTTCACATTACTTACCAGATGAAAATGGCCGAACTGGCGATGCTGGCCGGATACGATGCCGTTATTGTGCTGAAACGTGGCCTGGAGGGCACACTCGCCCCATCCACAAGCCGGGCGACGGGTATTTTGTGTGCCGTCCGTACACCAAAAGGGCATTTGTTCTTTCAGCATTTCGAGGGCGATGCGCCTGCCTTCGCAGCCTTTCGGACCGAAACGGAGCCGGAGTATGAGCAACCGCAGGCACTCGACAATGCCCGTCTCGTTCGGCAGTTTATGACCGACGGTCAAACCGCTAATGCCGACTTCGACAACCGCGTTCGTTTTGCCCATGCGCTCTACGGGAGAGGCCTGGATTGGATTGAAGGTCAATTGCGGTAATGGCTGATTAGCGCGAAAACTGTACCTTTGCAGTTCAACTATTTGGCAGCAAATGTATTCGACAGCATCTTGCTGTCGGGGCTGCCGAACTCAGGTACCACCGACAGCAAGATGCTGTCGAATACATGTATGACAGACGTAGTAATCATTGGCGGAGGAATTGTTGGGTTAGCCACCGCGCTTCAATTAAAACAGCAACGGCCCGCTCTGAAGGTTATTTTAATTGAAAAAGAGGCTTCCGTAGCCCGTCACCAAACGGGCCACAACAGCGGGGTTATTCACTCAGGGCTCTATTATAAACCCGGTAGTCTGAAAGCCACGAACTGTATCCGGGGCTATCACATGCTCATCGACTTCTGCAAGGCGGAAGGCATACCTTATGACCTTTGCGGAAAAATTGTCGTGGCAACGAAGCCAGAAGAGCTTCCGCAGTTGGATACACTCTATGAACGGGGCCAGCTTAATGGGCTTGGCGGGTTGAAGAAACTAACGCTGGCTGAAATGCGCGAGATCGAACCGCATGTGACAGGCGTTGCAGGAATGTTTGTTCCACAAACAGGCATCATCGATTACAAGGAGGTATCCGATAAATACGCCCAAAAGTTTCTATCCCTTGGGGGCGACATCCGGCTCAGCGAACGGGTTGAGCAGGTAACGCCGGGGACGAGTCTGAGTATCGTGGTAACCAATAAAGATCGATACGAATCGAAATTGGTCGTTAACTGTGCGGGGTTGTATTCCGATAAAATTGCCCAACTCACCCAGCGAGAAGCGGTCGATGTTCGGATCGTGCCGTTCCGGGGTGAGTATTTCAAGATTAAACCAGAAAAACAGTATCTCGTCAAAAACCTGATATACCCGGTTCCTGACCCGAATTTTCCATTTTTGGGCGTTCACTTTACCCGCATGATTCATGGAGGAGTAGAAGCCGGACCCAACGCCGTGCTGGCGTTCCAGCGGGAGGGATACACGAAGTCGGATATCAATCTGAAAGAAATGTATGAAACGCTCTCATGGCCGGGCTTCCAGAAAGTAGCCGCCAAGTACTGGCAAACGGGCCTGGGTGAAATGTATCGTTCTTTCTCGAAGACGGCCTTTACGAAAGCGCTGCAGGCCTTGATTCCGGAAGTGCAGGAGGCTGATCTGGAGCCGGGGGGCGCGGGAGTCCGGGCGCAGGCGTGCGATCGGACGGGTGGTTTGCTGGACGACTTTGCTATTCTGGAAACCGATAAAGCCATCAACGTTGTCAACGCCCCATCGCCAGCCGCCACCTCTTCATTGTCGATTGGGAAAACGGTTTCCGAGAAAGTACTCGCCCGATTTTAAGCGGTATTTAACAAACAATATCGGTTCAACGGGAGTTTTTATGGATATAAGCGTTCCAGCTTACTAACTGATTAACCGTATGAAAGCTATCAATCAAACCGACGTATTAGATACCCCATCTGATCTTAAAGAAAAAGGCATACAAAAAGTTGCCGAGGCTGTTAATGGTCTGGTAGCTGATGCCTTCGCCTTATATATCAAAACGAAAAACTATCACTGGCATATGTCAGGTCGTCATTTCCGCGATTATCATTTGCTATTGGATGAGCAGGCCGACCAGATTTTTGCCACGATTGACCCGCTCGCCGAACGCGTCCGCAAACTGGGTGAAAACACAATCCGGTCCGTAGCGCACATTGCGCAATTACAGCGCGTAAAGGACAATGACGAAGATTTCGTTGCTCCAAAAGACATGCTGGTGGATTTGATGAACGAGAATAAAAAGATGGCGAAGAGCATGCGCGATGCTCACAAGATAGCCGATGATGCCGAAGACGTAGCGACCGCCAGTCTGCTCGAAGTGTACATCGATGAAACCGAACGACGCACCTGGTTCCTGTTCGAAACCACGCGGGAACTGAATTAGAAAACTTTATTTTTTTTACACAGAATGGGCTGAATTCGCTAACGAATTCAGCCCATTCTGTTTTTTGTCATCCCGGCAAAATCAATTGTTAATCAATCATCTCGAAGCCGCAGTAAGGAACCAGCACTTTGGGGATCCGGATGCCTTCCGGCGTCTGATTATTTTCCAGAATAGAGGCCAGAATACGCGGCAGCGCCAGTGCTGAACCGTTCAGCGTATGTAAGAGGCTCATTTTACCCTCTAGTTTACTCCGCAGCTTAAGCCGATTTGCCTGGTAGGTCTCAAAATTAGATACGGAGCTAACTTCGAGCCAGCGCTCCTGAGCCGCTGACCAAACTTCCATGTCGTACGTGAGCGCCGAGGTGAAGCCCATATCGCCCCCGCAAAGCCGCAGAACCCGATAAGGAAGTTCCAGCTTTTGCAACAGCGATTGCACATGCAGACTCATTTCTTCCAAAGCCGCATAGGAGTTTTCTGGCTTTTCGATCCGAACGATTTCAACTTTATCGAACTGGTGCAACCGGTTTAATCCCCGAACGTGCGCTCCCCACGAACCAGCTTCCCGCCGGAAACAGGGCGTATAGCCTACGTTCTTGACCGGCAGCTGATTTTCAGGTAGAATCACATCGCGGTAAATATTCGTGATGGGTACTTCAGCCGTTGGAATCAGGTATAATTTATCGTCAGTGGCAAAATACATCTGCCCTTCTTTGTCGGGCAACTGTCCCGTACCAAAGCCTGAATCCTCGTTGACCAGAATGGGGGGCTGTATTTCAAAATAGCCCGCATTGAGAGCTTCGTCAAGGAAAAAGTTGATCAACGCCCGTTGAATACGTGCGCCTTTGCCTCTATAAACGGGAAAGCCAGCCCCCGTAATTTTAACCCCTAGTTCAAAGTCGATGATCGGTCCGCCAACGCGGTCGTATTTCTTAATCAATTCCCAGTGCGGCTGCGCGCCGTCGTGGAGCGTAGGCTTCTCGCCATGTTCCAGCACAACTTCGTTATCTTCAGCGCTGCGTCCGGCCGGAACGCTGCTATGGGGAATATTAGGAATCGTGACAAGAACCGCCTGTAAGTCAATTTCAACCTGACGAAGGGCATCGCCAAGGTCTTTCGAACGGGCCTTAAGTGCAGCCGTTTCCGCTTTGGCCGCTTCAGCCGCGACCTTGTCCCCGGCTTTCATCAATGCCCCAATCTGACTTGCTTTCGCGTTGGATTGCGCCAGTACATCGTCAAGTTCACGTTGGGTATCGCGCCGTTTCTGGTCGAGTGTCAGCACGTCATCGACCACCGTTTCGGCATTGGCAAAGTTTCGTTTTCCAAGGCCCGCCAATACGGTGTCTTTATTCTCGCGGATAAAATTGAGTTGCAGCATACTAGTGGTTAATCAGACGTTTGATGACGTCAATAAATTCTTGAGTTTGTAATCGCCCTCATCGAAAAAAAGCGGCACGATCCTACGTGGTCCGTGTCCTCACGGACCACCCATGCGTCAGCCAGACCATCCGATCAAGTGGCCCGTGAGGACACGGACCACGGAGTTGGTAAAAGCTAATCGGCAATGTTACGCCGAAAACAGACCGTCGTTCAGGGCATTCAAGGCTTCGGCTTTGTAACGGCCGTGAACCAGTAAGGATAGATTGCTTTCTGTCCCTCCATATGAAATCATCCGAATCGGGATGTTTTTCATCGCGTTGAATACCCGCACCGCTACGCCTTCGTTATCTGCGCTGAAGTTACCAACAATGCAGATAATTGTTTGATCATGGTCTGGTTCTTCGAGCGTACAGAACGTGTTTAATTCGTCTGTAATTTCCTGAAGGCGCTCCGTATTGTCGATCGTTACAGAAACGGATACTTCGGAAGTCGCCAACATATCGACCGGCGTTTTATACTTCTCGAAGATCTCAAAAATACGGCGTAAAAACCCATAGGCATTCAGCATACGCGTCGAGTGAATGTACAAGGCCGTAATTCCGTCTTTAGCCGCAATGGCCTTAAACACCTCGCTGGACGTACGGTCGGCAATGAGCGTGCCGGGGGCAGTCGGGTCCATGGTGTTTTTCAACCGAACGGGTACACCAAACATTCGGGCAGGTGTAATCGTCGATGGATGCAGGATTTTGGCCCCAAAATAAGCCAGTTCAGCAGCTTCATCGAACGTCAGTTCGCGAACGGGAAACGTATTCTTGACAATACGCGGGTCGTTGTTGTGCATCCCGTCGATATCAGTCCAGATCTGGATTTCTTCCGCCCGAATGGCACCACCAATCAGGGAGGCCGTATAATCAGAACCACCCCGTTTGAGGTTATCGACCTCGCCACGCGGATTCCGGCAAATGAAACCTTGCGTCACAATAATCTGCTTATCGCTGTGCAGAGGCAACATTTCTGCCAGTTTTTCTTCGGTGTACTGGATCTCTGGTTCATTATCCGCGTCGATCCGCATGAACTCCAGGGCGGGTAACAGCGCCGAGCGAACACCTTCTTCGGCCAGATATGCCTGAAAAATCTGCGTACTTAGCAATTCACCTTCAGCGACCAGTTCTTTTTCCTGTTTGAGCGTGAAGGGCTTAATACTCGTCAGTGACCGGATAAACGAAAACTCGCTATCGACAATCTGCTGTCCGGCAGATTTCCCTTCGGCCGTTTTATAGAGTTCGCCAAGAAATTCGTCGTAATGCGCTTTAAGCGTATTGATTTTTGTGTTGGCATCGGCGTCATTGTTCGCCTTCAGCGATTCACCAATAGCCAATAGGGCGTTGGTGGTGCCAGACAAAGCCGACAGAACGACGATTTTACGGGTATCGTCACTAGTGATCAGGGTACGGATGGAGTGCATACGCTCGGGCTTCCCGACCGATGTGCCGCCAAATTTCCAGACGTGCATTTTTAAAGAGCGAAAGGGTGAATGATTGAAAGAGCGTAGGAGTGCCTGAAAAGCTTTCGCTCTTTCACTTTCTAAAATTTACTGTAAACCTGTTGCTGTAAGCCGAGCATTTTGATCGCGGTGATGGCTGCTTCGTCACCTTTGTTGCCATGTTTGCCCCCCGCCCGATCAAGGGCCTGTTGTTGATCGTTCGGGGTGAGCACACCAAAAATGACGGGTTTACTGGTTTTCAGGCTTACGTTTGTCAGCCCCTGGGCAACCGCGTGATTGATGTAGTCATTGTGCTTGGTTTCGCCTTGAATGACGCAGCCAAGGGCAATAATGGCGTCGATGTCGTCCCGTTGGGCAAACCATAAAGAGCCCAGACTCAATTCGTAACTACCCGGTACGTTGCCCCGAATAATGTTTTGGGGCTTCGCGCCATGCTGAAGCAGCGTTTTATAGGCTCCCTCAAAAAGGGCTTCGGTTACTTCGGTGTTCCATTCTGAAACCAGTATACCAAACCGCCGATCGCTTATATCGGGTAATTCGTCTGTTGAAAAGACGCTGAGATTTTTTAAGTCTGATGCCATTTTGTGTCATGCCGACGAAGGAGCATCTTCGCCAGGAGCAGTTAAAGTAGTTGTTCGTAGAAATCTGTGAGACGAAGATGCTTCGGCACCGGCCGCCCGGCTTCGCCAGTATGATAAAAATAAAAAAGGACAAAACCGGGTCGGCTTTGTCCTTTGCTGTATTGAGTTGTTCAAGTACGCTTATGACTCACCGACCGCTGCTTCAAGCACGGATTTGTACTTCTTCGCATTCCCTACTTCGGCGGATTGGCTGTACTTTTCAATAATTTCGTTGTAGGTCTCGATGGCTTTGTCGTTCTGTTTGGCCTGTTCGTAAGCAACCGCTAACTTCATCAGATAGCCGGGCGTGAAAAATTTATTCGATTTATAATCAGCCGCTTTACGGTAATAATCGGCTGCTTCATCAAAGCTTTTCTTTTCCATATAGGCATCGCCAATGAGTGCATAAGCGCGGCCCTGAACCAGCAGGTCCGATGAGCTAAAGCTTTTCAGGTGATCGATGGCTTCGTCGTATTTGCCTTCTTTCAGCAGGCCAACACCCGCATAAAATTCGGCCAGATTGCCACTCGGAGTTGCCCCATAGTTGTCAGCAACGGCCAGCAGGCCAGGGCTTTTGCCATCGCCATTGAGCGATTTCTTCAACGAATCGGCTTCCAATTGGTAAACCGACGGGAACATTTCTACTTGAGCTGTTTCGTCCTGCGTACTTACGTAGTACCGATAGCCAAAAAAGCCGACTACGAGCAGAACGATGCCACCGAGAATACCCAGAACAATATTTTTGTTCTGTTGGAAATAATCACCAACGTCTTCTAATCTTCCTTCTAATGCGTCCGGGTCTTCTAAAAAGTCCAGGCCTGGATTCTTCTTGCTCATGCTTTTGCAATTTGGAGTGCAAAATTAGGAATATTTACAATCACGGAAAAGGGTATGCCTCAAAAGTTTACGATTCATTTTATTCCTGCAGCGTCATATCACGTACGGCCAGCACTTCCGACGATCGGACGGGCCTAATCTGATGCGCTAACAGTGTTTCAATTGCGATAGCTTCGCCGGTCAATGTGACAAATTCGACTTCAAAGGCCTGCCCCTCATTATAGACCGTTAAAATTGTGCCAACATCACCAGATTTCAGGCGGCCGTCGGCGATATCGTCCTGTAAGACAACTAAATCAAACTCATTCATACGTCAATACACTGGTTCGAAAACAAAAACGACTGATAACGAAATCTTGTTTTGTTAAAATTAAGTTAACTTTGCCCCGCTAATCTTCTAAGGGGTGCCCTAACCTAACGGGCTGAGATTATACCCATTGAACCTGCGCGGGTAATGCCGCGAAGGGAAATGAATTCACAGATTGTGTCTGTGAGTGTTCGCAAAAATCATACCTAACTAAAGGTAGGTTTGGCCCCTTGCCTACCGTCAAGCTTTTTTCGTTATGAAAAAACCGACGGTTTACATTCATTTTTTTGTAGCCCTGTTGTGGCTATCGACCTTGCCCGCCTGGGCACAACACACTCTTTCTGGCAAAGTCAGCGATGCCGATGGTGGTCCATTACCGGGTGCCGCCGTCACAGTTGAAGGTACTTATAAAGGCACCTTTACCGATGTTAACGGCGCGTTTTACCTCACTAACCTGAAGCCTACAGCCGTCTCAGTACAGGTTTCCATGCTGGGTTACGAAACGCAACGACAGACGGTTGATCCATCTAAAAACGATGTGCTTTCGATAAAATTATCAAAAACCGCCGTAGCCGTCGATGAGGTTGTGGTGAGTGCTACCCGAGCCAATCAGAAATCGGCCATCGCTTATACAGACGTGACGCGTCGGGAGTTGAATAAACTTAACCTGGGCCAGGATATTCCTCAACTGCTAAACTTCACGCCCTCCATCGTCACCACCTCCGATGCCGGAGCGGGCGTTGGCTATACTGGAATCCGTATTCGCGGGTCCGATGCGACGCGGGTTAATGTGACGCTCAATGGTATTCCTTATAACGATGCCGAATCGCAGGGGACGTTTTTTGTCAATATGCCGGATTTCGCTTCCTCCGTCAGTTCGGTTCAGATTCAGCGGGGCGTCGGTACATCAACCAATGGCGCTGGGGCATTTGGGGCCTCGGTTAATATTCAAACCAACAAGCTCGAAGAGAAGCCCTATGCCGAGGTAAACTTGTCGGGTGGTTCATTCGGGACGCGCAAAGTGAATGTACTGGCGGGAACGGGTCTGCTAAACAACCATTTTGTGTTGGATGCCCGCCTATCGAAAATTTATTCTGACGGTTATATCGACCGGGCCTTCTCCGACCTGAAGTCATTTTATCTCTCGGGCGGCTACTACACCAAAAAGAGTTTCTTTCGGTTGAATGTGTTTTCAGGGCAGGAAAAAACCTACCAGGCCTGGAACGGTGTGCCAGAGGAGTTTCTGAAAACCAACCGAACGTATAATTCTTTTACGTACGACAACCAGACGGACAATTATCAACAGGATAACTATCAGCTGATTAGCTCGCATGAGCTTAGCAAAAACTGGCGGGCTAACCTGTCGTTCTTCTACACGAAAGGGAAGGGCTATTATGAGGAATATCGAACGGCGGATAAATTCAGTAACTACGGCCTGCCTGATGTCGTTATCGGCGATTCGACCATTCGTCAGACGGATTTGATCCGCCGGTTGTGGCTGGACAACGATTTCTATGGTGGCGTTTTTTCGTTCGATTACAACAGCTTCGGTAAACTGACAGCTAACATTGGGGGTGGCTGGAATCAGTACAAGGGCATACACTATGGCGAGATTATCTGGTCGCGGGTGGCCGGCAATACGAATATTCGTGACCGGTATTATCAGGACGACGCGACCAAACGAGATTTTAACCTGTACGCAAAAGCATTCTACCAGTTTACGCCAAAACTCAATGCCTTTGTCGATGCGCAGATTCGTACCATCGATTACTCTTTTTTAGGGTTCAACAGTCAATTGCAAAACGTTCAGCAGGATGCCAAACTGACGTTTTTCAATCCAAAAGCTGGTTTTACATACACCATCAACGACCGTAGTACCGTCTATGCATCGGTGGGCGTAGGTCAGCGCGAGCCCAATCGAAACGATTACACACAATCAACACCTGAAAGCCGCCCAAAAGCAGAGAAATTGGTCGATTATGAAGCGGGGTATAAGGTCCAGAATGAGAATCTGGCGTTTACGGCCAATGCTTATTTCATGAACTACACGAATCAGTTGGTCTTGTCAGGTCAGTTAAATGACGTGGGTGCGTACAACCGGGTCAACATTCCGTCGAGTTACCGGGCCGGTGTTGAACTGGAAGCTGGGGTGCGGTTAGCTAAGCAACTTCGCTGGAATGTCAACGCGACCTTCAGCCGCAACCGGGTTAAAAACTTCACGGAGTATCTGGATAACTTCGATAACGGCCAGCAGGAAAGTCGAAAGTATGGCCAGACAGACATCTCGTTTTCGCCGAATGTAATTGCCGGATCGCAGTTATTGTTCACGCCCGCCAAAGGGCTGGAACTGGGCCTTCTATCGAAGTATGTGGGCAAACAATACCTGGATAATACCTCGAACGAAAATCGCAAGTTGAATTCCTATTTCACCAACGACATTCGTCTGATTTACACCCTAAAGACCAAATTCGCTCAGGAAATTGCGTTTACGTTGTTGTTTAATAATGTGCTCAATGAATTGTATGAGTCCAACGGCTACACCTACGCTTACATTTCAGAAGGCAAAGTGACCGCCGACAACGGGTATTATCCGCAAGCCGGACGGAATTTTCTGGCGGGCGTGAGGATTCGTTTCTAAACCGGTTTTCTGATGGCGCGAAGCCAGAGCCTCGCGCCATCAGAAAATCAGAAAAAATCACATAAATCCTGTCGGGCCGCCGATGCGGTTCAGATTACCCAATAGCCCGCTCCAGATCCTGAAGCAAGTCCTCCACATCTTCAATCCCGACGCTGAGCCGGATGAGCGTGTCTTTGAGGCCATTTTTGATCCGTTCTTCTTTTGGAATGCTGGCGTGCGTCATGCTGGCCGGGTGCGTACACAATGACTCAACGCCACCGAGGGATTCACCCAGCGAGAACACCTTAAAACTTTCCATCACCCGAACAGCTTCGGGCATCGAATCGCCTTTCAGCTCGAACGAAAGCATGCCACCGAAGCCGCGCATTTGCTGCTTCGCCAGCTCATGGCCGGGATGCGACACGAGGCCCGGATAATAAACCTGGCTCACCTTAGGGTGTTGTTGTAGATACTCCGCTACTTTCTGGGCGTTTTCGCAGTGCCGCTGCATCCTGATGTGCAGGGTTTTAATGCCGCGTAACACCAGAAAACAATCCTGCGGACCAGGCACGGCTCCGCACGCATTTTGAATAAATGCTAATCGCTGGGCCGTTTCATCGTCGTTCAGGACAATGGCGCCCATGACCGTATCGGAGTGACCACCGAGGTATTTGGTCACTGAATGCATCACCATGTCGGCGCCTAAATCGAGCGGATTTTGCAGATAAGGCGACGCGAAGGTATTGTCAACAACAAGCTGAATACCATGCTGTTTAGTGATGGACGCAATGGCGGTAATGTCTACCAGGCGCAGCAAGGGGTTCGTGGGCGTTTCAATCCAGACCATTTTCGTAGCCGGTGTGATCAGTGCGTCCAGATTCGCAGCATTCGACAAATCAACGAACGTGAATTTGAGCCCGAACTCCTGATAAACCCGCACCATGATCCGGTACGTGCCGCCGTAGAGATCGTTGCTGGCTATGATCTCGTCGCCGGGTTTAAATAGCTTCAAAATCGCGTCGGTTGCGCCCAGGCCCGACGAGTAGCAGATTCCATGCTTACCGTTTTCGAGGGCAGCGAGGTTATTTTGCAGCACCGTCCGGGTGGGGTTCTGGGTACGAGCGTATTCGTATCCTTTGTGCTTTCCCGGCGATTCCTGAACGTAGGTCGATGTTTGATAAATAGGCGTCATGATGGCGCCCGTTGTGGGGTCCGGCTCAATACCGGCATGGATGGCTTTGGTTCCGAATTTCATACTCAAATGTAACGAAGATTATCACGCTGCGTGGTACGTTGTCGCGACAAGTCAAACCACAAGCACCTTTTACCCGTTTGATAGAATGTGAAGTTCGCCATTCCTAAATCGCTTACCGGTCCGGCCCTCGCGGGTCTTGCTTTATCGGTAACACCTATCGTTTTTACATCTCTGCTGACCTACTATGCGGTAGTTCATGAGGCTACTATTGCCAGCTTTACAGCCTGGCAATGGGCGATCATCACCGTTGTTTGTTCCATTACCTCCGCCGGCCTTACTCCGCCAACCATGCTAGCGCTAATTTTCGGCTATTTTCTGGGCTGGAATGCGGTATTGCCCCTTTTTGTCATCAATTTTGGTGGTATTCTGTTCATAAACCTGCTGGTTCGCTGGCTCGATCACGACCGATTCCTGGCTTTCCTGAGCCGAAATCCTAAAGCACAATCGGTGCTGGACCGTATTTTGAACAATGAACTGGAGGTTATCTTTTTCGCCAAGCTATCGCCCATTCTCCCGTTCGGCCTGACTAATTTGCTCTTTGCGCTGTCGGGGGCGAAGCTGAAAAATATTATACTGGGTGGTTTTCTAGGCATGACACCCCGTACATTAATTGCGATTTGGTCTGGCCATGAGGCCCGCGAAATCAAAGCGTTATTGGAAAACCCAAATCAAAGCTCTTGGACCCAAATCGTTATCATTGGCTTAATCGTCGTCTCTATTGCCGGACTTTGGCAGGTTATCCAACGGTCGCTCAAGTAGCAGAATAATTGTAAACCGGTTAGGTGCCAATCAAAGTTGTTCGACCATTAACTCAATCAACCGGTTGTGCCCCGTTTTTAACACGGTCAACTCATAATGTCGAAGTTGCCTGGTTAGCGGTAAAATATAGAATCCGGGAACAATCCGGTCAAAGGCACCGGTGAAAAAACGAACCCTTGTTGACTGTTCATTCAGAAGCTTAGCGACTAATTTCATGTTTGAATGAATCTGGCGGAACTGAGTCCAGCTTTCGTAGACCAGCTTTCGTTGCTCGGGCGTAGCCAGGGCGGTTTCAGCGAACCGCATGACGGTCCGGTTGAGCAAACCCAACGTAGTAAGGGCATGACCCAACGTGGTGAGCATAGATAAATGGCGTAACGTGTACTGAAAGAGCCAGCGCCCCGGCCGGGAATCTGTTGCCAGCCAATACCAGCGATTGAGGGTGATACCATCCGGCGCAATCAGCACGAGCTGGTCAAGCCGATCCGCAAAAGCTTCGGCGGTTGCCAGTGCAAACCGACCGCCCAAACTAAACCCCATTAGTGAAAACCGGTCGATAGCCTGCGCCTGTAAAAAATGGTCGATTAACTGACTCCAGTTGGTTTTGGTTAACGGACCTGTTCCCGTATATCGGCTGCTCCCATGGAAAAACAGATTAATCGAATACACCGTGAAGCGGTCACTCATAGCCATTTCGACAGGACTAAACGCCGTATGGTTCTGACCAAAACCGTGAAACGCCAGCAAAACGGCCGGGCCGTTACCAGCCTTGCGGTAGGTAATTTGGCTATCTTCAAACAAAAATTCGTCGACCTTGTCGGATTTGTCCATACACGACTAATTAAGTATGAAGGCTATTGACTAACTCCTGTCGGTTGTTCTTATTCATCACAAAACGCTCTATGGCCATCACCTTTACCAATTTATCACATTTTGCGGCTCATGCCGGGCAATCGCTCGGCGAGACAGACTACCTGACCATTACACAGGAAATGGTCAATCTCTTTGCCGAAGCCACCGGTGATCATCAGTGGATACATACCGATCAGGACCGCGCTATGCGTGAATCCCCGTATAAATCGACCATTGCCCATGGGTTTCTGACACTTTCACTGGCCCCCAAATTACTAGCTGAACTTTACCGGGTTGAGTCGGTGAAGATGGGCATTAACTATGGTGCAAACAAAATACGCTTCACAAATGCCGTTCCGGTGGGCAGCCGTTTACGAATGGCTGCCCAACTGCAGCAGGTTGAATCTCAACCTGCCGGTGTGCGCGCCACCATCAGGTGCACATTTTACCTGAAAGATGTAGATAAACCGGCCTGCATCGCTGAATTAGTCATACTTTTATTAGACTAGGCAGGTAGTATGCGTGCATACTACCTGCCTATTTTTTCTTACTTTTACACTAATCAATCGAACACAGTGTTTAGGAATTACAACGGGTATTGATCCTTTTCGGGTCTTAAGTGCACAGACTGAAACCTTTGACAAAGCCGGAATCTTTAGTCTCTTAATTATCAAAGTTATCAGCTTTGTAAAAGTAACTTTAATGCTGCGTCAACTACACCCTTTGAAATATAAACACTCGTATTCCATTCACTTCTCAACAAACGATTAACGGTAATTAAACGCAATTCAGATGGCAACGGCAACGCTGGACTTACAGGGATTGAATTTTAATTTGTCGGAGGAGCATCTTGCTGTTCAGGAAGCGGCCCGCGACTTTGCCCAAAATGAGTTGTTGCCCGGCATTGTCGAGCGCGACAACGAAGCTCGGTTTCCGGCTCAACAAGTTAAACGCATGGGTGAACTCGGCTTCTTAGGCATGATGGTATCACCCGATTATGGTGGGGGCGGTATGGACACCGTTTCGTATGTACTGGCGATGGAAGAGATTTCTAAAATCGATGCCTCAGCTTCCGTTGTCATGTCGGTCAATAACTCGCTGGTCTGTTTCGGTCTGGAAGCATACGGTACAGAAGAGCAAAAGCGCACCTACTTAACCCGGCTTGCTACCGGCGAAACCCTGGGGGCGTTTTGCTTATCGGAGCCCGAAGCGGGTTCAGACGCTACCTCCCAGGCGACCACTGCTGAGGATAAAGGGGACTACTACTTAGTAAACGGGACCAAAAACTGGATTACAAACGGTAATTCATCGGGTATTTGCCTGGTTATTGCGCAAACAGACCGGGAGAAAAAACACCGGGGAATCAACTGCCTGATTATCGAGAAAGGAACGCCTGGTTTCGTGGTCGGTAAGAAAGAAGACAAAATGGGCATCCGGGCTTCAGATACGCATTCGCTCTTGTTTACGGATGTTCATGTACCCAAAGCAAACCGGATTGGCGATGACGGTTTTGGTTTTAAGTTTGCCATGTCAACCCTTAATGGGGGGCGCATTGGCATAGCCGCTCAAGCGTTGGGCATTGCGGCCGGAGCCTATGAACTGGCGCTGAAATATAGTCAGGAACGGAAAGCCTTTGGAAAGCAAATTTTTGACCATCAGGCGATTCAGTTCAAGCTGGCCGAAATGGCTACTAAAATTGAAGCGGCTCGCCTGCTGGTTTACAAAGCAGCCCGCCTGAAAGATGAGCATAAAGACTATGTACAGGCTGCGGCTATGGCCAAGTTATTTGCCTCGGATGTTGCTATGTGGGCCACAACCGAAGCCGTACAGATTCATGGCGGCTACGGTTATGTGAAAGAATTTCACGTCGAACGGTTAATGCGTGATGCGAAAATTACTCAGATTTATGAAGGTACATCCGAAATACAAAAATTAGTTATAGCCCGAGAGCTGGTGCGCTGACCCTTTTCTTGGTAAAATAGAATTTTTCTAAAGGTGTAGTGCGTGTTCGATGCGAATACGCACTATTTTTTTTATTATTTGGAAACTTTTATACTTGTATTAGTTTTGTACAAATTATTAGTTTTGTGCAACTTTACGCACGAACACAATCTGGGGATACACACCTTTCGGCTATGGAAGACTATAATAAAATAATCGAATCGCTGGGCGTGAAGTTTATTAAGGCCCGCAACATTCGGATTTTACAACCAATCACCATCAAGAACTTTTATGATGTTGAGAACACGCTGCTTATTTTATTCAACGGGGATGTATCCATTGGCGATGAAAAAATAAAAGTAGACGTGGGTGATATGCTGTTCATTCCGGGTGGCAAACACGTTACTGTTACCTACGGCGACCCAACGAACCCCAAAATTGTCTCGAATGAAGAATTCATGACGCACCGGGAGTCGTATTGGGAAGGTAACCACGACCCCAAGCTGATTGGCCATCTGCCAAACTCCTTTGGATATGTGTCATTTGAAGCAAAAGTCTTCGACTCGGTTAACTTCTTCAACTCACTCGATGTGCCTCCGTTTATCATCAAACGGGAGGAACATCTGGCGACGACGATAGACCAGATTCTGGCCGAAGAAATGACTGATCTGGCTGGTAAAGGGCGGATTATCAAGATAAAAACGGAAGAGATCGTTATTGAGGTAGTTCGATACATTCTGAAAAATCACCTCTTTGTTGAGCAACTCGTTACCAATAGTACGTACTTTAAAGACCCGCGTTTGATCGATATCTTTGCGTATATTAAAGAGAATCTCGGTGGCGACCTGTCGAATAAAGTGCTGGCGAACGTTGCCAACGTTTCGGAAGATTATGTAGGTCAGTATTTCAAGATGTTGACTGGTATTAACCCGCAGGATTACATCGAATACCAACGGATGGAGGCTGCCGTTGGGTTACTACGAACAAGCAAAAAGAGCATTCGCGCCATTGGTGCCGAAGTGGGCTATAAAGATACGGCTTACTTCTGCCGCCGATTCAAGATGATGTTTGGTATTCCGGCCGGAAAAATGCGCCGTCGGGAATCCCTTATGAATGTGTAAAAGGGAGTATTGAGGTTATAAACAGAAAGTGACTGACGCATAAGCAAATTAATTTGCCAGCGTCAGTCACTTTCTATTTATGGATGTATTTGTATTATTGCATACTCACTTCAATAGGCAGTGTGTAGAACACCGCTACGTGTTTGCCGCCCACTTCGCCCGGTTCCCAACGGGGCATCTTCTCGATTGCCGAGATAATGTTGGTCATGAAGCCTGACAGGCTTTTCATCGTTTTCTTATCGAGCGGCTTCATGGTAATTCGGATATCGTGCACATACCCGAGTTCGTCGATGATGAATTTCGCTGCTATTGGGCCGGTATCATAATTCTTCTTAGCCACCGAATTGGGTACACGGATTGTTTCGGCCAGATACGTGCTCAACGCGGCTTTCCCGCCCGGAAATTCTGGCTGACGCTCGGGTACGGTATACACCTTTTCATTTCTGGTTTGGGCAAATGCAGAGGTGCCCACAAAAAAAGGGCTAAGAGCTGTAGCAATCAGCAGCAGTAGCGTTAAGACAGAACGTTTCATAAATCAAGCTTGTACAACTGACTGATTAAACTCCCGGACGACGGTTGATAACTGGGGCAATAAATCCGGGTCCTGCTCAATGCCATTGCCAACAACGATCAGGTCGGCGCCCGCTTTCATAGCCTGGTAGGCTTTCTCGCCGGAATTAATGCCGCCACCAACAATAATCGGCACATCAACAACGCTGCGAACCGCAGCAATCATATCGGGCGATACGGGTTTGCGGGCGCCACTGCCGGCATCCAGATACATCAGTTGTAGGCCCAGCATTTCGCCAGCCATCGCCGTACAGGCTGCTACACCGGGTTTATCGTGGGGAAGTGGCATGGTGCCACTAATGTACGAAACAGTCGTTTGTGTGCCACTGTCGACGACCATATAGCCAGTTGGCAGAATTTCCAGCCCGCTTTTTTTGAGGAGTGGCGCAGCAATAACATGCTGACCAATCAGGAAATCTGGATTACGCCCCGAAATAAGAGATAAAAAAAAGATAGCATCCGCTGAAGACTCAATGTGAAGCGGATTGCCGGGAAAGAGAACAATGGGCGTTGTAGATTGACGCCGAATGGCTGTGATGACTTCTTTGTGTGAATAATCCGTGACAAGGCTACCACCAACCAGAAAGAAATCAACGGGATAGGTTGCCGTGCGGGCAAGTAATTCAGAAAGCGCGTTCTGCTCAATCTTATCAGGATCGAGCAGAACGGCAAATGCTTTTTGGCCAGATAGCCTATACTCCCGAAGTGTAGTCAACAGGCTCTGTGGGGGCCTGTGCGTGATATTGGGTTGGCTCTGCGGTTGGATTGATGGCATTATTAGTACGTATGCGGGCTAAAAATCCGGTTAGCTGCTCGCGAGCGATGTTGGTGAGTACCGATGTGATTAGGCCACCAATCAGCCCGCTTGCGGCTGCTGACTTCTGCACTTTATCTGCGTTCTTCCTAATCGCTTTCTGATTTGACGGTTGAGGATGGTATTCGTCAGCCTCGTCGCTTTCATCATACTCATAATCGTCATCGTCTGGTTCACCATATTTTTCGGCGTACCGGTACTCGTCAGATTTAGGCAGAATGGCATTAACAACCAAATATACAGCTAAAGCAGCACCCGCTACAAACGCGGCTGTTTTACCAACCTCAGTGGCATCGCCTTTTATGGCCTCAACATTGTCAGAAATAGAGCTTTTAAAGCGCTCTGTAGCGGCCATTAACTGAGCCCGCCGAGCCGTTGTATCGGCAAAGGGTACTTTGGAGTCTTCCATTGTCGTTTGTCCTTGATTCGAAAAGAATGAATCGATTTGTTTAGGTATACTACTGTCTATCAGGCCGTTTAAGTGATGTTACCGGGCCGTGCCACTGTTACTCATCGACGAGCGTGTTTGAGCCATCAGCTCTTCAACAGCTTCCGATTTTTCCTCTGTTTTTTTCTCCTGACTTTTTTTCAGGGCACTGTAGGCGGCTACCCGAATTTTCGATTTAAAGAAATCTTTAGCCGCCAGCCAAATAACCGTTAGCAGCAGAAAAAAGCCAGCTACAATTAAAAAGCCAAGGTACTTACTGTTCGTTACTTCGTTCAGGTAAGCGGCCAGTAGGCTGAATAAGAAAATAAGGGTCATTACGGCCAAAAGAGCCAGTACAATACTATGAACGGCCACAACCACACCTTCTTCAAGTTTTCCTCGGCTCTCCAGTGTAAATAGCTCGATGCGGGCTTCCAAATAACGGAATATATTTTCCCGAATTTCTTCCAGGCGTTCGAACATGATTTCAGATAATTTAATGTCTGTATGCCGTATTTACCATAATACGCTCAATTTGTTTGAAAATGTGAGGAAAATAAAACGGCCCCGGCACATTATGTACCGGGGCCGCTTCAAAAGAGCATCGAGTGAATGCAGGATTAATTAGGGTTGGCAACCAAAATCGGGACTGTTATTTTGACTGCCGTAGTTTAGCCTCAATGGTCTGTTGCGTGTGCGGAACCGCCCGGAGCCGCTCTTTCGGAATTAACTTGCCTGTGTCTTTACAGACGCCGTACGTTCCGTTTTTAATGCGCACCATCGCGGCATCTAGTTGTTGAATGAATTTTTGAAGCCGGGCGGCTAACTGACTCAAGTTTTCGCGTTCGCTGGTGTCGGCACCATCTTCTAGTAATTTAGAATTACCAGATGTATTGTCGGTGCCGCTATCGTTTCGTTTGCTGAGCGATTCTTTTATGTAGTTTAACTCACTCCGAGTATCATCGAGTTTCTGACCAATCAGCTTTTCGAACTCTTTCAGATCCTCTTCTGAATAACGTTTTTTCTCTTCCTGAAGCATAACAAGTACTACATTAAATGGTGTGTACCTTATTTGGGCACAAAATTAACGCTTTGTCGTCATTATTTCAATGAACAATTTATATAAGGCCTGTTTTTTTTGAAAATTAGCTAAATTGACATTTTTTGATTTGGCAAATTAATCTACGGCCAACGATATAGTGAAGAGTAAACTGTACTGTATTAAAAACAAATCATGAATGATTGTATTGTTTTTTAATATTACATTAATCTTAGAAAAAGTAGACCTTTCACAATATGGCTTTTCATTTGCTAAGTTTGCAAGACACTTCATTACCAAATTTGTTTTAAGAAAGAAGTAAAAGTAAAGCCATGGGATATATTGAACCAGCTCCAATAAAAGACAAAGAGAATCCACTTGAGTCAATGATGTCGCGTTTCGATGCCGCTGCCAAACTGTTGGGTATTTCGGATGAAATGTATGACATCCTGAAAGTGCCGGCTCGGCAGGTCATCGTCGGCTTGCCCGTCACGATGGATAGTGGGGCCATTAAAGTTTTCGAAGGTTACCGTGTAATTCACTCTAATATTCTGGGACCCGCCAAGGGGGGTATCCGGCTCGATCCGGCGGTGCACCTCGACGAAGTTCGGGCCCTAGCCGCCTGGATGACCTGGAAATGCGCAGTCGTCGATATTCCATACGGTGGCGCCAAAGGCGGAATCGCCTGTAACCCACGAGAGATGTCGGCGGGTGAAATTGAACGCCTTATCCGCCAATACACCGTAGCGATGCTTGACGTGATTGGGCCCGACCGCGACATTCCGGCCCCCGATATGGGAACGGGCCCGCGCGAAATGGCCTGGATCGTGGATGAGTATTCTAAGGCTAAAGGCATGACCGTTAACAACGTTGTAACGGGTAAGCCACTGGTATTAGGTGGGTCGCTTGGGCGTACGGAAGCTACGGGTCGGGGCGTTACCGTAGCGGCTTTAGCTGCGATGGACAAACTGCGGATGAATCCATATCGGACAACGGCGGCTGTTCAGGGCTTTGGTAACGTTGGGTCATTTGCCGCCGAACTACTGCACGAACGGGGCGTTACAGTAGTCGCTGTGAGCGATATTTCGGGTGGCTATTATAACCAGAACGGTATTGATATTACGGCTGCAGTCGCTTACCGGAATTCAAATAAAGGCACACTGGAAGGATTTTCGGGAGCCGAGAAAATCTCGAACGAGGAACTGCTCTCACTGGCCGTCGATGTACTGGTGCCAGCCGCTAAGGAAGATGTGATCACGGAAGAGAATGCAGGCTCGATTCAGGCAAAAATGATTGTTGAAGGGGCTAATGGTCCAACATCAGCCAGCGCCGACGAGATCATCAATAGTAAAGGTATTCTGGTTGTGCCTGATATTCTGGCCAATGCGGGGGGCGTTACGGTATCGTATTTTGAATGGGTACAAAACCGTATTGGCTACAAATGGACGCTCGACCGGGTAAACCGGCGGGCCGACCGGGTCATGAAAGATGCTTTCGACCGCGTATTCGACACTTCTCAACGGTATAAAGTGCCTATGCGCTTAGCCGCTTATATTGTCGCCATTGACAAAGTAGCCAGCACCTATAAGTATCGTGGCGGTTACTGATTTACATAAACTGTATGATGTGTACGGTATGATGTCTAATTTTGCTCGTACGTGATGCATTGACATACATCATAACGCACGGGCGATTCCGAGTATACACCATATAACTTATTTATGCGCTTACACCGCGAAGGTTTCACGATTATGATTACGACAGGGCTGGTCTTACTGGCTCTGAATCTGTTCGCGTATTATTATTTGCTTTCCGACAATTCGACAGCGATTCTCTTATTAGCCATAATAAGTTTGATTCTGTTTGTTCTGATCGTACAGTTCTTCCGTATTCCAAACCGACTGCTCACGACCGGTGAAACGCAGGTGGTCGCTCCGGCCGATGGCAAAGTTGTCGTTATTGAGGAAACCACGGAAGGTGAGTATTTCAAGGACCGCCGTCGGCAAGTGTCCATCTTCATGTCACCGCTCAATGTCCACGTCAATCGGAACCCGATTACGGGCACTGTCCGGTATTTCAAGTACTTTCCGGGTAAGTACCTGGTGGCCTGGCATCCTAAGTCAAGTACCGAAAACGAGCGAACAACCGTTGTGGTTGAGGCTGCCAATGGGACCAGCATCTTATTTCGGCAAATTGCCGGAGCGGTGGCCCGACGCATTATCTGGTATGTGAAAGAAGGTCAGCCTGTTAAACAAGGCGAAGAGTTTGGATTTATAAAATTTGGCTCGCGAGTAGACGTATTTCTGCCGCTGGACGCTGAAATCAAAGTAAATATTGGGGATGTCACGAAAGGGGGCGTCACCGTAATTGCGGAGCTACCGAGCTAAGAGAGCAGAAGGTTATAAGGGTTAAACAGTAACGAGTCGTAAGGAGCTGGTGCGAGACAATCCCAACATCAGCTACCTACGACTCGTTACCGTTTGATCCTTATTGACTTATTCGACGAAAGTATAGTAAATTACTTTCGTAATAAGCCCCATGCCTTTATGAACTTCGATTATATCATTGTCGGTGCTGGATCTGCGGGTTGCGTGTTGGCTAATCGGTTGTCGGCCGATCCACAAACGTCGGTTTTATTGCTGGAAGCCGGTGGGCCTGATACAAAAATGGAAATTCATATTCCGGCGGCTTATACAAAATTACACGGTTCTTCAGTCGATTGGGGCTTTTGGACAGAACCACAAACGGCTCTCGACGGCCGCCGGATGTATCAGCCAAGGGGCAAAACGCTGGGCGGTTGCTCATCGACCAATGCCATGGCTTATGTGCGTGGCAACCGATCTGATTACGACGACTGGGCGGCTGTGGGCAATCCGGGCTGGGCATATGAGGATGTACTTCCTTATTTTATTCGGTCTGAACACAATGAACAATATGGCCAGCTCGATGCCCGCTATCATGGCCATGAGGGTCTTCTGAATGTGACCTACGCTACCCGATTTAAAACCCCGTTAGCCGACGCGTTTGTCGATTCCTGTGTGCAGGTGGGTATTCCGCCCAATGCTGACTACAATGGAGCTGAACAACAGGGAACAGGCCTGTTCCAATTCACAATCAAAAACGGTCGGCGGCATAGTGCAGCAACGGCATTTCTCGTTCCGGCTTTGAACCGCCCGAATCTTAAAGTTATTACCCATGCCCACGCGAAGCAGATTCTCATTCAGAGCGACCGGGCTGTAGGGGTTGAGTTTATAACGGGTAAAAATCAGACGCAGCAGGCAATGGCCCGCAAAGAGGTCATTTTGTCGGCGGGGGCTTTCCAGTCGCCCCAGTTATTGATGTTGTCGGGGCTAGGGCCGATTGATGCCCTTCGGTCGGCGGGTGTTCCGATCAAAAAAGAGCTGCCAGGAGTAGGACAAAATTTACAGGATCATCTTTTTTCAGGGGTTAGCTGCCTCAGTTCACAGCGGGGAAGTTCGGCAAACTTTCACCTCAAGCCAATCAATCAGCTTAAAGGACTGGCTCAGTACATGTTCAGCAAAAAAGGGCCAATGACCATCAGTCCGCTGGAAGCCGTTGCGTTCCTGAAAACAGAACATGCCCGTCCAGATGCGGCAAATCCGGGCCGGGTGGATATGCAGCTTCATTTTGCCCCCGTTCATTTTGGTACTTACGGCGAAGCCGACTTTTATGATCTGACCACTTACCCGGTAACGGATGGATTTACCGTGTTGCCAACCTTACTCAAACCCAAAAGTCGGGGCTATGTGAGCCTGCGTTCGGCTAACCCGCTCGATGCGCCGGTGATTCAACCAAATTACTTTACTGAAGAAGCGGACCAACAAGTGATGGTCAGTGGGCTCCGCAAAACCATCGAGGTCATGAAGGCCGACGCCTTCCGGCCATACAGTCTGGGTATAAACGTGCCTACGGTTCATGCCTCCGACGACGATCTTTGGCAGCATGTGCTAAACATTGTGGAAACGGTCTATCATCCAGTTGGTACCTGTAAAATGGGACAGGCATCTGATGAATTTGCCGTTGTCGATACGAAGCTGCGGGTACATGGAATGGAAGGACTACGAGTCGTAGACGCTTCCGTTATGCCAACCATCGTATCGGGGAATACTAACGCTCCGGTCATCATGATTGCCGAGAAAGCCGCTGATTTGATCCTGGCAGAAAAGTAGTCCTAACCGCAGAGTGAACCTGCGAACCGCCTGTCCGACTGGTTAAAACGTGGCCAATTGGTAGATATTCCGTTCCACGACTTCAATCACAACGACAGTCGGGCGTTCGGCTTTGACCAGCACGGGGTCTAACTTGCTGCCACGTACAAAATAGGACTCCCGAAAATAGCCGGGTAAGTAATTCATCATCCCGTGGCTGAATGAATCCCCAACAAAGAGGAGCCGCCCGGAGCCGGTTCCGCTGAAGCGAGTGGACGGATAGCCGACGGCCTCATTGGGAATAAGCGCCGTTTGGCGGCCGATCCGCTCGGGTGCTGGTTTAATATAATAATAGATTGGGTCTTTCTGTTCGTTTTGCAGCGTCAGCATAGTAGTCAGGTCACCGGCGCCCCCGTTCTGCTGCTCGATGTGGTAATCGGCCAGGCGAACGGGGGGAAGCGCTGGCTGATCGTGCCGAATACGGTTTAGTAAACTGGCACAGCCAATCAGCGTGCCGTATTCATTCCAGTGCGTATCGGTCTGGTAATAAACGACATGGTCGCGTTTGGCGGCCCGGAGCGTATCCCGAATATCAATAAAGGGAAGGTTTGTTTGGGCGATAGCCTGTTTGAGTACATCTAACCGAGAAGGCTTCTCACTAGGTTGCAGATGGTCGGGCAGGAACTCCGGGTAAATGGTATGCGAATCCGGCGCTATAAAAATGTACAAGGTCGCGCCTTGCTTGGCTAATTCCTGCTGCCGCTGAATCAGGTGGCTGGCAATACGCCGTGCCGAATCGGCCGAGAGCGGTTGCAGACCCCTATGCTGATCAACGACTTTGTTATAACTATTTCCCAGATAAAGCCAGCCATTCTTACCAACAACTACCTTCTCAGGCAAAGGAGATTCGTTTAAGACGTTGAATTTCCAGCGGCTGTACACATAAAACAAGGCATTCCGCCAGCCGAAATTCTCTTTATAGTAGCGATCGAACTGTTTGACGTAGCTCCGGACGTGCGGAAAATTCAAGGGAGGCATACCCGTCAACTGCCGGTTTTCGGTGCTGCTAAATCGCGACGACAGCCCCAATCCCTGATCAAGGGTTGGCAGGAAAAGGACAAGGGCAAAAAGGACAGCAACGATACGCGTGCGGCTACTATTCATCTTGTTTTAAGGCCTATAATTGGCCTAGAAAAGCAATGTTTCGCTCAACAATCTCAAAGACGATAATGTCAGGATGCTCTTTTTTAATCAGTTCCATGTTGCACGTATGATCGCGGACCAGATATGATTCCCGGAAATAACCCGGTAACGACTGATTCATTGAAAAGCTAAAGGAGTCGCCAATAAGCAACAACTTGGGCAACTGGCTTGAGGCAGTGACAAATCGTTGAGAAGGCAACCCCTTCTCGAGATTTTCATTTTGTTCAATGTTTTGAGCAAGCAGAAACTTGGCTGGTTTAATTTTATATGCTATCGAGTCAACAACTTCATGATTCAATGCCAGCATCGTCACCAGATCTCCACCAATCCCAGGTACCGGAGAGATAGCATAGTCCGTTAGTCGGGCAACGGGCAGCTTAGGGAAATCTTTCCGCAGCCTGTTTACCATGGTTAACGTGGCAATCAGCGAACCATACTCATTCCAGTGCGTATCGGTCTGACAGTACGTAACCCGGTCAGCTTTAGCCGCAATTAATGCCTGACGCACATCGACTACCGGAATAGTCGTGTATTGACGCATGTAGGTGTTGAACCGGTCAAAATTAGACACATGTGCGTTGATCGGCAAATAATTGGACAAGTTCTCTGGATAAATCGAGTAGGAGTCGGGCGCAATCAATATGTATAACGTGGCTCCCTGTGCCTTGAATTGGCGCTGGAAGTTGCTCAAATGGCGCGCTATTGAGGCTAATGTATCCGGATGGAATGGGCATAACCCCTGGTGCTGGTCGGCGACATGGCTCAAGCTGTTGCCTGGATAAAACCAATGGTTTTTGCCGATTACTACCTTGTCGGGCAAGGGCGAAGTTTTTAAAATCTTATATTTCCAATAGCTATATTGATAGAACAGCGCATTCCGCCAGCCAAAATTTTCCTTGTAATAGGTATTGAATTGTGCAATAAAGGTTAAAATATGGGGGAACCTGGCCTCGGGAAAGGTAGACAGAATCCGCTTCTCTGGGCTTTTAACGTTTCGGGACATACCCAGCCATTGGTCCAGCGTTGGCAAAGTCAGCAGTAGAATGAATCCAATGCTCAGCAGAGTGGCTCTAGAGGGTAGTCGTTTTGTAGAGCGCGACCGGAATTGAGACAACCGAATAGTGTTTCGTTTGGGTCGTAACTGTACCATCGTCTGTAGATTGACGCGTCTTATGCCTAAAAGCGGAAATAAATAAATGGATTGTAGGTGTCGGCCGCCAGATACATAACCGCTAACACAAACAGGCTAAACAGCCCCACAACGTATGCAGAGTTGAGCAGAAGCCGTACGGGTACCAGGCGAGCCAGCCAGCGATTCGAGCCCCGTTGAAAAGAAGGGTAAATTGGGGTGGCTAAAACAAGGCCTAACAGGAGCGAAACAACAAGTTCGTCCGTCAGAAAATAGGCGGGTGGGTAAGCCACTGCAGCCGATGGCTGTAGGCCCAGGCCAAGCATCTTCTGGAGAAAATGAATCGCTTCGGGCAGGGTTTCAACGCGGAAGAAGACCCAGCCAACTAAGACAACGATCAGCGTATAGGCGTGCGCAATAGGTGGCCAGATGCGCTCCAGACGTTTGCCTAGGCCAGCCCGTTCTATGAGCAGAAACAACCCGTGATAGAGGCCCCATATGATAAAATTCCAACTGGCTCCGTGCCATAAGCCCGTGACAAAAAAGACTATCAGCAGATTTCGGTATGTCCGTAGTTGACTGCCCCGATTGCCTCCCAGTGGAATATATACGTAATCGCGAAACCAGCTAGACAGCGAAATATGCCACCTGCGCCAGAAATCCTGAATCGAGCGGGCAATATAAGGATAATTAAAATTCTCTTTGAAATCGAACCCAACCATCTTCCCCAGCCCAATAGCCATGTCCGAATAGCCCGAGAAGTCGAAATAGATTTGCAGCGAATAAGCCACAATACCCAGCCAGGCTGTTGCTGTTGGGTACGAATCGATGGGTGCATTAAAGATCGTATCTGCCAAACTGGCAAACGTATTGGCCAGAAGAACTTTCTTCGCTAGTCCCAGAATGAACCGCTCGGCACCAATACCAAATTTTTCAATGGTTGTGGTTCGGTCCGCCAGTTCAGGAGCAATGTCGGCATACCGGACAATAGGCCCCGCTATCTGATGCGGGAACATCGCCACGTAGGTGCCATAATCCAGAAAACTACGATTAGCCCGAATTCGGCCCCAGTAAATATCCAGCGTGTAGGAAATGCCCTGAAACGTATAAAAGCTAATGCCGATTGGTAACGCAATGTGAGTAAGGGCCAAACTAGCTGGAACCGGAAGCGCAAAGGCATCAGCCAGACTACGGACCGAATCGACAAAAAAGTTGGCGTATTTGTAGTAAAAGAGGAGTGACAAGCTGCCCGCCAGTGAAAGCCACAGGCCTGCTCGCCGATGTCCTTGTTCAATCAAACGCCCCGCTATGTAGTTGATCAGGGCTGACAAGAGCAGCACCAGTACGACTGGTCCTTCGCCCCAGGCATAAAAGCACAGACTGGCGGCAAACAGAAAAGCATTGTGCCAGCGTTTTGGTAATAAATAGTAGACAAGTAAGAAAAAAGGTAAAAACAGGAATAAAAAGATTGCTGAACTGAACAGCATGATCGTTTATTTTATGGGTGTGGATACAAAAATAAGTCTTTAGCTCTACATAAAGTAGCGTAAGTGGCTACCAGAGCAGACTTGACTACGGCTCTACGCAATGAGTTAGTTGATAGGATCAACTACTACATTTTGACTAATTCAGTTGATATCAGGTCACTCACTCTGGCAAAGCACCGCTAAAAGATAAATTGGTTGGCCAAAATTAAGTTTTTATTACTTTACTTAACAAAGTGAATAAACCTAATTAGACGTATTAATGTGTGCTAGATACCGGCTTTCGTGTCTGCTTGATTTAAACAGGATAAAGGAACTTAGCTATATGTTGGCTATTCTGCTCCTTGTCATTGGATGCACAAAGGATTACCCGGCGGTAGTTAGCAACAAACAAGCTCCGCCTGAGCCCTCTGGTGTTACGTCGACAACGGCCTGTTCCTGTACTACATCGCCAGGAAGTAGCACCACAGTAACTTCGCCTGTTTCGATTACCACCAGCCCGCCAGCGACAGTTCCTCAGATCGACACATTGAAGGTGCCTGCTCCACTTTTTTCGCCGGATGGCGGAACGTTTCATATTCGTACCCAAGTCCGGCTAACGGCCGACGCGTTGCCCTTAGGAGCTGTCATTGAGTATTCGTTAGATAATGGCGCAACCTGGCAAACCGGCAGCCAATTTACGTTAATCACGGGCGGGACTGTGTTGAGCCGGATTCGTTCTGGCAACAAGGTGTCGCTTAGCCGATCGTCGGCTGTATTTAATCTTTACTTTGAACGGATGCTGGTGATCGGGAACAGCATCATGAATCACGGACCAGCCCCTGATCTGGGCTGGTTTAACAACAACGGAATGGCCGCTTCGGCACCCGAGAAAGATTTCGTTCATTTATTGACGGGCCGCTTGCGTGCATTCTATCCTACTATGACCGTCACCCTTCAGTCAGGTGGTAATTTCGAACGGCAATTCGGAACGACAGATTATAGTTTCGATGAGTTCAAAGAGTCTTTACAACAGGTTCAGCCTGATCTGATTCTTGTGCGGCTCGGCGAGAATATCGATGATTCACAAGTACCCAAGCGAGGATTTGAGACGCAGTTGTCGCAACTGCTGGATGGTCTGGCCAACTACGGGCAGCCAGTAAGGGTGGTCTGCACGACCAGCGTCTGGCAACAGCCACAAGCAGACGCGATCATCCGGAAAGTAACGACTGAAAAGGGGCATGCGCTGGTTGACCTCTCCTGCATGGTTGGTCAGAGCCAGTATTTTGCTAGCCAATACACCAATCTGGGTGTAGCCGCCCACCCGAATGATACCGGTATGCAGCGAATTGCCGACTTGATTTGGGAAAAATTAAAATAAACCAGCATTCATCAAACAAAAAGGCGTTTTCGAGCAGAAAACGCCTTTTTGTTCAGGAACCAACTAAGCCCTAAAAGAAAGAAAGCCGGAGTACAAAGGGAGTACCTCCATAAACCTGGTACGAAATGGGGTCGTTAGGCTTGTAATTAAGGTTGTAAAGCGCCGTAAGGTTTACGCCAAAACGTCGGCTTATCGGCTGCATGTAGGTAATACCGACCAACGGAGCGGCAATGGTACCTGTGTAGGCGCCTGCTACCTGATCTATTTTCTGCTGGTAAGTATTGGTTTGCAGCTCGCCATGTAAATAGAGGTTAGGCAGTATGCTCGGTATAAATTCATACATCAGAAACCCTCTAAATCCATACTGATTAATGGTTACTCCCTGGTTTGCATACAAAAGACCGGGCTTATAGCGCGTATAGGTATAGTTGCCACCAATACCGACAAGCATTCGCTCAGTGGCCTGGTAAGCAATAACCGGCGAAACACCCAGGCTAAACGGATTGCCGAACCGGAAGCCATTGATGCCACCGCCAAACCGAAGCCGCTGGCCAAAAGGCAGGGGACGTCCTTCGGGCGTTTGCGTACGAAGGGGGTCCTTGCCCTGATCCCGACGGTCGTCCGGGTCTTCGGTGAGCTGCCCGAAAGCAATAGTACTACTCAATAAAAGCGTGATAAACAGTAACTTCTGGAGATAATTCATGGTATTTTATTCAGGAAATAACGCTTATACAGTAACGAAATCAAAAGGTAAATTCTTTTACCTCGGGGTCTCTCAACAAACGTTTAATGCACTTTTCATGGTTTTGCTCGGACCCACTCACCCGCCAGTGACCGATGATCTCGGTGCCAATACGTTGTTGCTGGTTTCGGGTCGATTTTAAGCCAAATTCGTCGAAAAGCTCTTCGTACTGTTTCAGAGTCTTGTTATGAAACGCTGTTACAATTTTATAATCACGAATTTGGTTCAATTTGTGAATCCGGCCCGCCAGGTTGACCAGCAAAAGTAATGACCCCAGAATAAAGACAAAACCAATCAGCGCAATATCGTAGTGGCCCGCCCCAACGCACATGCCCAGGGCCGATACAGCCCACACAGTAGCGGCTGTTGTGAGTCCCTTTACCCGGTTATTTTCGCGAAAGATAATGCCGGCACCCAGGAAACCGATGCCGTTCACAATATTGGCCGCGATCCGGGCGCCGGATCCACCAATCCGGCTCGATATCATGGTAAACAGGGTGGACCCGACGCAAATCATAATCATGGTTCGCAACCCGGCCGATTTGCCATGATACTCGCGTTCAGCCCCAATCAGTCCGCCAATGACCAGCGAAATGCCCAGTCGAATAAGGTCTTCCTGCGCAAAATCCATCTCGTATGTTAGCTAATACGGGTATTTATCTGATCCCGTTGCAAAACCTTGTCAGTTTCAAAAACCAATAGGTTTAAGAGAAACCATATCCCGAAATAAACCGTTAAAATCTAGATAGAGTTTACCCTCATTAACTTAGAATGACTCAGACCACGGAAACCGAACGCCGGACCGCCGGACCACAGCGTTCCGTTGATTACCTCGACCCCAAACAGTTTATTATCATCAAAGGGGCGAAAGTACACAATCTAAAAGGAATTGATGTTGCCATCCCCCGTAACAAGTTAGTTGTCTTGACCGGCCTATCGGGTTCGGGCAAATCGTCGCTGGCTTTTGATACCTTATTTGCCGAAGGCCAGCGCATGTACGTCGAAAGCCTGAGCAGCTATGCCCGCCAGTTTCTGGGGCGTATGGAAAAGCCTGAGGTCGAATACATTAAGGGTGTGTCGCCTGCTATTGCCATTGAGCAAAAAGTATCGACCCGCAACCCCCGCTCAACCGTTGGTACGTCCACCGAGATTTATGATTACCTGAAACTGCTCTTTGGTCGGGCAGGTATTACCTATTCACCAATCTCGGGCTACGAAGTACGAAAGGATACGGTGACGGATGTCGTTAATTTCATGTACGAGTTCGACGCTGGTCAACGGGTTATGGTCATGGCGCCACTCCGTGTGCGCGACGACCGAACGCTGGCGTATGAGCTGAATATCCTGCTTCAGAAGGGCTACACCCGGATTGTGGCTGATGGCGAGATCATACAAATTGAAGACGTGCTGAACGGCGATGACGCAAATATGCCTCAGCCGTACGGTTCACTGGAAATTTTAGTAGACCGGGGCACAGTCCTTTACGACGATAAGGGCAACCCCGATGAGGATAACCAGTATCGTTTCTCCGATTCTGTACAAACGGCCTTCAGTGAGGGCGACGGTACCTGTCGGGTGGATGTTGTTGGTAAGGAATCTCGAATTTTCTCCGACAAATTTGAGCTGGACGGCATTGTGTTCGAGGAGCCGAGCGTAAACCTGTTTACATTCAATAATCCCTATGGCGCCTGCCGTCGATGCGATGGATTTGGGAAAGTGCTGGGTATAGATCCCGATCTGGTCATTCCCGATAAAAACCTGTCGGTATTTGAAGGAGCCATTGCGCCTTGGCGCAGTGAAAAAATGAGTGAGGAGTTCCTGAAGCCGCTGCTCAAGAACGGTATTCGGTTCGACTTTCCCATTCACCGGCCTTACAAAGATTTGACCCCGGCCGAGCAGGAACTACTCTGGACGGGTAACAAATACTTCGAAGGAATCAATGCTTTCTTCGACTTCGTGGAAAGCCAGACCTTTAAGGTTCAGTACCGAGTCATGCTGTCCCGGTATCGGGGCAAAACAACCTGTCCTGAATGCCGGGGTTCCCGACTGCGCAAAGATGCCGGGTATGTAAAGATCGCCGGGAAATCCATCACCGATCTTGTGCTGATGCCACTTACCCAGGTGACGGCTTTCTTCCGCGATCTGGAACTGCCCGAACACCAGCAGAAAATTGCTAACCGGATTCTGGTCGAGATTCGTAACCGGCTGGATTATATGGAGCGGGTGGGCCTCGGCTACCTAACGCTCAACCGACTGACCAATACCTTGTCGGGGGGCGAGTATCAGCGGATTAAGCTGGCTACCTCGCTGGGGTCGGCGCTAGTGGGTTCGATGTATATTCTGGACGAGCCAAGCATTGGCCTGCACCCTCGCGACACCCAACGGTTGGTGAGTGTACTCGAATCGTTGCGCGATATGGGCAACACTGTCATTGTGGTGGAACACGAGGAAGAGGTGATGCGGGCTGCTGACCAGCTCATCGATATTGGCCCTGATGCGGGTTCGCTGGGTGGCCATCTGGTGTTTCAGGGAACGTGGGAAGATGTGGTGTCGGATTCGAGAACCCGCGACGAGGCTGGCGAACGTGCTGAATTGGCCAATGGCTCCGGCCAACCGCCAACATCACCATTGGTTTCCCATACCATCGACTTCCTGACGGGGCGCGAAACGGTTCCTGTGCCATCATTTCGGCGTAAGGCAACGAACTTTATCGAACTGAAAGGCGCCCGTGAAAACAACCTGAAAAATGTGGATGTGCGGTTTCCGCTCAACACCCTCACGGTCGTAACGGGTGTTTCGGGCTCGGGAAAGAGTACCCTGATCCGGAAAGTGCTGTATCCGGCGCTCATGCGGCAACGGGGTGAAGGCACCGAAGAAGCGGGTAAATTCGATGGATTGAGTGGCTCCCTCGACCGTGTTTCGGCCGTTGAGATGATCGACCAGAACCCAATCGGCAAATCGAGTCGCTCCAATCCCGTCACCTACATCAAAGCCTACGATTACCTCCGGCAGGTAATGGCCGATCAGCCGGTATCCAAATCGCGGGGCTATAAGCCAAGCCATTTTTCATTCAACGTGGATGGAGGTCGGTGCGAGGTTTGCCAGGGGGAAGGTGAAGTGAAAATTGAGATGCAGTTTATGGCCGACATCTACCTCAAATGTGAGGGGTGCGGAGGAAAACGATTCAAACAGGAAGTTCTGGAAGTAACCTTGCAGGATAAAAACATATCTGACATTCTGGACATGACCGTCGATGAAGCCGTTGTCTTCTTCCGAAAAGTAGATAACAAAATGGCCGACAAACTGCAACCCCTACAGGATGTAGGATTAGGCTATATCGGCCTAGGTCAATCGGCGAATACGCTGTCGGGGGGCGAAGCGCAACGGGTGAAACTGGCCTCGTTCTTGGGTAAAGGCAACCCGAACAAGGGAAGCACCTTATTTATTTTCGACGAACCGACTACCGGCCTGCATTTCCATGACATTCGCAAGTTACTCTCTGCCATCAATGCCCTCGTTGATCAGGGCGATTCGGTAATCATCATTGAGCACAATATGGAGGTCATCAAAAATGCCGACCACATTATTGATCTCGGTCCTGAAGGGGGCGAAACAGGGGGGTATGTTACCTTTACCGGCACACCCGAAGAGATGGTAAAGCTAACGGATGGCAATTTTACCGCACAGTACCTGAACGGTAAAGTCTAATGAACCAGTTGATACGTAGCACAAAGGCGGATGGAAACATCCGCCTTTTTTCGTTTTTAGCGTCTTTGTGATGCCGGTTACTTATAACTGCCAAGCTAGGTTTAAGAACCTACCAGCACAAAACAAACCTCAAAGCGCAAAACGTAGCTATTTTGTTAAGAAAAATTACTTTTAGTGTATAAAAAAAGACCTGTCTTACCCCTGGTCAAGCACGGGTAACTAACTTTCCTGTATTTTCGCAGAGTTAATATCTCCGCCGTTCATGTTAAGGGTTGTTACGTGGGTCTTTCTGTTTCTTTTCTGGCCGGTTTTTGCTTTTGCTCAACTTCAGCTTTCTCATCCCATGGCGCGCCTGGTCGTACAGCGCGGAACGGATGGGAATGGTCGACTTTATTTATCCGGCCGATTTACGGGCTCGGTCGACCGGGTGGAGGCTCAGCTGACCCCCGCTGTGGCTGGTCAGGGCGTGGCGACCGGCTGGCAAACGGTACAAACAAACCCTGCTAACAACCTTTTTCTGGGCTATATCACGGGTGCTGGCGGCTGGTATGTCCTCAACGTGCGCACCGTTGTAGGCAACGCCGTGCAGGAGCAAGTGAGCGTTCAGCCGGTTGGTATCGGTGAAGTGTTCATTACAGCTGGACAGTCGAACTCGCGCGGGCTGGGGATTGGCGATAATGATCTTGGCACCAATACCGACCGTGTCAACGCCATCGATTCCATTAACCACTACTACCCACAACCTCCAGCAGCACCCGCTCTGCTATCCTCTGGTGATCCTTCGCCCGTACCTCGATTCAAGGCGTTGACCGCCACCCGACGCATCTTCCCAATGGCCGAGAGCTCATGGGGGTGGGGCGAACTAGGTGACTATATCGTGAATCGGTACAACGTACCGGTGGCTTTTTTCGTGACCGGCTGGGATGGATCCACCATCGACAACTGGCAGAAAACGGCAAATGGTATCCCCACCTGTAATGCCTATTACTGCACGGCAGGGAACTGGGAGAATCTGCAGCCCTATACCAACTTGAAAAATGTACTTCGGTATTACGGTTCTGTATCTGGCGTACGGGCCATACTCTGGCAGCAGGGCGAAGCGGAAGCTGATGTCGCCAGTAGCGATATTCCTACCTATGCCGACCGGCTTCGCGACGTCATACAGAAAACGCGTCAGGATTTTGGTGGCCAAAATGTGCCCTGGATGGTGGCTCGTGCGTCGTTTAATGGAACAAAGACAACGCCAGCGGTGGTTGCTCAACAGGAAAATGTGATTGCTACGTCAGGCTTTAATGTGTTTCAGGGACCATACAATGACACCATTCAGAACCGAAACGCAGGAAACGTCGATGTTCACTTTCGTAATGTGTCGCGGCCATCGCCCCACCCGCAATATTACCTGAATAACCGGCCTATTCCGGTGGATATGGGCCTGTCTCGGTTTGCGCGCAACTGGAACAACAGCCTCAACAACGCTTTCTTTCAGAATGCCCAACCCATTACTCCGACCCAGTTTGCTGTAACGGGCAACTTGGCTGCCTATGTTTTGCCGGGTTCGACGCTGGCCGTAACCTTCAGTACGCTGGGTGCGTTCAATGCTGGAAATCAATGGCAGGTACAATTGCTCGATTCACTTGGCCAGTATAAGAGCGTTTTGGGGAGTGGGTCGGCCAGCCCCATTCAGGTAACCCTTCCCAGCGACTTGCAGCGAGGTCGTTTTCAGATTCGGGTGGTGTCTACATCACCTGCCGTGCCTGCTGTACCTTCCAATCTGTTTCAGATTTCCAATCAGGCTGACCTGAGCCTGTCTATGAGTATCAATCAGCGAGCTCCTGATGTAAATACGCCAGTTACCATAAGCCTGTACGTTCAAAATGCCGGACCGGGTCCGGCTAAAGGCGTCGTTGTTCGAAACCGCTTACCCGATAATCTGGCCTTTGTTTCCTCGTCCGACCTGTCGGCTTCGGGAACAGTGCTGACCAGTGCTGCTCTTGACATTGCCTCGGGAGCTACCCAAAAGCTCAGTTTTATCGCAAAGCCGACTCAGTTGGGTACCTATCAGAATGCGGCCGAAGTGGCGCAGACAATAACCATCGATCCCGACAGTCAACCAAATTCCGGTACCGGCGATGGACAGGACGATGCCGTTCAACTGGACTTTCGTACGCGTCAGAGCAGTACCGCCGTGTTTACCTCGCCAAATCCCAATCAGGTACCGCTGCCAAGCGTTAGTAGCAATCAGCCCATGCCTGACCCGGCAAAGGCTGATATTAGCCTGAGTATGTCCGTTAGTAATCGTGCGCCCAGTGTGGGGAATCTGCTTGTTTATACCGTTACGCTGACCAACAGGGGCGGTTTATCGGCAACGGGCTTAAGCGTAGCGGCCTATTTGCCCGCTGGTCAGATGTTCGTGGCTGGTGATGATTTTGGCGTATCGGGTGGGGCATTGGTTAGTGGTGTAAGCAGTTTAGCCGCCGGAAGTAGTATTTCGCTGCGTTTTCGGGCTAGTGCCACCGCCAGTGGCCGGGGCGTTTGTACGGCGCAGGTCGCAGCGGCCGGGGTGCCAGATCCCGATTCTACGCCCGGCAATGGCGTCACAAATGGAGAAGACGATACCGCTCAGGTAGATCTCCGGGTTAAGTAATTAAGGTGTTTGTTAGCTCTTCATAATGAACAGTTTATGAATACACTACGTTAAAATTTCCACAAGCCGTTTTTTTAATAGTACAAAAATCAGCCTTTCTGCTTTTAGCAGTAGCGAACCGCTGTGTGTCTGTATTTTATGAAAATCAGGTGGATTCTTTTTGGCGTAGTTGGCATTGGGACAGCCCTGGTGCTTTCGTCGTTTCTCGGCTTTTTTGAGAAACGGGTGGATTTTAATACCCAGATTAAACCCCTGCTGAACAAAAACTGCATTGCCTGCCACGGGGGTGTCAAGAAAGCCGCTGGCTTCTCCCTACTTTTTAAACATGAAGCGCTGGCACCTGCCAAATCAGGCAAGCTGGCAATTATTCCCGGCGATGCGGATGGGAGCGAACTGATTCGGCGGCTAACGCTGACGGACCCCGACGAGCGGATGCCACTCGATCATCCCGCCTTAAAGCCCGACGAAATAGCGCTTCTCCGCAAATGGATCGATCAGGGTGCCGCGTGGGGCGATCATTGGGCCTACCAACCCGTTCAACGTCCCGATGTACCGCAGATTGGCACCTTCTGGAGCCGTTTAGGTTTGGTCGATAATGACGAAACTAATTGGGCCAAAAATGAAATTGACCATTTCATTCTGGATAAATTACGTGAGACGCAAGGGGTTGGGTCTCTACGACCTTCGCCCGAAGCCGACCGGGCTACGTTGATTCGGCGGGTGTCGCTCGACTTGACGGGCTTGCCACCAACCGAAAAAGAAGTTGCGGCTTTTGTCGCCGATCAATCGCCGGGGGCCTATGAAAAAGTGGTCGATCGGCTTTTCCAATCGCCCGCTTACGGCGAACGATGGACGGGCATGTGGCTCGATTTGGCCCGCTATGCTGATACCAAAGGGTATGAACGCGACCCTGGCCGGAAAATATGGCGCTACCGCGACTGGCTGATCAAGGCCTTCAATAGCGATAAGCCGTTTGATCAGTTTGCCGTGGAGCAACTGGCGGGTGATTTGTTGCCAAATCCTACGGGTGGACTACCGACCGACGATCAATATATCGCAACGGGTTTTCACCGGAACACGATGACCAATGACGAAGGCGGTACGCAGGACGAAGAGTTTAGAGTAGCGGCCGTACTCGACCGGGTCAATACGACCTGGGACGTGTTTCAGGGCACGACCTTTGCCTGTATCCAGTGCCACAGCCATCCATACGATCCCTTTACCCACGACGAATACTATAAATACCTCGCTTTTTTCAACAACACACGCGACGAGGATGTAACGAGCGATACGCCAACCCTGCGTTTTTATAAACCTGCCGACTCGCTTAAGGTACTAGCCTTACAACAGTACCTATCCAAAGCTACGCCAGACACGAAGCAGGCCCAGACCAGCGTTAATCAGGTTACGCGACTGCTGCGGACGGTCGAACCCAAACTAAATTCGCATGACTTCGATGCGTTGGCCAATGCGTCTTTATTGGATGCGAAATACTTTGGTTTCCAGGACAAAGGGGCGGCCCGTATCAAAAACGTAACCCTTACTGGTCGGCCACGACTACTCATTGCCTGGGGCACCAATGCGCCCGACGCCCTTGTCACCATCCGGCAGGATAAGCCTGATGGGGCTATTCTGGCTATATTACCCGTTCCCAAAACGGGCAATCAATGGAATGATACGATTCAGATGATTCCCTTGCCACCGGTGACTGGAAAGCATACGCTTTACTTATCGCTTAACAGCCCCAAAGCCCCAAAAGACTGGGTCATGATCAAGTGGGTATCGTTTCAGCCCGTTATGCCTGGTCAGCCGCTCAACGCGCTTGGTGAACAGGACAAGCTGCTCGTCGACCTGCTCAACGCCGACGTTGAGCAGACGCCCATTATGCTGGACGGAACGGGTGATCTGAAACGTGAAACGCATGTTTTTGACCGGGGCAACTGGATGGTAAAAGGAAAAAAGGTAAACCCTGATGTTCCTAAATCATTTCCGGCTATGGACCCTAAATTACCCCGAAACCGTCTGGGGCTGGCTAAATGGATGGTTAGCCGGGAACATCCGCTAACGGCTCGGGTGGCCGTGAATCGTTTTTGGGAGCAGTTATTCGGGACAGGTATTGTCGAAACGGTAGAGGACATGGGTACGCAGGGTATTCCGCCAACGCATCGGGAGTTGCTGGATTACCTGGCTGTCGAATTTATGGAAGGTGACCAGTGGCATGTCAAGAAACTGCTGAAACGCATGGTGATGTCGGCAACCTATCGGCAACAGTCAAACGCCACGCCCGAGCTTCTCGCCAAAGACCCATTCAATAAACTGCTCGCCAGAGGACCACGGGTCCGGTTGTCGGCCGAAGCCGTTCATGACCAGGCGCTGGCCGTGAGTGGCCTGTTGAGCCATAAACTGTACGGGCCAAGTGTGATGCCCGTTCAGCCGGACGGCATTTGGCAGTCGCCTTACGATGGCGAATCATGGAAACAAAGCACGGGCGAAGACCTGCACCGACGCGCTTTATATACTTACTGGAAACGTACGGCTCCTTATCCGTCGATGGTAACGTTTGATAGCCCGAGCCGGGAGTTCTGCCAGCTACGCCGACTGCGTACCAACACACCGTTGCAGGCGCTGGTGACACTAAATGATCCGGTCTACGTGGAAGCTGCCCAACACCTGGCCAGTTACATGCAGGCACACGGAAAGTCGCCCGAGAACCAGCTACAGGCTGGTTTCCGACAAATTATGCTGCGTGACCTATCGCCGAAAAAGCTGGTTATTCTAACCCGGCTTTACCGGAATACGGAACAGTATTACCGCCAGAAACCAGACGAGGCCAAGAAGCTATTAGATTGTATGAATGTTACGCCCCAGCGGGCCGCCCTGACCGTCACAGCCAACACGATGCTGAATCTGGATGAGGTGATTACCAAAGAGTAAGCTCACGTTTACTTACGTAAGACTATGAAAAAACTCCTTAACGAACTCCAGCAAGCAGCCGCCGAGCGCGAAACACGGCGTCATTTCCTACATACCTGCTCAACGGGTCTGGGTGCTATGGCGCTGAGTTCTGTCCTGGGAAGCTGTGGGTTTTTTGGCAAACGGGATGCCCAAAGCAACGTTGTGGGTTCGGCTCCATCGAGCGATGGGCCAGCCACGGCGCCCCATCCGTCGCAGTATTTGCCAAAAGCCAAACGGATCATTTATATCCACATGGCTGGGTCGCCGAGCCAGTTGGAGCTATTTGATTATAAACCCGAACTAGCCAAATACAATGGGAAAGATTGCCCACAGGCCTTACTGGAAGGCAAGAAGTTTGCCTTTATCCGGGGCGTGCCCAAAATGCTTGGCCCGCAGGGGAAGTTTGCTCAACATGGCCAGTCGGGAGCGTGGGTGTCTGATTATTTACCCCATTTGCAGGGCGTCGTGGACGATATTTCGTTTCTGAAAGCGATGCATACCGATCAGTTCAACCATGCACCTGCGCAATTACTCATGCATACGGGTAGTGCCCGGCTGGGTCGGCCGAGTATGGGTTCATGGGTGACGTATGGCCTCGGAACGGAAAATGACAATCTGCCCGGTTATATCGTGCTGGCCTCGGGCGGAAAGCAGCCCGATGCGGGTAAATCCGTCTGGGGAAGCGGATTTTTGCCAACGGTGTATCAGGGCGTTCAGTGCCGCACGGATGGCGACCCGGTGTTGTATGCTTCGGACCCGGCAGGCATAAGCCGGGATGTGCGCAAACAAACCATCGATGCCATCAGCCAGATTAATCAGCAGCAATACGACGATGTGAAGGACCCCGAAATCCTGACTCGTATTGCTCAGTATGAACTGGCGTTTCGGATGCAAATGTCGGTGCCCGATGCCATGGATATCAAAAGCGAACCGCAATACATTCTCGACAGCTACGGCGTGAATCCGAATAAGGGTTCCTTTTCGCGGAACTGCCTGCTCGCCCGTCGGCTGGTGGAACGGGGCGTTCGGTTTGTACAACTGTTCGATTGGGGATGGGATACACACGGCACCAGCGCCGATGGGGCTATCGAAATCGGACTTAAGAATAAATGCAAGGAGTCTGACCAGGCGGTTGCGGCTTTGCTGAAGGATTTGAAGCAGCGCGGTTTACTGGATGATACCCTTGTTGTGTGGGGCGGGGAGTTTGGCCGGACGCCGATGCAGGAAAACCGCGATGGTCAGGTGCTTCCGTTCATGGGGCGCGACCATCACCTCGAAGCGTTTACAGTCTGGATGGCAGGCGGTGGCGTCAAAAAAGGATTTTCGTTCGGCGAAACCGATGATATTGGCTATTACGGAGTCAAAGACAAAGTGCATATTCATGACCTTCAGGCAACGATTCTTCACTTGCTTGGGTTTGATCACACCAAGTTAACGTATCAATTTCAAGGGCGTCCGTTCCGGCTGACTGATGTGGCTGGAAAAGTCGTTAAGCCCATATTGGCGTAAGAAATGGCAACAATTTCTTAATCGCATTCCTGGCCGGGCACCTTGCCTACCATAGCTGCTGCATGTTCCTTTGCGTATATGTTGACCGCCGGTTGATGCCATGATAACCCAAACTGCGCTTGCCTGGATCTACCTGATTGGAGCAGCCGCCTGTGAGATGGCTTGGATGTATTCGCTTAAATACCTGCGGTGGGATGCCCTGAAATCCCTTCGCTGGGATACGTTCTATCGCGCTGACGTGGGTTGGCCCATCTTGCTGCCCTGGATTGCCTATGTCTTTTTCGGAATTGTCAATACCATTTTGCTGGCTATTGCCATGCGGGCCATACCCACCACAACCGCTTTTGCCGTTTGGATGGCGCTAACGCTGGTCTTTCTAAAAGCCTCCGATGTGTTCTGGCTGAAGCTGAGCTGGTCGTGGAGCGAACTGCTGTTCATTCTCCTGATCACTATCGGCATTGTCGGGCTAAAATTTGCCGGCCCTACCGAGTGAGTTTATTGGATCGCGTCTCCACAGTTTGTGTCCTACCCGTGATGTCGGGTTTAAGAACCCGACATAGAGCGGTTTTGAGAAACTGACACCGACTCCTCGGTCCGTGTTCTCACGGACCGCCCTGACCAAGACCATCCGGGTGAGCGGTCCGTGAGGACACAGCCCGAGGTAAGCCTAGCCAGGCGGCTATAGAAACAATACAGCGACGACACCGGATAAGCTCAGTTCACCTCTATTCCAGCACTTTAGGTACCTCAAAAAACTGGTCGTCATGCTGGGGCGCATTCATAAGGGCTTGCTCGCGGGAGAGATGATTGGCTACCACATCTTCGCGTAGCACGTTCGTCTCGGCGGACATATGCGTGAGCGGTTCAATGCCGGTTGTATCAATCTCATTTAATTGCTCCATCCAGGTCAATACGCCATTCAGGCTATTCAGCAAGGCAGCCTCTTCTTCGGGCTTAACCTCAAGCCGGGAGAGGTGGGCAATTTTATGCAGTGTTTCCTGATCTACTTTCATAAATAAAGAGAGAATGAGTGAATGAGAGAATGAGTGAAAGAGCGAATGGCTGGTTCATCCTAGCGGTGAACGTACAGGACTAAGCCGTTACTTTCCTGGCTTTCATCAATTCCCTGTCTATAATGCTATACGTTTCTTCTTTCAGGCGCTCTACGTCGTCTTGCGTCATACCTGCCGTTTCGATGGGCGGGTGAATGACCGCCCGAAGAGGATGCCAGTGAAAACGTATTGGACTCTTATCCGGCAAAATCTGGTAATTATTCAACAGCGTAACGGGTACAATGGGCACCTGCTGCTGAATGGCCATCGTAAAGGCACCGTCTTTGAACGGGACCATCTGGGGCGGTTTAGGAGCGCGAATGCCCCCTTCCGGAAAAATCATAATACTCCGTCCGGAGGCCAGCGTTCGAATGGATTTAGCCAGTGAATACGCGCGGCTGTTTGGCTGATCGCGATCGACCTGTACGTGCAGTTTCGCAAACATATACCCCAGCAACGGAATGTTTTTTACGTCACTTTTTCCGACAAAGGCGTAAAAATTCTTGACGATTACTCCCATGGCCGCTATGTCCAAATAAGAGAAGTGGTTCGCACAGAAAACGTAAACTCCGTTCGGTTCTGGCCTGAATCGGTACTCAACCCGAACCGGTATGCCTACGCCCAGGAAAAAGAGGATTCCCCAAATGTAATTAATCTTATGGGCTAGTGGCTTCCAGGCGTCACGCTGCAAAAACACAAACTGGATCGGGAACAGAAATAGGTATAACACCACAAAATAAGTCGCGCACCAGATCGTGTACAGTAGTCGCATGGAATGGAGTGTCGTCAGGTTGAACAGGCCAGCCTGTTCAACCTGACGAATGATTAATGTTTGAAATGCCGCACGCCCGTCGTAACCATCGCCAGACCGTGTTGATTGCAATAATCGATCGAATCCTGATCACGAATGGAGCCCCCCGGTTGCACAACGGCCGTGATGCCGGCCTGAGCCGCTATTTCGACGCAGTCGGGGAAGGGAAAAAACGCATCTGAAGCCATAACCGATCCAGCCAGATCAAAGCCGAATGAATGCGCTTTGTCAATGGCCTGGCGCAGCGCATCCACACGCGATGTTTGCCCAACGCCACTCGCCAGAAGCTGACCGTATAACGGACCGGCTTCTTTTGCCAGCACAATCGTGTTCGATTTTGTGTGTTTGCACACCTTCAACGCAAATTCCAGTGCCCGGTTTTCGCTCTCGGTTGGCGCTTTTTCCGTCACAACGTTGAATTGGTCGGTTGCCTCGGTCTGGTTGTCTTTGTCCTGCTCCAGTACGCCGTTCAGAATCGTTTTGAACATAACAGTAGGCAGGTTAATGGCGTTGCGCTTCAGCAGAATTCGATTTTTCTTCGACTTCAACAACGTCAACGCTTCTGGTGCATAATCGGGCGCAATCAGAATTTCCATGAAGAGCTTGTTCAGCTCCTCGGCCGTTACCAGATCGACGGGTCCGTTTGTGATCACCACGCCACCAAATGCCGACACCGGATCGCAGGCAAGCGCGTTCAGGTAAGCTTCCTTTGGGGTTGGAGCGGTGGCAATACCACAGGCATTCGTGTGTTTGATAATGGCAAAGGCGCTGCCATCCGAATTGGCAAACTCATCGATCAGGTTTACACAGGCGTCAACGTCGACCAGGTTATTATAGGACAATTCTTTGCCGTGCAGCTTCTCGAACATGGCTTCCAGGTCGCCGTAGAACGTTGCCTGCTGGTGCGGGTTCTCGCCATATCGAAGGTGGTTGGCCGACAGTTTCTTGAAGTCATATATAGGTCCGTCCGTTTCCGCTGATTGCGTATTTCCAGCAAAATAAGCCTGAATGGCTGTATCGTATTGCGACGTTACGGCAAACGCTTTTCCGGCATATTGCCGCCGGTCGTTTAGTTCCGTCGATCCATTTTGCTGGGTTAGCAGCGTCACCACGTCGGTATACTGACTGCGTGAGGAAACGATCAGCACATCGTTGTAATTTTTGGCAGCCGCCCGAATCAGCGAAATGCCGCCAATATCAATTTTCTCAATAATATCGTCGTCCGACGCACCCGATGCGACCGTTTCTTCAAACGGATACAGATCGACAACAACCAGGTCGATGGGAGGGATCTGGTGTCGCTCGGCCTGAGCCAGATCTTCGGGTACATCCCGCCGGTACAAAATACCGCCCATGACGGCTGGGTGCAGGGTTTTGACCCGACCGCCAAAAATGGATGGATAGCCGGTCAGGTCTTCAACGGCCGTTACGGGAATGCCGAGTTGCTCAATAAATGTTTGTGTGCCGCCCGTCGAATATAGTTTGACGTTCTGTTCGTTCAACAGCCGGACTAAAGGTTCGAGACCGTCTTTGTAAAAGACGGAAATCAGCGCGGAGGAGATTTTGAGAGACATGAGGTCGATTGGAACAGCGTTGCGGCTGTTGACTATTGGGTTGTCCAATTATGTGAAACAGTCACGTAACTGCGTCAACTGGAAGTGCAAAGATAACCAAAGGTCTTAACTTTGTCAGCCCGGAGCACAAAAGCCAAACCGAGCGGGTAAGTATTTCTTCTCTACATGAGTACGTTTAAAAAATTAGCGAGCGACACGGCTCTTTACGGAATCAGTACGATTCTGGCGCGCTTGCTCAACTACGCGCTGGTTCCCATTCAGACCTATGCGTTCCAGAAGCCATCGGCTATGGCGTCGAATGTGGAACTCTACGGTTGGATTGGCGTGCTGCTCGTTGTCTATACCCTAGGGCTGGAAACGGCTTTTTTTCGATTTATGGCCCGTTCCAAAGACCAGCCGGAGGCCGAAAAGAAGCGTATTTTCAACCAGTCGCTGAGCATTGTTGTTCTGATCAGCGTCACCTCCTCTATTTTACTGTACAGTCTGGCTACGCCCATAACCAACTGGCTCCATTACCCTGGCCAGGAGCGATTTGTGCAGTGGTCGGCGCTGTTGGTGGCCATCGATGCCATCGTAGCCATTCCATTTGCCCGCTTACGGGTCGAAAATCGAGTTCGTGAGTTTGTGAGCGCCCGAATCATCAACATCGTTATTGTCGTCGCGCTGAATCTGTTTTTCCTGATTATTGCGAAGGATATTTATGAGGGCAAATACCTGGCGGCTCTGCAACCCGTAGCCAGCTTTATTTACGATCCGAAAATTGGACCAGGTTATACGTTCCTGTCGAATTTGCTGGGGAACGCCCTCTATTTCATCATCATCCGAAAAGCATTTTCCGGCTACCGCTTTCAGCTCAATGGCCCACAGGCTCGGATCTTGATTGCCTATGCTTTCCCGATCATGCTGACCAACCTGGCCAGTGTGCTGAACCTGCTAACCGACCGGCTATTTTTACGGCATTTGCTGCCACCCAACTTTTATCCGGGCTTATCGGCCGAAGCAGTGCTGGGCATTTACGGGAACTGCCTGAAACTGTCGGTTTTTATGGCGCTGGCAATTCAGTCATTTAAATTTGCCGCCGATCCATTCTTTTTCTCCCAGGCAGAGGATAAGAATGCACCAACGTTGCTGGCTAATGTGACAAAATGGTTCATCATCGTTTGTGCCTTGATTTGGCTGGCTGTCAGCCTAAACCTCGATTTGTTGGGTCAGTTGTTTTTACGGTCGAAAGCTTACCGAGTCGGGCTGAATGTTGTCCCGCTGCTGCTGCTGGGCAATTTGTTGCTGGGCGTCTACTACAACATTTCGTTCTGGTTCAAATTAACGGATAAAACCAGCTACGGCACACTGATCACTGTCATCGGAACCGGGGTAACCATCGTACTCAACGTGCTGCTCATACCCGTGATTGGCTATATGGGTTGTGCCGTCGCCTTTTCGGTATCCAGCCTGATTATGATGGCTTTATGTTACGTACTGGGCGAAAAATATTACCCTGTTCCTTACCACGTCCGGTCGGCCGTTGGCTACCTGCTCAGCGCTGGGCTTCTGATTTACGCATCCTGGCAGTTTCCCATTGCTAATCTCTGGGTGGCCGTGCCCACACACATGGCTTTGTTCGGACTGTATCTGCTGGCTATGATTTTTGTGGAACGCGATACCGTGCAGCCAGCCCTGGCCCGCCTGCGAAACAGAAACAAAAAACCAGTCAAGTTTGGGCAATGATTGGGGGATCGCGGCCAACGCTTTACGAATCAAGAGACAAAAAATAGACTGAGCTATCTTTCGGGCGTTTTTTGTGGGTAAATTGCAAGATAATCTGCTAATTCTGCCACCGTAATGGGCATTATCTATTTCATGAAACGATTTTATCGAAACGGCGTCTGGCTCCTGCCTGTCGTGTTTCTGTTCTTACTCTCTGCCTGCCGTGAAAAGCCCCTTTTTGAACGGCTCAATTCATCCGAAACGGGAATTACTTTCGCCAATAACATTACCGATAGCGACACCCTCAATATTCTCAACTACCAGTACATTTACAATGGTGGGGGCGTTGGTGTCGGCGATTTCAACGGTGATAAAAAACCCGACGTATTTTTTGCCGGAAATCAGGTTTCTAATCGGTTGTACATCAATGAAACCGAAGCGGGTGGCGGAAGCCTGCATTTCAAAGACGTTACCCAAACGGCTGGTGTACAGGGCGGTGGTCACTGGTGCTCGGGCGTATCGGTGGTAGACGTGAATGCAGATGGGAAGCTGGACGTGTATATATCCACAACACTGCATAAAAAAGCCACCCAACGGACGAATCTGCTGTATGTCAACCAGGGGAATGATACGGACGGAGCCCCAAAGTTTCGGGAGATGGCGGCCGACTATGGCATTGCCGACACAACCTTCTCGACTCACTCTGCCTTTTTCGATTACGACAACGACGGCGATCTGGACCTCTTCGTTCTGGTTGATCAAATTGCCGACCCGCGGAGTCCAACCAACTTACGCGCCCGAGTCAATGATGGTACATCGCCCAATACGGACCGACTGTATCGGAATGATTTCGATCCAAAACGGGGGCATGCATTTTTCACGGACGTAACGATGCAGGCCGGTACGCTGGCAGAGGGCTTCGGCCTTGGCGTGAATATCTGCGACATCAACCGCGATGGCTGGAAAGATATTTACGTGACAAATGACTTTGCCAGTAGTGATGTGCTGTACATCAACAACCACGATGGCACGTTCACGAACCGGGCTCATGAAGCATTCAAGCATACCAGCTCGTCGGCTATGGGAAATGATGTGGCCGATATTAATGGCGATGGGCTGGCCGACATCATCGTGATGGATATGCTGCCCGAGGATAACCTCCGGAAAAAGAGCCTGATGGGCCCCAGTAGTTATTTCGCTTACCAGGAATGGGACCGTATGGGCTACGAACACCAGTATGCCCGCAACACGCTGCAACTCAACCAGGGTGTACGGCCTTCGGACACGTCACACGCCAACATGCCGATTTTCAGCGAAATCAGTATGCTGGCCGGTGTAGCCGAAACGGAGTGGAGCTGGTCGCCCCTGCTAGCTGATTTTGACCACGATGGCTACCGTGACTTGCTGGTTACCAATGGGTTCCCTCGCGACGTGACCGACCGGGACTTTACAAACTACTACAGTTCGGTAAACACCTACCTGAGTGACGAACTTCGGAAAGGCCTGACGGAAAAAATGCCTCGGGTGAAGGTAAGTGACTATGCGTATCGAAACCGGGGCGATGCCCGGTCGGGTGGCCCTGCCTTCGAAAATGTTACGGACCTCTGGGGTATGAGTGAGCCGAACTTTGCCAATGGTGCCGCCTATGCTGACCTCGACGGAGATGGTGATCTCGATTACATTGTCAATAATATCGACGACGAAGCCTTTGTGTACCGCAATACGCTGGTCGATAAAAAATCCGATAAGGCGCACTATCTGCGGGTTCAGTTTCAGGGAGAGGGGGCTAATCGGATGGGGCTCGGTGCCACTATCGAATATGAGTTGCCAAATGGGCATAAGGAATTTTATGAACATACGCCTTATCGGGGGTTTCTGTCCAGTGTGGAGCCCGTTGCGCATTTTGGCCTGGGCGCAACGACAACCATCAAAAACCTGAAAGTAACCTGGCCGGGCGGGCGAGTTCAAATTCTCCCGAGTGTCAACGCCGACCAAACCATTACGCTCAAAGCGACAGACGCCCGGCCAGCCCCGGCAGTATCGAACGGCCCGGTAACCCAACCATTATTGAAAGACGTGACCGCCGACCTGGGGGTTACGTATCGGCACGAAGAAACCGATATCATAGACTTTAACGGACAAAAAACGCTTCTGCACAAACTCACCGAATATGGACCGGCGCTGGCTGTCGGCGATGTGAACGGCGATGGCCTGGCCGATCTGGTGGTGGGCGGTAGTTCCAAGTATTCGACGGAACTGCTCTTGCAGCAAAAGAACGGGCACTTCATCCTGAAACCGCTGCCAACAAAATTGGCTGAGGATACAGGCTTGTTGCTATTCGATGCGGATGCGGACGGCGACCTTGATCTATACGCAGCCAGTGGTAGCCCCGAATTCTCGTCCGAGCAACTGGCCGAGGCCATGCGCCACCGCCTGTATGTGAACGATGGTCAGGGCAACTTTACCCTGGATCCTAATGCGCTGCCTGATTTTCGGGTAAATGGCTCCTGCGTGAAAGCCGCCGACTTCGATAAGGATGGCGACCTGGATTTGTTCGTCGGCGGGCGGGTTGAACCGTATAAATACCCGGTGGGCGTACCCAGTTACCTGCTTCGCAACGATCATTCGGACAAAGCGGGGGAAAAAGGCAAGCCGCATTTCACCGATGTAACGGCACAACTGGCCCCTGCATTGACGAAAGCGGGTTTGACCTGTGATGCACTCTGGACAGATTACGATAATGACGGCTATGTTGACCTGATGCTGGCCAGTGAATGGGCGCCTTTAACCATGCTCAAAAACGTGAAAGGCCATTTACAACCTCTGGATAATAGTGGCCTAGCGGATAAAGTGGGTTTTTGGAATTCACTGACCCCCGGCGATTTTGATAATGACGGCGATATAGACTACCTCGCGGGGAACATGGGCCAAAATACGCTGTTCCGGGCCAGCACCGAACGACCCGTTCGTATCTACGCGGGCGACTTCGACAATAACGGCTTTTACGACGCCTTTCCTTCGGTCTATTTCAAAAACGCCAAAGGTCAATACGAAGAATACCCGTATTTCGGCTGGGATGATATGGTGAAACAGATGATTGGTATCAAACGCCGATTCATTAAATACGCCCCCTTTGGTGAAGCGACCATGAGCCAGATACTGACCGATGAAGAGCGGGGCCAGGCCCTGAAGCTTTCAGCCAATTATCTGACCAGTAGCTACATCGAAAACAAAGGAAATGGCAAATTCGACGTTCATCCGTTGCCTATTATGGCACAAACCGCTCCGCTGTTTGGTATGCTGGCTCAGGATGTGGACGGCGACGGTAACCTCGATGCAGTGCTGGTTGGTAATGAGCACGGTAGCGATTTGGTAGCCGGACGCATGGACGCTATGAACGGGCTGGTTTTGAAAGGCGATGGGAAAGGAGGCTTTTTACCCCTAACAATCGCTCAGTCGGGTTTCTTTGTGCCCGGCAACGCCAAAGCGATGGTTAACTTCCCTAATCCACAGGGCCGTTGTGAGGTGGCTGTGACCGAAAACCGGGGTCCCTTGCGCCTATTTGCCATTCAACAGCCACAAACGTTCATGCCCGTTGATGCACAGACCACGGTGGTTAATGTGCGGTTGAAAAATGGGCGTATGCGTCGGCAGGAGATTCCCTTTGGCACTAGTTTCTATGGACAGTCGGCACGCGGAGTGTGGTTATTACCAGGTGAGCAACTCGTCAAAAAGTAAGTGATAGGGCTGGCGCCGATACGGGAAACCGTATCGGCGCCAGCCTAAGAAACTATGAAAGTAGCCTTACCATTTCTTCTCGTGCTCGTTGTGGTCGGGTGTTCGCCAGCGCGCCGTATAAGTCGTGAACTGCAGACAAAGTCCATCTACACAGATCACTTTACGGGCGTGGCGGTGTACGATCCTGCGCAAAGGCGGGCATTGATTCAACACAATGCCGATAAGCCGTTTACGCCAGCATCGAATACGAAGCTGTTTAGTTTCTATGCCGGACTGTTGTCGCTTCGGGATTCGCTGCCCGTACTGCGTTACGCCGTCCGAAACGACTCCCTGATTTTTTGGGGTACAGGAAATCCCCTGCTGCTGCATCCTGACTTACCCGATACCACGGCACTGGCTTTTCTGCGAAATCGCCCCGAACGACTGTTTTATTCGCCCGCTAATTATGAAGGGCCGCGTTTCGGAGCGGGATGGGCCTGGGATGATTATAACGATGACTACTCGCCGGAGTTAGCGCCCATGCCGATCTATGGCAATGTGGTCCGTTTCACAAAAAGTACAACGCTGCCGCACCGGTTTATCGATAGTACGCAGTCTATAGCTACCGCAACAGGTGGTGTGCACCGGGCTGAATTTACGAATCAGTTTGTGCGACCGGCAGCCGGTAAAACGGCCCGGCAGGACGTGCCGTTTAGATGGTCGGCGGTAGTAGTCGCTCAATTATTGGCCGATACCCTTCATCGACCCGTGAGCGTTGTAAACCTACCGGTTTTCCCAAACGCCCGGCTTATACGCGGTTCATCCACTGACTCGCTCTACAAGCGAATGCTTCATGTGAGTGATAATCAGTTTGCGGAACAGGTTTTATTTATGGCTTCAGCCGAACAACAGCCGACGCAGCTCAACCCCACGATTGAACTACGACGAATTGCCGATAGCCTACAGTATTCTGCTACGGCGAAAAGCCCGGTCAGGTGGGTAGACGGCTCCGGTTTATCTCGCTATAACCTGTTCACACCCAATGTGTTAATTGGCTTGCTTGGCCGAATTTATGCTAAAGTGCCTCAGCAACGCCTATTTACGTTATTGCCAGCCGCTGGTCAGTCGGGAACATTGCGAAGTATGGCGGCTGATGGGAAGCCTTATATCTTTGCCAAGTCCGGTTCCATGACAGGTGTCTACAACCTGAGTGGCTATGTGCTAACGAAGCGCAATAAGCTCCTTTATTTCAGCATTATGCATAACAACTTCATCCAGCCCGTCAGCGAAATCCGCCGACGCACGGCCGATCTATTGAAGGAAATTCACGAACGGATGTAGTCGCTAACAAGACGTTTACCTGGCTTTTATCAGCCGATAAACCGGATAGCTGACGGCGACGAAGCCCAGCGCATACAAACTGCTCGAAAAGTCGCCGATGACGACGCCGAGGAGAAAAGCCAGAGAGGCAACAAGCAACGTCCAGGTTGAAAACGGGTAGCCCCAGGCCCGGACCGGGCGTTCAAGGTCCGGTTCCGTTTGCCGAAGGCGAATCAGCGCGGCAAAACACGACGCGTAACAAAGCACGAAGAAAAACGTAGCAATGTCGGACAGCTTCCCGTAGGTATTGGTCAGAATCATCAGAACAGACGCCGAGGCTGTCAGAATGGTCGCGTAGGTTGGCGTGCCTCCCGCATTGACGTGCGTAACAAACCGGAAAAACAAACCGTCGCGGCCCATGGCGAAGATAACGCGCGGATTGAACATGATCTGGGCATTGATGATGCCCATGATCGAGATCATTAACAGGAAGGTAACAACCTTGGCGCTTCCTGGCCCGAATAAAAGCTGAACTGCATCAGCGGCCGGTAACTTCGACGCGGCAAGGGCCGACATCGGCAATACGTAGAGCAACGCCAGATTGACGAATAGGTAGATCCCAATAATCAGGAGGACTCCCCGAATCATGGAGCGGGGTAAGTTGCGGCTGGGGTCGACGTCTTCTTCGGTAAAGTAAGCGGCTGTATGCCACCCATCGTAAGTATAAAAGACCGCCTGAAGGGCGGCCAGAATACCCACCCAGAGACCGCCTTCCGCCAGGGGCCGGACGGCAGTAGCCGTTATGGGTTTGTCTGGCGTGACCACAAAGCAGATAACCACAAAGGCCAGTAGACCAACCGCTTTCAACACACTCATTATTTCCTGCGCCCGGCTGGCCAATCGTACTCCCAACGAGTGAAAGGCAACAAAAGCAACCAGAATGCCGATGGCCATACTTTGCTGATAATCCACCAACGCGGGCGATAGCAAGCCGATGTATTCACTCATAACAGCGGCCCCAAAAGCCATTGCCGAGACGCTGCCCAGCCAACTACTGATTCCGATAATGAACCCGGCATAATTGCCAAAGGCCCGTCGGGCATATACGTACCAGCCGCCGGCTTTGGGTAGCATGGTGCCCAGCTCCATGACAGACAGCGACCCCGCCAGTGCATAGAGACCAACCGCCAGCCAGACGCCAATAATCAATGTTGGATTGCCAATATCCTGGGCAATGGGACCAGGTTTTCGCAGAATGCCTGTGCCCACGGTGCCACCAATTGTAACGGCCACACCGAAGCCGACGCCTAGTAATTTTTTAAGTTGGTTTTGAGCCATAGCAGGCAGGAGCAAGAAAGGATAGGATGGGCTATTTTACAATGATAGCGAAAAAAATGGCCCATTTGTGATTCTACGACTGGTTCTGTCTGCCAGCATCCCGGTTTTTCGTAAGTTTGCCAACATGAGAGCCTTGCTGATGAACGCTTACGTGCTGGTTTTTTTCGGGGGTGGGCTGGGAAGTGTACTACGCTATGCGCTTGGCCGACTGATACCTGTCACATTCGCGAGTTCACCGTTTCCTACGGCCATTCTGCTCGTGAACGTAGTGGCTAGTTTCGTGCTGGGCGCTATTGTCAGTTGGGTAATTGGCCGGTCGGCGGGCGAAGAAGCGCGTCTGCTCATCGGGGTGGGCTTTTGTGGTGGGCTCAGTACCTTCTCAAGTTTTAGTAATGACACGGTTTTACTGGCGCAAAATGGCCGTTTGGGGGCTGCTTTGCTCAACATTGGCCTGAATGTGATTCTGTGCCTGGTCGCTTCGGCCGCGGGACTTTGGTTTGGACAAAAATTATGAGGAAGCTCTTCCTGTTTCTATTTTCAATGCTAATGATTTCGACTCAGTTGCAAGCCCAGGAGGTAGCCCGTCAGCTCCATGACGCACACGAAACCTACAAGGAAAAAAGCCTTACACACCGGCGTTTCAAGCATGCCGACATTGTGCCTTTGCTACAGGCCATAGCCCAGCCCTTGTCGGTGAGCCAGGTAGGGGAGTCGCTGGAGAAACGAGCTATTTATCAGGTTAAAGCGGGAACAGGAACAACCAATGTATTGCTTTGGAGCCAGATGCACGGCGATGAAGCGACCGCCACCATGGCCTTGTTCGATATATTCAACTTTCTGAGCGCCCACGGTGATGGCTTCGACGCGTTTCGGCAGACTATTCTGTCAAAGACGACGCTTTACTTTCTGCCGATGCTCAATCCGGACGGTGCCGAGCGGTTTCAGCGCCGGACGGCTACGGATATCGACATGAATCGGGATGCCCTTCGTCTGCAAACACCGGAGGGAACTTTGCTCAAACGCATGCAGCAAACGCTGCAACCGCTGGTTGGGTTTAACCTTCATGACCAGAGCCCCCGCTACAGCGTTGGAAAAACGGGGAAGCAGGCGGTTATGTCGTTTCTGGCAACGGCCTATGACGAAGATCGGAATATCAATGACGTTCGACAGCGGTCTATGCAGCTGATTGCAGGCATGAATCGGGTTTTACAGCCGTTTATTCCCGGCCAGATTGCCCGCTATGACGACGAATTTGAGCCACGCGCTTTTGGGGATAATATTCAAAAGTGGGGAACAACCTTGATTTTGATCGAATCGGGAGGCTACAAAGGCGATTCTGAAAAAATGGCGATTCGGCGGCTGAATTTCGTCGCGATTCTGTCGGCGCTCAAAGCCATTGCCGATGGTTCATACCGGCAGGAATCCAAAGCAGATTACCTGGCTATTCCGGAAAATGGCCGGGCGTTATTCGATCTCCTCATTCGCAATGCAACGGTTGTCCGCGAAGGCAAACCAGTTACGGTTGACGTGGGAATTAATTATGACGAGGTCAACGACAAGACCAGTAAACAGTTTCAGTACAAAAGCACCATTGAAGACATTGGGGATTTGTCGACGTTTTATGGCATCGACGAAATCGATGCGACAGGCCTGACACTGGTACCCGCTCGGGTTCATACCGATCCTCTGGAATCCCCCGCCGATCTGGATAAACTGGATTTGCCCGCTCTTCACCGAGACGGTGTGGTTGCGTTTAAGGTACGGCAAGCTACCAAAGACAGCTTTCCAAATCAGGCTGTGCATTTGCTTCTGGATGGCGAGCTACCTGCTCAACCACTCCAACTGGAGCAAATCCCGACTTTCCTGCTGATGAAGGGAAATCAGATCAAGTACACGTTTGTGAACGGGTTTTGGAAAGACAGTAGGGGTAAGGTACCTAATGGGATACTGGATTAAGTTGCTATTCTAAACGTAATCTGCCCGTAACACTGTCATAACGTTTACTTAATAGCTGGATGGTAACTTTGTCATACAGTTTGTCTCAACACACAAACTATCCGTTATAATCATATTGGTGTCGTTCGAAAGGCCAGAGCATTGTTCTGGCTTTTTTCTTTTAGGTCTGTTCAAGCTTTTGAGTAAGTCTGAATTTTGTCATGCTGACGCAGAAAACTTTAGGATGGTTCCTGCGTCAGCATGACAAAAAATGCCGTTAAATTTTCCGTCAATAACAAACCCTGTTATTTCCTCAATGCAAAATGCCCGGCTAGCCGGGCATTTTGCATTGAGGAAGCAAGAAGCAACTCTTAGAACGTGTATCGGGCACCGATCTGCATCTGCCAGCGTGAACCCAGCGGATCAATTGAGTAGGGCGTAGATGGCGCACTCCAGGTAAACGTTGGATCGCCAGAGGTTGGGTTGGTCGCCCGCGTCAGGCCAATAGACCCTGTCGAGTTGAAGGTATTGGCTGCGAAGTAAGAATACCCCAGCTTTTTATCCAGCAGATTCAGGAAGTTGATGATGTCGTAGCTAATTTGAATCGACTGACGGCCTTTCAGTTTGAACTCGTGCAGGAAACGCAAATCCATGGTATTGTTCCAGGGCGTACGAGCAGCATTACGCTCAGTAAACGTTCCTTTTCGTGTTTTCAGGTACGAATCCGATTCAACGAAAGCCATGAAGTCAGCCGCCTGGGTGCCTGTTGGCAACAGCTTTTGCGCTTCGGTCAAGTCACGCGGGATGTACGCTAAACTATTGGCTTGCCCCGTTCCATCAATGGTCGTGTTAACGTAGCCCCAGGAGAACGGTGTTCCCGATTGCAGCGAGTAAAACAGGGTAACGGTGGTCGCATTTCGTGGATTCCAGATCTGACGGTAATTCACGGTACCCACAATCCGATGCCGGATGTCGAAGTTCGAGTAGCCCAGTTGCGGGTTGTTTGGCGTCAATGACTGGTTCAACTGCCAGTTTGATTCCATCGAGTTCCGAATGCCATTCGTGATATCGAACGATTTTCCGTAGGTGTAGGCCGTTGAGAACCCGAAGCCAAATGGGAAGTTCCGCTGGATTTGTCCAGTTAAGCTATACCGATAGCCTTTGTTCGTATTTGACAGCATGTAGGCATTGGCAAAATTGTTATCAATGCGCTGCGCCCCGGCCGAGCCATTGGCTGCTACATAGATGGGCTGCTGGTGCTGCGTGTCGTAGCTGTAATACCGAACGACATCTTTCGTGTTGACCTGCTGAAATTGTAAATCCTGAATCACCTTCGTATATAAGCCCTCGACCGTTAATTTATAGCCTCCTACCACATAATCGACGGCCAGGTTATTCCGGAACATTTGCGGCATTTTGAAATTATTGTCGATCAGGTCTACCTGGGTACGGGTTACACCGCCGTTTGCCGGGTTGTTATTGATCAGCAAGCCCCCATTGGGCACGAGTGGATCACCCACCAGTTTGGTGGTAGCGGTGGCGTTGTTGTTGAAATCATAAGCGCCATAACCTACACCATTGTTATAAAAGGCATATCCTAGCCAGGCAAAGGGAATACGACCCGTAAACAGGCCCGTTCCACCCCGGACAACCAGGCTCTTATCGCCATTGGCATCAAAGGTGAAGCCTAAGCGGGGCGAAATCTGAACGTTATTCAGGAAGTTGTTCTTGATTTGGTTCAGGGGCGTAAAGCTGTAGGTATTACCCATGTTGGCCGGATCACCTGCCGAACTCGTCACCAGTGGGCTCAGCGCTGGTTTAGTAGGCAACCCTGAATAGTCGAAGCGAACACCCGGTGAAATCTTTAACTTATCGGTCAGTTGAATATCATCCTGCAAGTAGGCACTCATCAGGTTGACATTGAAGTGCGCGTAGGGATTGTTGAATTGGTTATCCAGGTTATTCGTCGCGTCAGAGAACGGGTACGAGCCACGCACCCGGTTCGGCAGTTTCGCCAGGAATTCAGCCGGGCTACGGTACGAAATCCGGCCGTTTGGCGAATTGACAAATCCGTAATCAATGGTATAGAACTCGTTGTGCGTACCCAGCGTAAACGTGTTTTTGCCTAGATAGAACGTAAAGTTATCGGTCAGCTCAAACGTCTTCTGACGCATATTGAACACCGATGCTTCCCGGTCATTTCCCAAGAATATCGTTCCGCCGTTGTAGCCAATTTCCACTTGGGGGAAGGTGCGGACATTGGCCAGTGTATTGCGGTAATCGTGTACACTCGAATAGCCAACGATCAGGCTGTTCGACGCCCGGCCGCTGAACTGGCTTTTCAATTCGGCAACCGTGCTGCTCTGGTTGTTGGTTTGTTTGTAGTCGATACTGCCAAACCGGAAGTTCTGCGCGTCACGCTCTAGGTTTGTCGCTTCGGAGAATACCGTGTTGTTACGGATCGTCAGCTGATTTTTTTCATTGATGTTCCAGTCAATGCGGTTGAAAAACTTAGTGCTGTTGGAATAAATGGCATAGTCACCGGCTGAGCCCGCGTCAAGACCGTAGTTGGTTTTTACGAAATCGCTAAGCTGCTGAGCCAGGGCTACATCTTTGATGAGCGAACTGGGTGAACCCGCCTGGAACTGAACGGGATCCTGCCGACGGGTAATTTCTTCATTCGTGAAGAAGAACAGTTTGTTTTTGATCAGGGGAAGACCCACCCGTACACCTGTCTGGTACTCGTGAAATGTGCTTGGGAGCTTCTCTTTGGCATTCGATGCGCCGTTCCAGGCACCGGTCAGCGTGGCATTACGACCAAATCCGTATATAGAACCCGTTACTTCATTGGTACCGCTGCGGGTTACCGCATTGACCGAGCCACCCAAAAAGTTACCCAGCCGAACATCGAACGGAGCCACAGCTACCTGAATGTCCTGTATGGCGTCGAGGCTGACGGGGTTGGTGCGGGTACTTGAACCGGGTTGCCCCGACGTACCGGTAGAACCGCCGAGCGAAGGGCTGAACCCAATGGCGTCGTTATTAATGGCGCCGTCGATGGTTACGTTGTTGTACCGGAAGTTAGTACCAGCGAAGGAATTATTGTTGTTCACCTGTGGCGACAGGCGGGTCATGTCGGTCAGGCTGCGGGAAATAGTGGGCAGCCGACGGATGGTTTCGCTGTTTACGCTGATACCTGCCCCTTGCTTATCGCCTTCGCGATTGCCTTTCACAACTACTTCGGATAACTGTGTGCTGGCGTCCTGAAGCGTAATGTTCAGGTTGGTCGTTTCGCCCAGTTGTAAGGTAACCCCCGACTGTGTTTCGGTCTTGTAACTTACGTAGGTCACAACGATCTCGTAAGGGCCACCGGCATTCATGTTATTGATCCGAAAGCGGCCTTCCACATCCGTCACGGCTGCGTACTTCGTGCCGGTGGGTGTATAGGTCGCCTGCACGGTTGCTCCCACTAACGCTTCTTTCTTGGTGTCGATGATCCGACCGCTGAGACCGCTGGTGGTTACCTGCGCCCACGTTGTTGAAAAAGCGATAACTAGAAATAGTACAAGTAGTGAAGTAGAACGAAAAAATTTCATCTTTTAGTAGATTGGTGATTTTCAGTGCAAAATTCACGCTTATCCAGATGAAGGCTGTTACGCCAATATTACGATATACGGCGTTGGGGTTAAAATGCAATTAAAGGCCTGTAGCGCCCTGAAAGCCTTGTTTTAGAGCCATTATCGAGTCTTTTTTAGCTTACTACAGATCTACGGTAGAGTAAGTATTTCATCTATGATAGGAAGGTAACTTTTAGCGTTTAACGCTTTCCATATCCAAATAAAATTTGGATATAAAGTCTTTTTTCTGAAAAATATTTTATTAGAAAAGAATACAAAGGCTTTAATGTAAAGAAATTAAGTGAGTAATACGAAATTGATTATCAAGGTTTTGTATTATTAAATACGTATTAAAAGTTAACATTCGTGTAACATTGACGTAACATTGGGCGGGTAGTTTTGCAGCGCTTAAAGCGATACCAAAACTAAAAAAATGAACCGTCACGTTTTACTTGTCCTTTTTTCTCTACTGTCTACGGCCTTATGGGCACAGACCGGCACTGTCCGGGGAACCGTCAAAGACGGAAAAACAAAAGAATCTTTAATCGGCTGTACCGTGCGTGTTGATGGTACGCAAATTGGTAGCACCACCGACATCGAAGGTAATTTTAACCTCGCCAATGTACCCGCCGGTACACACAAAATCGTTATCTCCTACGTCTCGTATAAAACAAGAGAGATTCCAAATGTTCGGGTTGAATCGGGTAACACAACGGCCATAGATACCGAACTGGACGAAGAAGGAACTGCCCTTCAGGAAGTGGTGGTTCGGGCCAATAAGGCAACGAATACCGAGATCGCCGTTATTACCGAAATTAAGCAACTAAAGCCAATTGCCGTTGGTATCTCGGCGCAGCAGATTCAGAAATCGCAGGATCGGGATGCCGCTGCCGCCATCCGGCGGGTACCGGGCGTTAGTATCGTCGATAATCGGTTTGTGTTGATTCGTGGCCTGGCGGCCCGCTATAACTCAGTATTGATCAATGATGTCATTACACCCTCGACCGAAGTAGATACCCGTTCATTTTCCTTCGATCTGGTGCCGAGCAACATCATTGACCGGATGATCGTCTACAAATCGGGTTCGGCCGATCTTCCCGGCGATTTCGCGGGCGGGGTTATCAAAATATATACCAAGCGTCGGCCCGACCAGAATTTTACGGATGCCGGTTTGACCATTGGCTATCGGGGCAACACAACGTTTCAGACCGTACAATCTCAAACCCGTTCTGGCCTGAACGCGCTGGGCCTTTGGGACGCCAGCCAGCAGATTCCAACCAGTTTTCCGGCTAAGCCAGGCGATTTCAATTCATTGAATCCCTTGCAGCGAGCCTCTTACGCTCGTCTGTTACCGAATACCTGGGGCTTAAAAGATTTGTCCGTCTCCCCTGATATTCGGTTTGCCCTGAACATAGGTCGTCGGTTCGACGTCGGTAGTGTGCGGGTCAGTAATCTGACGAGTATCAACTACGCGATGACCAACCAGTTCTCGAACATTGATCTCAAATTATACGACAACGGCACCATTGCCAATGCCGTTACACAGCAGTATAATGATGCCAACTACGCTCGTCAGACTCGCCTGGGCATTCTGCACAACTGGTCGGCCCGGTTCTCGCCTAACTTTACCTTGGAGTGGAAAACACTGTACAACCAGCTCAGCACAACAGAAACGGTTGTCCGGACGGGCGCTCAGGTGGCCGAAGGCTACGATGTACGTAGTTACTCCGAACGGTTTGAGAACCGGAGTATTTTGACGACGCAACTGGCCGGTGAGCATTCGATTAGCCCGTTGACAAAAATCAACTGGGTTGGTAGCTTTGGCTATACGGGCCGTTGGGAGCCAGATTGGAAACGGGCGCGTTACCTACGGGCAACGGGCGCAACAGGAACCGATGGGCAACTGGCTCCCTTCCAGATCGCTACTCCAAATGATCCGACACCTACCGAAGTGGGTAGGTTCAACTCAAAACTACATGAATACGTAATTTCGGCCATTGCCAATGGTGAGCACACGTTTGGTAACCCAACCGACCGCGAGCCGAACAAAATCCGGTTTGGCGTGTATGCTGAACAGAAAAATCGGGATTACGCAGCTCGTTTCTACGGCTACCAGGCTGTAGGGAGCGCGTCGATTGCCAAGCAGCGTGACATTGGTACAGCCTTTGCGCCAGAAAACGTAACGGGTTCCGAAGGGGGCTTCTCGCTGCTGGATGGAACACGCGACCGGGATGCCTATAAAGGACTCAATTCCTACCTGGCAGGCTACGTGAGTGGCGATATTAATTTCGGTCCTAAAGCAAACCTGACCCTTGGTTTTCGCGGAGAGTATAACGATCAGGGCATAAAATCGAACATCAACGGCGTTGAAACAAGGCTGGTAACAAACCGGATTTTCAGCCCGCTGCCATCGCTTAATTTCACCTACAAACTCACCGATAAGACCAACCTGCGCTTTGCCTATTCCTCGTCGGTAAACCGGCCGGAATTCCGGGAGTTAGCCCCGTTTAACTATTACGACTTTAACCTGTTGGCCGATATTCAGGGAAACACGACCTTAACAACGGCTAAAATTCAGAATGTTGACGCCAAGTGGGAGTTTTACCCAAGCGCTAATGAACTGATATCGGTAACGGGTTTTTACAAGCATTTTACGAATCCGATCGAATCGTACCTGCTATTTCAGGGCAATGGCCTGGCATATACATTCACCAATGCACAGTCGGCTCAGAACTATGGTATTGAGTTAGAAGTGCGAAAAGGATTCCAGAACTCGGCTAGTGCTTTTCTGCAAAACCTGTCGGTCGTTGGTAATGTATCCTTGATCAAAAGCCAGGTCAACGTGGGTGATTTTGTGACTGCTCCCGACCTGAGCGGCACCATTCAGCAGTACGACATCCGGGGCATTGCCGATACCAAACGCGCTCTGGCCGGTCAATCGCCTTACCTCATCAATGCGGGTGTTTATTATGCCGCGCCTAATTCGGGCTGGCAGTGGAACGTACTGTACAACGTCTTCGGACAACGCATTTTTACGGTAGGAAACAGCCAGAATCCGACTGTGTATGAACTGCCACGCAATGTCATTGACCTGAACCTGACCAAGCAGTTCAATAAGAAAGTTGAACTCCGTTTGGGTATTCAGGACATCCTGAACCAAAACGTTCGGTTTGCCCAGGATTTCAACCGTGATGGCAAAATCGGCAGCGACGTAACATCACAAACGGCCGGTGCCGATCAGATGGTTCGCAAGTTCAAGCGGGGCAGTTACTATACCGTTAGCGCTATTTATACGTTCGGTCGCCGGACAGTTATCCCGTAATTACCCCAATCTCAATAAGACCAATTCAAACAAAAATCAATGTTTATGCAATTCCCTCAATTGTTCCGTCGGGCCTGGCTACCCTCACTAGCTGTGGTACTGGGCTTATTTATGGCGGTTTCCTCCTGTAAAAATGAGGATACACCGGCTCCCGTTCTGAGCATCACCAGCTTCAGCCCATCCTCAGCACCTGTTGGTTCAACTGTTGTCATTACAGGTACGGCGTTCAGTGCTACACCGGCCAGCAATACCGTCACGTTTGGTGGCGTTCCCGCGACTGTGACCGGAGCCACAACAACGTCGTTATCGGTTGTTGTACCTGCCGGAGCCGGTACGCCTATCGCAGTAACATCAGGCGGATCAACCGTAACAAGCTCAACGGCCTTTCAATTAGGAAATAAGCCAGTCCAGGAAATAACGGGCGATATTACGGCCGATACCAAATGGACCGCAGATAAGATATACTACCTTCGTGGTTTTGTTCAGGTAAAAGCACCAGCTACGCTGACTATCGAAGCTGGAACAATTATCAAAGGGGGCGGTAAAGAAGTTGATCCGGCAGGCAAACAGCAGGGCGCTACGCTGATCATTCTGCCAGGTGCTAAAATCAATGCCGTCGGTACCGCGTCAGCTCCAATCGTGTTTACTTCGAACAAAGCGGCTGGCTCACGGAATTATGGTGACTGGGGTGGCGTCGTAATCTTCGGGAAAGCGCCTGTCAATCAGCCAAGTGCAACCGGTTTTGAAGGGGGTCTTCCAGGTACCGTCGGTTCTTACTCCGATGTTAACGACAACTCGGGTGTCATGCAGTACGTGCGTATTGAGTTCGGGGGCATTGCCTTGCTGGCCAACAGCGAGATCAATGGTCTTTCGTTATATGGTGTAGGTGCTGGAACGACGCTCGATCACATCCAGGTATCTTACAGTGGTGATGATTCATACGAATGGTTTGGTGGTACGGTCAATGCGAAAAACCTGATCGCTTTCCGGGGTTGGGATGACGATTGGGATACTGACTGGGGCTGGTCTGGTAAAGTGCAGTATGGCCTTTCGCTCCGTGATACGGATGTAGCTGACCAATCGGCTTCGAACGGCTTTGAATCGGACAACTTCAACCCGGGTTTGCCCGCCACGGGGCCTAACGCCGGTCTGCCACTTACGGCTGGAGTTTTTGCCAATATGAGTAACTTCGCCTTTAGCGGTGCACCCTCAAACGCACCGGCGTCAAAGGGTAGCGGCCCTTATCAGTCAGGCATGCACCTTCGCCGGAACACGTCGCTCAGTATCTTCAACTCATTGATTGTTGGTTATCCTGAAGGACTGCGGTTAGATGCACCAACCGGTACGACAGGTACGCTGGATAACGCAACGAGCGGAGCTCTACAATTACACGGGGTTGTGATTGCAAATACCACGACACCCGTACGCGGTGCTGGTGCGATCACCGACGCACAGGCTCAGGCGTTCTTCAATACCGCAGCATATAAAAATCAGATTATTGCCAGTAGCGATGTTGCCAAGCTTCTGCTTAACTCGGCTAGCTTTAACCTGACCGCGCCTAACTTCCTTCCTCAGGCTGGTTCGCCTTTATTAACGGGTGCAATCTGGGATGGTAAGGGCGCTGATGCCTTCTTTACCAAAGAGCCGTTCATTGGTGCCTTCGGAACAACCGACTGGACAAAAGGCTGGGCTAACTGGGACCCCCAGAACGCTAACTACGACAAATAAAGTAATCAGTAAATTTTATATTGGTGTCGCAAAAAAGGGCCGGGGCTTTGCTCCGGCTCTTTTTCTTTTTATAAAAGATACCGTTTACCAAATAAACAGGCAACTAATTACATTCGATGAATACTATACATACCTTTCATAGGCGGCAGCGAGTTTGCTATTGAGCTATGTTACTGCTTCATACATGAAGATTTACGCCTGGTTGGCAGTAATTAGTATATTTTATTGTTACTTCTAATTTAAATTAGCGTCTAATACCCAAGTAAGTCCATGAACTTTTAGGTAAATTGTACGTGTTTGGCAATAAATTTGTGTTAATAAGCTGAATTGACCACCAAGTGTATCGTGCCTATTTTTCTTTGTAGAAAAAGGGCGACTTTTTGGCTGATAATTAGGTACTTATTAATTTGCCAGATAATACGTGCCTATTATGTTTCAGGAACAGGCTCACCATTTCACCATATCACCCTTAAGTCACCGTAACGAATGATCTCTAAGAAAGCTAAGTATGCCATCAAAGCCCTGAAGGTTTTGACTGAAGAGTACGGAAAAGGACCCGTATTGATTTCCTATATCTCGGCGAAAGAAAACATCCCGAAAAAATTCTTAGAGGCAATTCTTTTGGAACTGCGAAATCATGGAATTCTGCAAAGCCAAAAAGGAAAAGGTGGCGGCTACCTGTTGCGCGTTGACCCAGGCCGGGTTAACCTGGCACAGGTACTACGCGTAATTGATGGCCCTATTGCCCCAACTCCCTGCGTGTCGTTTAATTTCTACGTTAAATGCGATGACTGCAATGATGAGGTAACCTGTATGTTGCGGCCAATTATGGAGCGCGTTCGGGATGCGAACTTAGGCGTTTACGAAAACACAACGTTGCTGACGTTCCAGAATCTGGGCTCCCTCGAAACAAAGGAAGTAGCCATCGGGACGAATACGGCCGACTTGATTGACACAACATCAAATCGGATGTCAGCTTAATATGGATTTACGGTTTTTGGTATACGGCGATCTGTCGCCAGTGTTACGCGTCAGCCAACCGTAGCGACGGATCGCCGTATACCAAAAACCGTGACCTTACTCTGGTTGGTGTTCTTTCCGCAAGAGGTCGTTCACGGTCTTCACCGGATTGAACGTAATGAGCGGCACTTCAACGAAGATCGTGCTCCAATCGGCCATAGCGCCGTTCCAAAGACCCGGCAGCTCCTGCGCTTTTAAGTCTTTTCCATCTTTCGATTTAGCCGTAATGAACCCTGTTAGTGGGTCACGATAAGCGGGTAAGTCATATTTACGACCAAGATGATCTTTAAGGCCGCATACCAGATCGACGGGGTTAAAGTGCGTGGCTTCATCAAAAATGGCTTTTTGTGCCGGGTCAGTCAAATCAATCTGGGCCGACTCAACAACTTGCAAAGACACAGAGCCATCCTGATTTCTGGCCCAGAACGGCCCACCCCCCGGTTCGCCAACGTTTTTAACCATCCCACAAACCCGCACGGGCCGGTCTAATTTCCGACGGAGGTAGTCCAGTTTCTCCGCTTTGGACAGCTGATCGAAGCCAACTGGCGGTAACGTATAGAGCGTCCGTCGCAGGAGTTCGTCCGCTTCGCTCAAGTAGCCGTCACTGATGGCTTCCGAATCGCCGGACTGACTTTCCAGCAGACCTTGCAGGCGGGCAATCTGCTGCTGGGCATCGAGCAATACAGAGGCCAGAACTTTCTTGTATGTGATGGTCGGTTCCTTAATCTGGTCAGGAACGACATTGTCGATGTTCTTAATAAAGACGATGTCGGCATGAATGTCATTGAGGTTTTCAATGAGAGCCCCATGACCTGCCGGGCGGAACAGGAGCGATCCTGATTCGCCACTGCGGAAGGGTGAATTATCCATGTTCACCGAAATGGTATCGGTGGATTTTTTCTGTTCGGAGAACGTTACGTCGAACGTTACGCCAAGCCAGGCTTCGTAATCGGTCTTTTGTGCATGGATCAACTGCTCGAAACGGCTACGGTGTTCGGGCGAGACGGTGAAATGGATTTTAACTAACCCATCCGAATTGGCATAGGCAGCCCCTTCTACCAAATGCTCCTCCACGGGTGTACGTGGCCCATCCGGATAGCGGTGAAATTTCAATAATCCCTTAGGCAGACTACCATAATCCAGACCATCTTCGGTCAGTAGAAATCTCAGTACCGTTATTCGGTCATTTTCGGCAACGGCTTTGTCTAAATCATGGCCCTGAGCGGCCATTGCAGCTTTCAGGTCGTCATAAAAAGCGAAGTCGGTTAGGCGGGCAAAGACTTCATCGACTGATTTGTCAGATTTGCCATCCAGCGCCGAAAACAAGGATTTAAACATACGGGTAGCCGCTCCCGAGGCCGGAACAAATTTAACCAAGTCCCGTTCGTGAGCAGCCTCGTCGAAACGGTGAATGTGCGTAGCCAGTTGATCATCAGCGATACGAATAATACCATCGCCGATGGTAGCCGCTTTAATGACATTCAAGTACGGAAATCCTTCTACAAAGTGTTTTATCTGCTGGTCAATCTGGTCGAGTGAAACGCCCTGTAACAGAATCTGGTCCTGATCTTGCTCTGTGAATTGCATAGGGTTAACGGAAAAAATTACATTAGGAATGAGGGGCAAATTGCGGATTTCAGCAATGGTACGCAAATCAAATCGGGACAAAAGAGCGGTAACAGGATAAGATTATGGTCGCCTGCTTATCTTTGTTGCTCCCAACCATCTTATCTGTACGCTCATGAAATTGATTGCGTTTGACGCTGACGATACCCTATGGGCCAACGAACCAAATTACATTGATGTAAAGCTAAAGCTATGCGAACTACTGTCGCATTATGTTTCAGAAGAAACCCTTTCGCAGCAGTTTTATGACTCCCAGATTCGAAACCTCGCCGTATTTGGCTATGGAGCAAAGAGCTTCATGCTCTCGATGATCGAAACGGCTATCGAATTAACCAACGGGGCCATCACGGGTTCTGAGATTCAGCAGATTATTGATGTTGGACGGAAACTACTGGATTTCCCAATTGAGGTACTCGACGGGGTAAACGAGGTATTGGAAATACTATCCAAGCGGTTCGATCTGATGGTGCTCACCAAAGGTGACCTGTTTGATCAGGAGAGTAAAATCGCTCGGTCAGGGTTGGGACACTACTTCAAACATGTTGAAATCATCAGCGAAAAAAATGAACAGGCGTATGAACGTATTCTACAAAAATACCAGATTCAACCGGCTGACTTTCTGATGATTGGTAATTCACTAAAGTCGGATGTTTTACCGGTTGTGCACATTGGTGGTCGGGCTATACATATTCCCTACGAAACGACCTGGGCCCACGAAATGGTTACGGATGAGCAGTTGACCGGCAAGTCATTTACGACATTGAGCAATGTACGGGAATTGCTGGGATTACTCGAAACTGTGAACGAGCAGGTATAAACAACCAGTTTTCCCATGGTTCGTGTCCTCACGGCCCATACGTGCGTCAGCCAGACCATCCGGTCAGGTGGGCCGTGAGGACACAGCCCACGGAAATAAGGAACAGTATTACAGCGTTAACGTAAACGAATCGGCGTCCAGATTGGCGGGGAATTTTGCCCGAAATGCCTGTAGATCAGCCAGGGACAAGGTGTGCTGATGCACGAGCTCCGCATCCGACTGCCGGAACAGCACATCGCCTTTGAAGTCAACAACGGCCGACTCGCCGGAGTAGGGATGCTGGTTGCCATCTTCACCAACGCGGTTGACCCCCACCACATAACTCAGATTCTCAATGGCGCGGGCTTGCAGTAAGGTATTCCAGGCAGTACGTCGGGCAGAGGGCCAGTTCGCTACATAAAGCAGAAGGTCGTAGTCGAATGCCTGCGAGTCGTCTGAGGATGTATTGCGGCTCCAGACCGGGAACCGAAGGTCATAACAAACCAGCGGGCAGATGCGCCAGCCTTTCCACTCCTTCACCATCCGGTGTGTTCCGGCGGTGTAAACCGCATCTTCACCCGCCATGCGAAACAAATGACGTTTATCGTAGGTGTCAAATTGCCCATCTGGCTGCATCCACACCAGCCGATTGAAGAAACGGCCATTTTCCTTCACCACATAGCTGCCCGTCACAACGGCTCCTGTTTGGGCGGCCATCTGTTTCAGCCAGCGAAAAGTCGTCAGGTTCATAGGCTCTGCAACGGCCTGAGCGTCCATGGTGAAGCCCGTTGTGAACATTTCGGGTAAAATGACCAGATCCGTGGGGGCTTCCAGCGTAAAAATCTGTTCCTCCAGCATAGCCAGATTAGCCACCGGATCGTGCCAGTAAAGATTAGTCTGGAGGAAGGTTACGTTCATGGTTATTTAGGGAACTTCATTTTATACTCCGCATCCGTCTTGCCCTTCGAAATATCGGCTAGTTTTTTCTTGATGAGCGTCCGGCGAAGAGAAGGCAGGTAATCGGTGAAGAGCTTGCCGTCGAGGTGGTCGTATTCGTGCTGAATAATTCGGGCGGCCATCCCTTCGTATTCTTCTTCGTGCTCATTCCAATCCGTATCGAAGTAACGAATCACAATGATTTCAGGCCGAAACACTTCTCCCCGAATACCCGGAATACTCAGGCAACCTTCTTCAAAGCCCCAGTCGTCGCCCGCTTCTTCAATGATTTCCGGATTGATAAATACCTTTTTGAAGCCAACCAGACTTTGATCAACGTCTTCTTCCGGTTCGTCTTCGTTCAGGGGTTCGCCATCCACCACAAACATGCGAATGCTCTGCCCGATCTGTGGCGCTGCCAGGCCAACGCCTGATGCTGCGTACATTGTCTCGAACATATTATCACTCAGCGCTTTAACGTCGAGGCTACCGGGTTCAATATCTTTGGCCCGCTTCCGTAAAACGGGGTCACCGTAGGCAATAATTGGGAGAATCATATTTATTAATGATGAGTGACGAATGATGAGCGATGGATGATTAGGCTATAAAAATCATTCATCATTTATCATCCATCATTCCTTTCTGCTTTCCATGTATGACTGTAGAATAATGGCTGCACTAATTTTATCGATGTTGCCCTTTACCCGCCGATCTTTTTTTGTGCTCCCGTTGGCGATCATTGCCTGAAGGGCCATGACAGACGTAAATCGTTCGTCATGCCAGTAAACGGGAATATCGGGCAATGCGTTCTGTAAATGCGTTACGAACTTCCTGACCCTGGGCGTGTTATCCGTATCGGCACCATCCAGACCCTTCGGTAGTCCCACTACAAAGGCGTCGACCGGCTCCTTTGCAGTGTAGGCTTTTAAAAACTTGAGCACCTCATGAGAAGCTACCGTTTCCAGCGCCGACGCAATGAGCTGCAAAGGGTCCGTTACGGCAATGCCGGTGCGTTTCATACCATAATCGATTGCCAGAAGTCGTGCCATTTCAGGGCAAAGGTACGAAGGGAGGGGGCAAGCGGCAAGACGTGTAGAACAAGGAGCAAAATAAGCTCCACTGGAATTCGCTCACGCTGATTCTGTCTTACCTTCTATCCCACGCCAGGCGTCTACATCCTGCCAGGTATCCAGATCAATGGCCGCTTGTGGAAACAGTACTTGGCTGCAGTCATTTACATACTGCTGGATAAGTTTGCGGGCACCCGTATCGCCAGACAACAGCATAAATTCGGATCGATAGCGAATATCGAATAAAGCCGGAACACCTAGGTGCCCCGATTCACCATACCGGCAGGCAACAATGCCCCGGCCCATTTGGTGTTGCGTCGTAATTAACTGCTGTAGAAGTTGCGCTGTAACGTAGGGCTGGTCGGTCAGAACCATCAAAAAGGCATCGACAGGTTCATCGTTTAACTGGTTCAGACCAACCTGTATGGATGACGCCAGGCCTTGTTGCCAGTTGGGGTTGATAGGTGTACGGATAGGTAAACCGGTGAGTTCAGCACGGATTCGTTCCTCATTTCCGCCCAACACGACGACCACAGGGCCTGCCTCTAGGGATAAAGCGGCCTCAGTAATTTGCCTGACAAGCGTTTTCCCGTTCTGGGTAAGCAATTGCTTGGGCTCGCCACCCAGCCGGGTCGAACCACCAGCCGCCAGAATGATTGTCGCAATGATCATGCTTAAATGGCGTCTGCGCTAACTGCATCGTAGTCGGTAGTGCCCGAATCAATAGCGTCAGCCTGCCGACGGTGATTGGCCGAGTTGCCGGAAAGCCGCTCATGGATAGGGCCTGATTTATCTTTCAGGAAACCACCGGCGCCCTTCGTGAAAAACGCTTTAATTTCGGCCATGATCGACAGCGCAATTTCATCCGGTGTTTCAGCACCGACATCCAGGCCAATGGGCGCATGAACCCGTTCGAGTGAAGCCTCGCTGAACTGAAGGCCATCCTTCCGGAATTCGTCCTGCATCTTGTCAAACCGTTTGCGGGGGCCCAGCATACCAATATACGGTACATCCGTTGTGAGTAACTTCTCCAGCACGGCCCGGTCATAATTAAAGTTGTGCGACATCAGCACGGCGGCCGTTCGGTTGGTAATGGTCAACTGGTCAATAACCGCTTCCCGGTCGGAGTAGAGCACACAGGTAGCCACCGGAAACCGTTTGGGCGATAAGTGGGCGATGCAGTCGTCAGTAACGGTTACCTGCCAGCCGAGTTCACGGGCCATTTTGGCGACGGGAATCACGTCGTAACCCGCCCCAAAAATAACCAGCTCAATGCCGGGGTCAATCCGCTCGATGAATACCTCCGCACTTCCCGATGATACGGCATATGTACGGGTCAGCGGTTTACCCGTGCTGAATACGTCGCCCATGTCGTTGTGCAACCAGTCGGGTACTGATTCGCCGGGTTGTTCGGTAAGCAGAAACCGATTGCCGGGTTGTAGCCCGCTGAATTCGTCGCTTTTCAACACGGTAGCCAGCGCACGGACATCCCGTTTCTTCGTAAATTCTTTTAGCAACGCAACCGGGTTCTGGGGGCTTTCGGGAACAATGGGCTCAATCAACACGTCTATGATTCCGTTACAACCCAACCCAACACCAAAGCTGTTCGCGCCGTCGTCCATCGTGTCGTAGGTAACCACAATTGGCTGACCGTCAAGCATAACCTGCCGGGCTTTTCGAAGAGCGTCTCCTTCCAGACAACCGCCACTGATGGCGCCTTCCCAGCGACCATCATCCGTGATCAGCATTCGGGCGCCAGGACGACGATACGACGATCCTTCAACCCAAACAACCGTGGCCAGGGCCGCTTTGCGTTCCGAGAAGTCGATTTGCTCAAAAACCTCAACAATGCGGGTTATTTCTTTCATGTTCCTTATGGGATTGGTTTTCGGTTTATAGTATTCGGTTGGGTAATGCGTGATAGCTGCCGAATACTATAAACTGAAAACCGAGCATTATATCTTTTCTAAATCAAACGGTAACCGCCGGATGCGTTTGCCGGTAGCCGCAAAAACGGCATTTGCCAAAGCAGGTGCCAACGGGGGCAGGCCCGGTTCGCCAACACCTTTGATAGTTGGACCGCCTTCGGCCAGAATGTGAACTTCGACCGTTGGCATCTCGTTGATACGCAGCATTCGGTTGGCATCGAAATTAGCCTGAACGGCTCGACCATTCTCGAACGTGATACCGTCTTTTGTGGCAGCTGTCAGGGCCATGGCAATGGCGCCTTCCACCTGCGCCTTCACGGTATCAGGATTGACCACGGTGCCGAGGTCGATCACGCAGTACACCTTATCGACCTTCACACCCCCTTTGTTGTCTTTCGACACTTCGACCACCTGACCGGCCAGCCCGGCGAAGAATTCCCATTGGGCAATGCCCCGGCCTTTGCCCGCCGATAGCGGCTTGTCCCAACCCGACACTTCTTTCAGCTTAAGTAGCACCCGTTTGGCGTCAGTGTCTTTGGTCAGCATCGCCAGCCGGAAAGCAAGCGGGTCCTGACCGGCTTTATGGGCCATTTCGTCGATGAAGCATTCGTGTGAGAACGCCAGCGTCGAACTCGTCACCGACCGCCAGTAGGTGAGTGGAATGTGAACATCGGCATAGACATAGCGCGTGTTGAGGTTCGGGATTTCGTATTTCTGCTCGTTGGTTCCTTCGAGCATGGTTCCATCGGGCTTTGTCTTGTTGTAGGTTGCGTTCATCGTCGCGTCAATCGAGGGCGAGATGACTTTATGCTGGAGCGCAACGGCTTTACCATCGGCAGACAACGCCCCGCGCATGGCCGAGAAGGTCATGGGTCGGAAAGGACCGAGTTGCGTGTCGTCTTCCCGCGTCCAGATTACCTTAACAGGCTTGCCAATCGCTTTTGACAACGATACGGCTTCGGTGGCAAAGTCCTGTGTTAACCGTCGGCCAAAACCGCCCCCGTTGAACAGAACGTGGACGGTTATATTGTCGGCAGGGAGTTTAAAGACCTTAGCTACTTCGTCTCTAACCAAATCACCCCCTTGTGAGGAAACCCAAAGCTCCACTTTATCGCCTGGCTGATAATGCGCCAGCGCGTTCATGGGCTCCATCGTTGAATGGCTTACGATAGGCGTTTCATAGAAGGCTTCCAGTTTGTTAGGAGCATCGGCAAATGATTTATCAAAATCGCCTGCATTATGGCCCTGTACGCCATCCGTTTTTGCCAGCTCACGAAGCTGCTTTTCGAAGTCGGCAGAGTTGAAGGTATCGTGCTTGTTGTGATCCCAGGTTACCTTGAGGGCCTTGCGGCCCTGCAGAGCAGACCAGTAGTTATCCGCAATAATGGCTACGCCTTCGTAATGATTTTTACCAACGACCCGTTCCACTTTTACCGCTTTCTGAACGCCTTTCACCTTCAGCGACTGAGCGGCATCGAAACTGACCAGCTTACTGCCAAAGACCGGGCACCGTTCAACGGAGGCATACACCATCCCCGGCACTTTCGCATCGATACCAAACGTTGCTTTCCCGGCTACTTTCAGTGGAACATCGGGCCGAGGCATCGATTTGCCAAGCATCGTAAACAGCTTCGGGTCTTTCAATGTCGGCTCTTTCGGAACCGGGAGTTTGGCGGCTACGTCGGCTAACTGGCCGTAGGTTAGCCTCTTGCCAGTGGGTTTATGGACAATGGTCGCATTGTCGGCAATGCACTCGACGATGGGTACGTTCCACTGCTGGCTGGCGGCCTGCCGAAGCATTTCGCGGGCCGCTGCACCCACGTTGCGCATCTGCGTGTAGCCACCCCGAATGGAGCCGCTGCCACCCACAGCCTGCGACCACATGCCGCCGTATTTACTTTCGCCCCCGGTTTGCCGGATCGTGACTTTATCCAGCGGGACTTCCAGCTCTTCGGCAATGAGCGCCGGAACGGATTGGTAGGTTCCCTGCCCGATTTCGGGGCGGGGGTTCATGATTGTGATGCGCCCCGATTTCTCGATCAGGACGTAAGGCGTTAATTCAACAGAATCAGGTAAGGCGCTGAGATTTAAGACGGGACTTGCCAGAACGTTGGCAGACGGTAAGCCTAACGCAAAGGCGGCTCCGGTCAGGCCCGCAGCCTTCAGGAAATTCCGGCGGCTCGTGCCGTTGTCAGTTCCGGGAGAGGTAGGGGTGTTGCTCATCGTTTGCCAATTTTAGGAGTTGATTTAGGCATTTTAGGGCTAGCCGCTATATCAGCCGAGGCCGAGTGAATGGCTTTACGAATGCGTTCATAGGTACCACAGCGGCAAATATTGCCCTGCATAGCGGCATCAATATCCGCATCGGTAGGCTTTGGCGTTTGCTTCAGTAAGGCGGCTGCCGACATGATTTGTCCAGACTGGCAGTAACCGCATTGCGGCACCTGGTGCTCGATCCAGGCTTTCTGGACTGGATGATCGGCGTTTTTTGACAGTCCTTCAATGGTGGTAATTTTATGTCCTGCAGCGGCAGAAGCCGGGTAACTGCACGAGCGAATGGGCGCGCCATCGAGGTGAACCGTGCAGGCCCCGCATTGGGCAATGCCACACCCGAACTTCGTACCCGTCAGACCAACCACATCGCGTATGGCCCACAGCAAGGGCATATCCGGGTCTATATCTACCGTGTGAAGCTGGTTATTAATGGTCAATTTTACTAAAGCCATAGCCTATTATGAATAAGGAATAAACAGTGAGTAGTATCTGAACGTTGGTTCTGCGCTGTGTTTCTGTGACAAGTCATCCGAGCAACGTATATATTGGCAAAACGAAAGTTTTAGTAAAATTAACCTAAGTCGTGAGATCATAGCGGCTATACAACGCACGGAACGGCCCATTATATAGCCGCTACGAAAGGCATAACATATAGCGAAACCTGAATTAAAATTAAGCTTTTTTTGCCGAATAAATCAGAAAGCCTCATTCGGTTAACCATGAATTAGAATTAAATAAAAAAGGTGGCCCGTTGCCAGGCCACCTTTTTTATCCATTAACAGCACAGCGACTAGGCGACCAGGTCGAAGCGACCGAGATTCATCACCTTAGTCCAGGCTGCGACGAAGTCCCGCACAAATTTTTCCTGCGAGTCGCTACATCCATACACTTCGGCGATGGCCCGGAGTTCTGAGTTCGAGCCGAAGATCAGATCGACACGCGTGCCCGTCCATTTGGGTTCACCCGTTCTGCGATCGCTACCCACAAAGATGCTCTGCGCATCTGAGGTTGCCCGCCAGGTGGTACTCATGTCGAGCAGGTTAACGAAGTAATCATTGGTGAGCGCTTCCGGACGCTTCGTGAAGACGCCATGTTGCGAGTGGTCGAAGTTCGTGTTAAGCACACGCATGCCCCCGACAAGTACCGTCAACTGCGGAATCGTCAGCGTCAAGAGTTGCGCTTTGTCGATCAGCATGTCTTCAGCCGCCGATTTGTGTCTGGCGTTGAGGTAGTTGCGGAACCCGTCAGCACTTGGCTCAAGCGCATCGAATGCTTGTATATCCGTTTGCTCCTGCGACGCATCGGCACGTCCTGGCGTGAAGGGTACGGTTACCTCATGACCGGCATTCCTAGCCGCCTGCTCAACACCGGCGCAGCCAGCCAGCACGATCAGATCAGCAATGGAGATTCGGGTATCGCCGGATTGCGTACTGTTGAACTCTTCCTGAATACTCGTGAGCGTACCTAATACCGTAGCCAGCTGTGCCGGATCGTTAACTTCCCAATCCTTCTGCGGTGCCAGACGAACACGGCCACCATTGGCTCCACCACGCTTGTCGGAGTTACGGTACGTAGACGCCGAGGCCCAGGCAGTAGATACCAGTTGGGACACTGACAGGCCCGATGCGAGAATATTAGCCTTTAGAGCCGCAATTTCCTGATCATTGACCAATGTATGCGTAATGGCGGGGACAGGATCCTGCCAAAGCAGCTCTTCGGTTGGTACTTCCGGACCCAGATAGCGCTCGATTGGGCCCATATCACGGTGCGTTAGCTTGAACCACGCCCGGGCAAATGCGTCCGCAAACTCATCCGGATTCTCGTAGAAGCGTCTTGAAATCTTTTCGTAAGTAGGATCGGCTCTCAGCGCCAGGTCGGTCGTCAGCATCATGGGTGCATGGCGCTTCAACGGATCGTGGGCATCGGGCACGGTGCCGGCTCCAGCTCCATCCTTCGGCCGCCACTGATGCGCTCCGCCGGGGCTCTTTGTCAGTTCCCAGTCGTAGCTGAAGAGGTGCTCAAAATAGTCATTGCTCCATTGGGTTGGGGTCGTTGTCCAGGTAACTTCCAGACCGCTGGTTATGGTGTCAGGCCCATGACCACTCCCAAAGGAGTTCTTCCAGCCAAGACTCATTTCTTCAATGGTTGCACCAGCGGGCTCAGAACTAACATACTGGCCTGGATCGGCAGCGCCGTGGGTTTTGCCGAATGTGTGCCCGCCGGCAATGAGGGCGACAGTTTCTTCGTCGTTCATAGCCATGCGACCGAAGGTCTCCCGAATATCGTGCGCAGAGGCAACGGGATCAGGATTTCCTGCCGGACCTTCCGGGTTCACGTAGATAAGCCCCATATTAGCCGCCCCAAGGGGTTGCTCCAGTTTACGCTCATGTGGGTTGGCATACCGAACATCGTCTCCCAGCCACTTGGTTTCGGAACCCCAATAAATATCCTCTTCTGGTTCCCATACGTCCTCACGTCCACCGCCAAAGCCAAATGTCTTAAAGCCCATCGATTCGAGAGCACAGTTGCCGGTGAGAACCAGCAGATCAGCCCACGAAAGTTTCCGGCCGTATTTCTGTTTGACCGGCCACAGCAGCAGACGGGCCTTGTCGAGGTTAGTATTATCGGGCCAGCTGTTGAGTGGCGCAAAGCGCTGGGCGCCAGAGCTGGCACCACCACGACCATCACCAATGCGGTAGGTACCCGCGCTGTGCCAGGCCATGCGAATGAAGAAAGGGCCATAGTGACCGTAATCGGCTGGCCACCAATCCTGAGAGGTGGTCATTAGATCAACAATATCTTTCTTAACAGCCGCCAGATCAAGCGTTTTGAACTCTTCAGCGTAGTTAAACGTCTCGCCCATCGGATCGGACAGCGAAGAATGTTGACGTAGAATATCCAGTCGTAACTGATTTGGCCACCAGTCGCGATTTCTTGTGCCGCCACCAGCACTTTTGTTTAGCTCTCCATTCAGAAAAGGGCATTTACCAACGGTGTTGACTTTGCTGTCGTCATTGACGTCCCATACAGATGGGTCTTGCGTGTCCTGCTTTTCGATATTTTCCATACTCGGTGGAGTTTTATTGTTTGACGAGTCAAACTTACATTAACTTGTATTATAATTTTTATTAATTGTTTTTATCTAATCATAGATAATATCTATAAAGTGGGTTTGAGATTATGAAGGGGAAGTTATGAAAAGGTATGAAGTCATTATGGCTCTTAGATAGTTACTCCGATCGATTGCTAATTAAAGTGGCCTGCAAACAAAATTAAAGCCCAGATGAACCGGTCACCCGGCGTATGCATCAGGCGTGTACTTGATTGGTTTCAACTTATCGACTGATGGTTATCAGGGAAATATGTAAGCATTCCAGGCAGCTTTGAGGATCAAACCTCACCTGCATTTTTATGCTACGTTACCTGCTTATCTGTTTATTCATTCCTGCGATTGCCAATGCCCAGCTTGAAAAAGACTGGGTGCGACTGCGCCAATATGCCAGCAATATCGGCGTAGATGAACGCTGTACAACACCCGACCCGGTCTGTCTGAAAGCCTGCTTTTCGCAGATCGTTTATGGGAAATCTATCCGACGAATGGGCTACCAGGATGTAGCCGAGCGGTTGGATACTGCCCGAATCAATCGGCTGACGCGGCAGTTCCTGACCGGGGCTGATTGGTGCCCCCTGTTGGATTCGCTGGAATCCCACGACCGCAATTACCGACAGCTTAAGGACTATTGCATGCGCTGTTTGGTCGACGATTATATGGCCGATTCGCTGAGTATCGAACAAATCAAATCAACGCTGAATGTTTACCGATGGCTCAATCGGTTTCCATCGACCAAACGAGTCATTGTCAACATTCCTTCGGCTACACTGCGGGTAATTGATGAATCAGGTGAAACGATCCTTAATAGTCGTGTAATTGTGGGGAAAGCCAGTACTCCGACTCCTCTGTTTACGGCGCAAATCACGGATATAGTTACCTACCCTTACTGGAATGTCCCCCGCTCGATTGCCATCAATGAGGTACTGCCTAAAATTCGAAAGAATCCAGCTGTGGTGCTGGCCGATATGAACCTACAGGTTATTGATGCACGAGGGAAAATTGTGCATCCTGATTCGATTGAGTGGTCGGCCACATCGGCAAAATCCTTTCCGTATCGATTGAGGCAATCGACCGGCTGCGATAACGCGCTGGGGGTGATGAAGTTTACGATCAACAGCCCATATGATATTTACCTGCACGATACAAACCAAAGAAGCTTGTTCGTGAATGAGAAACGGGCGCTGAGCCATGGCTGTATCCGGGTTGAGAAACCGGTCGAACTGGCTAATCTGCTACTGGGTACCACCCGTTTCGATGCCTCATTTTTGACAAGTTGCCGAAAACAGATCAATCCCAAAACCGTGCTTTTGTCGCACACTATCCCGGTTTTTGTTATATACTCTGTTCTTGACGTAGATGCTGCCGGTGCGATTTCTGTGTATAAAGATGTTTACCAGCGGGGGCAAACGGATCTCTGAATACGTTTGCCCCCGCTGGGGCTTAACTTCGTACGTCCGGCATGTCCTGGCCTTCGCGTCGGATATACGCTGCGTGTTCATCGAGCTTGGCCCGGCACCATTGAGCCAGCGCCTGACGATCAAGTCGTTTATCAAGATGTGTCAGTGCCGCCAGTACGAGTTGATAGCGGCTCATCTTATTGAGTACCAGCATGTCGAAAGGCGTGGTGGTGCGTCCTTCTTCGATGTACCCCCGAATGTGGAATCGGTTGGGGTTGGTCCGATGATGCAGTAATTCGTGAACCAGCATCGGGTAGCCATGGAAAGCGAAGATCACCGGACGATTGGCCGTAAAGAGCTGAACGAAAGCTGTTTCGGGAAAACCATGTGGGTGATCCTCTGGCGACATAAGGGTCAGCAGATCCACAACGTTTACCACCCGAACCTGCAGGTCTGGGAGATGGTCTTTCAGAATAGCGGCTGCCGCCACCACTTCGTTGGTTGGCACATCGCCCGCACAGGCCAGTACCACATCTGGTTGCTGAATTCCGGTGTTTCCGGCCCATTCCCAGATAGACATGCCGCGGCTGCAATGTTCGCGGGCTTCGTCAATGGACAACCACTGCGCTTGACACGCTTTCGAGGCCACAATCAGGTTGATGTAATCACGACTTCGCAGGCAATGGGCCGTTACCGACAACAGACAATTGGCATCGGGCGGCAGATATACGCGTGCCACGGAGCTTTTCTTCGCTACTACCAAATTGATAAAACTCGGCACCTGGTGAGTGTAACCGTTATGGTCTTGTCGCCATACGTGCGACGTGAGCAAGTAATTGAGGGAAGCCAGCGGTTTTCGCCATGGTGTTTCCTTGCTTACTTTCAGCCACTTGGCATATTGATTCAGCATGGAATCGACGAGTGGAATAAACGCTTCGTAGCAACTGAACAGCCCGTGTCTCCCCGTCAGCAAATACCCTTCCAGCCAGCCTTCGCATGTATGTTCACTCAGGATTTCCATGACTCGGCCATCGGGTGCCAGAAACTCATCCGTTTCAACCATTGGTCCCATCCAGGCACGTTGCGTTGCCTGAAACAGGGGTGTCATTCGGTTAGACGTTGTTTCATCCGGGCAGACGATTCGAAAATTTTGGGCGCTTTCATTTTGGCAAAATACATCGCGCAGATAGAGCGCCAGCGTGTGCGTTCCTTCCACTGATGTAGCTCCCGGCGACGGTACAGGTACCGCATAGTTGGCGTAATCGGGTAAGTCAAGAGGTACTAGTAACTGACCACCATTGGCATGGGGATTCATTCCGATACGTCGTGAACCAGTCGGGCAGCCGCTGACAACGTGGCTAAAAGGACGACCTTCGCCGTCGAACAAATTCTGGGGATGGTAGCTACGCAGCCAGGTTTCCAGCGTAGCCAGCTGAGTAGGTTTGCCCGCCGGATCAGCAACGGGTAACTGGTGCGCGTGGGACGTATTCTCAATGGGCTGCCCGTCTACGGTGAGTGGGCAAGTCCACCCTTTGGGCGTTTGCAGAATCAACATCGGCCAGGCCGGAACCCCCATTAACATGCCCGACCGGGCGTTTCGCTGGATAATCTGGATTTCCTCATAGGCCCAATTCATCGCCTGCCACATAGCCGCGTGAACCTGCATGGGATCGCTGCCGCTAACGATACGTACCTGGTAGCCAAAGCCCGTAAACAGATGAGTTAGCTCGTCATTGCTCATGCGACCATAAATTGTGGGCCCCGACAGTTTGTAGCCGTTGACGTGTAAAATAGGGAGCACGGCCCCCGAGGTAGCGGGATTCAGGTATTTATTGGAATGCCAGGCGGCAGCCAGGGGGCCGGTTTCCGCTTCGCCATCGCCGATGACACAGGTTACAATCAGGTCTGGATTGTCGAGTGCGGCTCCGAATGCATGGGAAAGACAATACCCTAATTCTCCTCCTTCCTGAATCTGGCCGGGTGTGCCGGGCACCAGATGGCTCGGCAGTCCATAAGGCCACGAAAACTGACGGATCAGTTGGCTCATGCCTTCGATGCCTACTGCATACTGAGAATCGTAGTCACCGAGGGTTCCTTCCAGATACAAATTTGCCAGAATGGCCGGTGCCCCGTGGCCCGGCCCAACCACTAGCAGAACGTTGGCATTGGTATCCTGAATAAGTCGATTCAAATGGGCATAGATCAGATTCAGACCGGGTTGCGTTCCCCAGTGTCCGAGTAAGCGCGGCTTGATGTCAGTCGCTTCCAGCGGCCGTTTCAGCAAAAAATTATCCCGCAGGTACAACTGGGCTGCTCCAAGATAATTGGTGGCCAGCCAGTAACGATGTAGGTTGGTGAGCCGCTGATGTGTCGGCTCCGTCGTTGGTAAAGAAAGGGTCTGATTCATCAGAAAAGGGCTATAGACGACCAACAAATTTGCTCGTTGGCTCATAACAAAGTTGGCGTCTAGCCTGGGGGTAGGTACTGATTGGCAATAGGCTTTTCAATGAGTTTAATCAGGATAGGGCAACCTCAGAAAGTGCCCTGAGCAAAGTACTAAGACAGTATACGGCATGGCCTGTCGAGAATCATCGGTTTGGCTGATTAGTCGCATTCATTATCGGCCATATGGTCGTTAATTTTAGGATAGCGGTTCCATTTAACAGCCCGCGTATTTATCTCATGCTAAGTGAATTAACCTCCGATATGATCGAGAGCATGCTGGGCAATCAGTACTACGGCCGGATTGCCTGCGCTGCCGGGAGCCGGATTCTAATCGAACCTATGATGTACTACTATGACGGTCATTATATTTATGGTCTTACTCGTCAGGGCACCAAAACGCAGCTGCTGCACCAAAATCCAAACGTAGCCTTCGAAATCGATGAAGCGATCAGCCTGGACATCTGGCGAAGTGTGGTCATTGAGGGCGTCTACGAAGAATTGCAGGAGGAAGACCGCGATTATGCGCTTTACTTGTTGAAAAAACGTAAAATACCGGTCTTTGCCGATGAACGGTTTGGTTATCCTGACGTGCCCGTACCGGCCGATCTGAAAGTAATCTACCCAGTCGTCTATCGCATACAAATTATGAGCAAAACGGGGCGTTGCTATCAACGCCATCCACACTCTAAATCAGTACAAGCGGCTCATCTGGGCTAAAAATCTCACGCCCATACGCTTCTGCGTGTTCCGTACCATTCGCCTTACTCTGGGATTCGGCTGTACGGTATTGGCTATGACCTTCGGGCCGATCCAAAACGTGGGGAAGCGGGCGTGAAATACGGGCTATTATTAATCTTCTGCAACAGTCCAACATTACTGTGCTCCATTGGCCACTCACACCACTTACTGAGCGTATTATAAACGCTCAATCATTGACCGCGCTCAAATCAAGCGCTATTTTAGTGAACACGGATTGAGGGCGATTGGTCGATACGAAAGCCGTACTGGATGCCGGGCAGTTGTCAGCTTCTTATACCACCGATGTCTATGAGCGGGAGCGCTCCTATTTCCACTATGATTATACCCGCAAACCGATCAAGGGCGACGTGTTAAACTGGTTGCAAAATCACCCAAACGTAGCTATGATTCGCTTTCTGTTTGCTCATCGTGGATGCGTCCAATGCCTGGATAGATCCGGGTGGTGAGGTTTGTTCGCTACTGCCCAGCTTGGCGGCTGCATTCGAATAGGAAGCGGCATCGAAGCAGGAGGGCATACAGCGATCAAATGGTTCATACCAGTAGAAAGTCGCGGGCTAATAACCCGCGACTTTCTACTGGTATGAACGTTGTCCAATTCATATGCGCATGACCAAAACGGGCTTTTGGGAATGATTCAGTACATCTTCGGCGACACTGCCTGACAGAAAGTGCCGCAACCCCTTGTAGCCGTGGGTAACCAGCACAATCAGGTCTGCATTTGCCTCATCAGCATAGTCGAGAATACCTCCCGATACATCGCGGGATTTATAAACCGTAGCGGTAAACTCTGTAATCCCTTCTGCTCTGGCAAATTCATTTATCCAGTCACGGATGCCTTCTGGGACCCGACTGTCGGTGGGTGTTTGTACATAGAGAAACTGGTACTTTTTCCCTTCGCTTAATGGAAAGGAATAGGGCTGAACGGCTTTTAAGCGGTCATCCACATCGATGGCATAAACAATTTTTTCGGGACGAAACGGGACAACAGGTTTCTTTATAATCAGTACCGGGCAGTGCGCATGCCGGACAATGCTCTCGGCATTGGAGCCCACCAGCCACTCTTCCAGACCTGATGCGCCTTCCGAACTCATTACAATCAGGTCGGCGGGCCGATCCGTAACATTGTGAATCAGCCCTTGGCCATTGGTCAGTAAGGTTGGAACAATGGTAACGCCTTTGTATTTTTCATTCGCTACCAGACGATTCAGGGCTATTTTTGCTTCCTGTTCCAGTTGCCGCCATTCGTCGACTGTATAGCTAGTGGTAATCGACACGGCTTCCGGATAAGCAGCCACAGGCAAGGGATACACCACCGAATGCAGCAGAAGTATCGTAGACTGATAGGTTCGGGCAATCTCTACCGCCACTGAAAGAGCCGCTTCTGAGGCAGCACTCAAGTCGGTAGGAACAAGGATCGTTTTCATCGGGAGGAAGTTTTGATTTATGGACAAAGGAATCCCGGCTCGGTCATTTATACACTGACGGTCAGTACGTAACCGCCTGATTTATATCACATAGGAACCTGACTTCCTGCCGAGCCATTTCCTTGTTTCGTCGATTCATCCCCAGCCTTTTCGACGGTTGGACAAGGCCTACCGTGCTCAACATGTTTACGTTGATTTTAGCCATCATCTGACTCATACTTTCCTGACCAAGGTCTCGCCTGTTCCTGATGCAGGTCATGCCATCATCTGTCTGCTAACTCTACTTTTGTCATGCTCAAGTTGAAGAACCGACCGCAGATCACTAGGTTATTTTTTGCATTCATAGCCGACTTAAAGATGATACCAACTACCATGAAAGCCGCTGTTGCCCGAGCGTACGGGCAGCCGCTCCAGCTAGAAGAGGTTCCTGTTCCTGCCCTTATACCAGGCCGGATTTTAGTCAAAGTGGCTGCCTGTGGGGTTTGCCATACCGATTTGCACGCCATCAACGGCGATTGGCCGGTCAAGGCAACCTTGCCATTAATTCCCGGTCACGAAGGTGTTGGAACGGTAGTGGCCATTGGCGAGGGCGTCACCCAGGTAAAGGTAGGCGATCGGGTGGGAGTTCCCTGGCTCTATACGGCCTGTGGTCATTGCGAGCACTGCCATACGGGCTGGGAAACGCTTTGCGAACGTCAGCAGAATACCGGCTATTCGGTGCAGGGAAGCTATGCGGAATACGTACTGGCTGACCCGAACTATATCGGAATTCTGCCCGATTCCCTATCGTTTGAGGAAGCTGCGCCCATCCTGTGCGCGGGCGTTACGGTGTACAAAGGTTTGAAAGAAACGGAAGTAAAACCCGGCCAATGGGTCGTCATATCCGGTATCGGGGGCTTAGGTCACCTGGCGGTTCAGTATGCCAAAGCCATGGGCATGAAAGTAGTGGCGGTGGATATTCAGGATGACAAATTAGACCTGGCGAAAAGCGTAGGGGCCGATCTGCTCATCAACGCGCTGAACGAAGATCCCGTGGGCGCTATTCAACGCCTAATTAGGGGAGCGCATGGCGTTCTGGTCACTGCCGTTTCCCGTTCGGCGTTTGCGCAGGCTGTTGGGATGTTGCGCCGACACGGGACGCTGGCCTTGGTCGGCCTGCCACCAGGTGATTTTGATCTGAATATTTTCGATATAGTGCTCACACGCAAGACCGTTCGCGGATCTATTGTCGGTACCCGTCAGGACCTGGTCGAGAGTCTGGCTTTTGCTGCCGATGGGAAAGTGAAGGTCCACTACCATGCGGATCGGTTAGAGAATATCAATCAGGTACTTGCCGATATGACTGCCGGTAAAATAGACGGGCGAGTAGTACTGCGTATGTCAGAAACGGAAGCGAGCCAGCAAGCGAGTTTGCCGGTTAACCGTACGCTGATGGCTGTTTAACCGGCTATGCTAAATACCATCGTTATTGACAGGGCCGGGCAAAACCAGGGCCCTGTCAATAGTTTTTGCTGGTTTCATCGGCACCGCTTACCTGATTAACCTGGTTGCTGGCCGATAGCATGATCGTAGGAGTGCAGTTAAGAACAAGGAAGCGCATAGCTGATCTAGCAACTCGAATCCATTCATCCGGGGCATATTCACATTCGGCCAAATCGGATTGAAGCTTGACCGATTAGCCCGCCCGTGCAGTGAGTTAGCTTAAAACATCAAAGCCATCCTTCGCTTCGAAGACAACAGCCTTTGTGCTGTTTAATCGCACTACACATAAAAAAAGCGGTCATCCTCGTCGTCATCTGTTAACAGTATTCGTATTTTGACCAGGGTCGGCTGAGAAAGTGTTGGATTGTGCTTGGCCAAGTGCGAGGAACTGTCGGGTGTGGCGGGCAATCATGATTTCTTCGTTGGTGGGAATAATGCGTACTACTGGTAAATGCCCTTCAGGGGAAATAACAGCCGCACTGGCTGCGTTCCGGTCAGGATCGAGGACAATACCCAGATAATCGAGTTGAGCGCAGATTTGGGTTCGAATGGCTGGCGCTTGTTCACCCATGCCGCCCGTGAATACCAGGGTATCAAGCCCGTTTAATACCGTTAGCATAGCGCCCATCTGTTTGCGAGCCTGATAACAAAACAAATCAATGGCCTGAGCCGCTGCCTGATTATGGGGTGCCTGCTGAAGTAATTCCTGCATATCGGAACTAAGGCCGGATACACCCCGCAGACCAGATTCATCATTGAGTAGATGACTCAGGGCCGAGGCCTCCATCTGTTTGTTTGTGAGCAGATACAGCAGTACGCCGGGGTCAAGATCGCCCGAGCGTGTCCCCATCATGAGGCCTCCAGTCGGAGTAAACCCCATCGTCGTGTCCAGGCTTTTACCCTGGCGAACGGCGGTCATGCTGGCGCCATTTCCCAAGTGTGCCAGCAAAATCCGGCCTTGGGCCGCTTCCGGCCCGGCTTCTCTGGCAAGCTGACTTAACACATATTCGTAGGATAATCCATGAAACCCGTAGCGAATGAGCCCTTCGTCGGCCAATTGGCGCGGTATCGGTAAGCGTTTGGCTAGATCGGGCATGGTTTGATGAAAGGCCGTGTCGAAGCAAACCACCTGGGGCAGCTCAGGATATAACTGGCTAACGGCCTCAATCAGGCTGATTTCAGCAGGCAGGTGGTCGGGGGCTAATGGAATCAGTAATCGCAAATCAGCCAAAAGTTCGGGCGTCACTCGCTGAGGTGTTCGGTACGTTATTCCTCCATGCACAAGTCGATGACCCACCGCGCAAAGCCGAATAGTCGGCTGCTCCTGCAACCAATTGAAAAGGAAGGTTAAGGCGGCTGAATGGTCGGGTAAATCGCATTGGATGCTTTGGATTCGGTGCTGACGGTCTGTTGTCTCTAACCGCCCATTATCCAGTCCGATCCGGGTCAATTTACCTGATAGCCACCGTTGTTCATCTGCCGGATAAACGGCAAATTTTAAACTGGATGAACCACTGTTCAGAACGAGTACTGGCGAGTCAGGTATCAGCATAGTATTTATTCGAATCAGCGTATATGCCCGTTGCAAGTGTGCCGACAGGGTTAATTCGCAAATCTGAGGATGTAATTCCTTATTTTGACTTGAACCGAATGGCTCTGGAGTATTACGAGAAACTGTATTCACTTCCGCAGTTGGTCTCCGCTTTCACCGAACTTGTAACTGCCTACTAGTATGGTTCTGCCTGTGCAGCGAAGGGGTAGAGTAAGTTCGATAAAACCAGTGTTTCAGCAATTCAGATAATCAGCACAGTGGTTGATGCTGGCAGAACCGATTCCATAAACCAGCCCGTCTGGAAGAGCCAGATCAATACACCAAAGCTTATGTATATGTAGTCGAATACGGAACTGCGCCAGCAGAAGCAGCGACATTGGACTTTTGAACTGGTGCATCAACAGGCCAATCGCCGGCAACGGCCGTTTACGCTGGAGCTGATTCAACCCCGTTGTTCTTCAAATCGGATCGATCCGTCCGTAGTCCCCATTCGGTTGTTATTAATTGAGCCAGTAACGTATCGGATGGTATTGCCCAGTATGTTGACAAGGGGGCAGTTTCAGTTGGTAACATATCGACGCTAGTCAAGTTTTTTTGGGTTTTAGCGTAAACCAATAACCAGCCCAGGAGCGCCGAACGGGTTCATTAAAACGCACAGGGGGCTGATGGCAACTCCTCTCACAATACATGCCAACAGGGCAATGGATTAGACTTCTGAATACGTACTAAAAATGGAAAGTTCCAGATTTGGTACGGTTAAACAACAGCCACCAATGGAATATCCGTCAGGCGGGCCATGCGCTGCGTTTCTCCCTCCGACAGCAGCTTCTGCAGCCAGCTTCGGGTTTGAGGCAGCATAATGATCAGGTCAGCTTTGTTGGTATGGGCAAAGTTCAGCAACGTATCGGGTACGCTCTCCCCCGCTATTATACTCAATGTATGAGGCTGCGGAACCAGTAGCCGCCGGATATGCTCCGCCCGCTCTGTCAAAACCGCATCATCCGCATTTTCGCTGACACATAGTACGTTGATGACGCAGCCAGCCTTTCGCGTAAAGGTCAGAGCGGTTTCCAGGGCAACCGCATTTGGGGGCTGGGACAGATCGATGCAAAGGACACTGTTTTTTATGCCTGCATAGCCTGCACCGGGGGGAATCAGCAAAAGAGGAATTTCGGTTTCGGCCACCATACCGGTTGCAATGCTGCCCATCAATTGTGCGCTGGCAGGGGCCGTTCCTACAGTAGACATGACCAATAAATCAGCCTGTACCGCTTTTGTTACCTCACGAATGGCGTTCATTGTATGGCCTTCCCGAACGATGCATTGAATGGGTGCATCAGGATGAACATCGTTTCGAATTTCTTTGGCCAGGTGATTGAGCGCCTTTTCACTGTCCTCCTGCATGGCCTTGACCGAAAGTGGGAAATCGCCGGTTTTGGCTGGATTATCAGGCCAAAGATGAAAGGCGTGAAATAAAATGAGTTGTGCTTTCTGCTCTTTAGCCAGGTGAGCCGCAAAATAGGCTGCTTGTTTGGCGTTGTTGGAAAAATCGGTAGCAAGAACAATGGTTCTCATAAGTCAGTTGGTTAGCGAGTCACCAAATAATCAGGAAAGTCGTCGGTCTCAAAAGTCGAATCAACCGAGCCATTCTGTGAAGGAAAAGGCCGTTTTCATAAACTTCGTTTAGCTATTCTTGACGGATCAAAAATAGTAAGCCCACTCAATGTACTCGATGAGTGGGCTTAGGCTACGACCTGATTATGCTCAGTCGGTTGGGATCGACCGATTTTAACTACTCTTTTGGCGTTACAATGCACTAACTTCACTATTGCCTGTTGCGGATAATTCATCCATAGCACGAGTGCTTTTAAATATGGGCTGTAAGCAGATGTTTGGTGCAAAAACCAATACTGACTCAAAATTTCCTTGCAAATCCTTTCTTGAAAAAGTTAGTTCTAAACAGCATGTTTGTCGAGCTTACTAATCATCTTACAGGTTTTTGCAACTGCCTGGCATAGGATAGCTAATACAAAAGATAAGAAACAGAATAGCCCATGGTTGATAAAACCAAAAAATACCAGTAATTATACACGATTTCCTTTATTATGTTATAGTTACATAGAGAAAATTGAGGCCAGGCATGACATATACCGAACATCTGATTGCTTATTACAAAAAGGTAGCGAGTGAATGTATCTCAGGGGTATCACTTGACTGTGTTATTTTTGGGTTTCATGATACAAAACTTAAAGTACTGTTATTGCGCTGGAAAGACACAAAAGAATGGAGCTTACCAGGCGGGTTTATCTATAAAGCAGAGTCGGTGGATGCAGCCGCCGAGCGGGTATTACACGAGCGAACGGGTTTAAACCAGTTGTTTCTGCAACAATTTCATCTTTTTGGCGACGCTGTTCGCTATGACCAAAATGACACCTTACGGCGGCAGAAAATGCCCGACTTGTTGTTTGGAATTTGCCCTGACCGTACGATTACAATGGGCTATTATGCCCTGGTCGACTATACGAAAGTGACGCCTACGGCCGATTTTCTGTCGGACGAATGCGTCTGGTGCGATGTATCGGACTTACCATCAATGCTCTATGACCACCGCCAGATCATTGATGTCGCGCTGAAAACCCTTCGGCTGCAACTGAACTGGCAACCCATTGGCCTGAATCTGATGCCCGAAAAATTTACGATTCCTGAACTGCAACGCTTATACGAAACCGTGCTTGGGCGGCCCCTGGATGCCCGGAATTTCCATAAGAAAATAACCGGCCTGAGCATTTTGACCCGCCTGAATGAACGACGGACGGGTGGGGCTCATAAGTCGCCTTACCTGTACCATTTCGACCGGGTGAATTACGAGAAAGCACTCATTAATGGCAATCTGATTTTCGTCTAAGCTTGAGAAACTGTTTGAATTGGTGAAGGCAGGTTTAAGAATCTGGTCCCACAGAGCCACCATAACGCCTTATAAATTAGTCAATTCAAATAGTTTCTAAGTACGCAACGGGCAAGTCTTTATATCTCTGCGCTTACTAATTCTGGCTGATCGGCTATCTTTGGGCATCAAATTCTGGTTAGAAAAGCCCCTTTATGACTGCTCTCGATACTGTTTCAACGTATTACACCGCCTTTAACAATAAAGAATGGGAGACGATGCTCAGTCTGCTCCATCCCGATGTTCGCCACGATAGCAATCAGGGATCTACACGCACCGGCAAAGAGGTATTTCGGCAGTTTCTTCAGCATATGGACGATTGCTACGACGAAACCCTGACCGACATCGTTATTATGACGGAGCCAACGGGCAGCCGGGTAGCCTGCGAATTTGTCGTGAATGGTGTGTACAAAAAAACGGATGGCGATCTACCAGCCGCTACGGGCCAAACGTACGTATTGCCCGCTGGTTCGTTTCTCGAAGTTATCGATGGATTAATTACCCGCGTCACCACGTATTATAATTTGCCGCTTTGGGAGTCGCTGGTTTTGGGTAATTAATAGCACCTTGGCAAACAATTCATCTCTCATATTCCTTCGGCTCACAGGAGCGGGGTTTCGAACGGTTTTTGACGAGCTGGCCGCTTTGCGCATCGCGGTCTTCTATGATTATCCGTATCTCTACGAGGGCTCCGTTGATTACGAAAAAAGCTATCTGGAGACCTATGCCCGCGCCGAGCGCTCGTTACTGTTTGCCGTATACGATGGAGAACAACTGGTGGGCGCAACAACTGCTCTGCCACTACGCGACGAAACGGCCGAGGTACAGGCTCCTTTCCTGGCGGCAGGCTACGACATAGATACAATTTTCTATTTCGGTGAAAGTATCCTGTTGCCCGCTTACCGTGGTCTGGGATTGGGAAACCGATTTTTTGACGAGCGCGAAGCCCACGCCCGCCGGTTTGGTCAATACAAACTAGCTTGTTTCTGCGCCGTTCAGCGCCCGGTCGATCATCCGCTTCGGCCCGATGGGTATAAACCACTGGATGAATTCTGGACAAAACGAGGTTATCGGCGCGATAATACGCTGCAAAGCTCGTTTATCTGGCCCGATCGAAACGAGCCGGTCGAAACGGTTAAACCAATGATTTACTGGACACGAATGCTCAACTGACCCGACTCAGGAAAGACTCTTTCCCAACATAAAGCTTGCTCATACGGTTGTCTTTAGCGGATACAACACGTAAGGGTATGGAGACAAACGCGAAAACCGAACGCGAAATCGGAATTGGAGTTATCGGTATGGGTGGCTTTGGCCTGTTCGCCGTACAGCAGTTTTTACAGGTCGGATCGCCGAATCATCCACAAGCCAAACTTGTGGCCATTGCCGGATCGAAACGGGAAGAAGCAATTCGAACCGCCAAACGATTCGGTGCCGAGCAGTTGGACAGCCTCGAAGAACTGGTCAATCATCCCGATGTGGATGTTGTTTACATTGCCACCCCGCCCTTCCTGCACTATGAGCAGGCCATGCTTGCGCTCAACGCGGGCAAGCATGTTATCTGCGAAAAGCCGCTGGCCATGAACCCCGAACAGGGCCGCGAAATGCTGGCGTTGGCTGAAGAAAAAGGGCTGTTGATGGTAACGAACCTGATGCAGCGCTATAACCCCATGTTTGCCCGCATCAAACACCTGATCGACAAGAATCTCCTTGGCGATTTCCTGCACGGGTATTTCGAGAATTACGCCGGAGATGAAGGACTGTCGCCCGAGCACTGGTTCTGGGACCGGACCAAAAGTGGCGGCATTTTCATCGAGCACGGCGTTCACTTTTTCGACCTGTTTGCCGGCTGGCTGGGCGAGGGAACGGTGAAAGCGGCACAGGTGATCAAGCGTCCCAATAGCAATGACATCGAAGACCAGGTCCAGGCGACCGTCGAATACGGTGACGACGTAACGGGTCGGAAACTGGTCAACTTCTACCACGGATTTACACAAACCGGGCGGATGGATCGGCAGGAAATGCGGCTGGTGTTTGAGCGGGGCGACATTACGCTCTTTGAGTGGGTGCCCACCCGCATGATCCTACGCTGCGTGGCCGACGAAGAAACGACCCGGGCGCTTATGGATCTGTTTCCGGGAGCACAACTCAACGTAACGGCCAATATTGGTGGCAAAGACTTACCTCTGCGCGGTCGGCACAAAGAATTTGACGCCTATCAGCAGATTGAACTCCGTTTTGGGTTTGGCCAGGAAAAGCAGCATTTATATAGTGAACTACTCCGCCTGATGTTTCGAGATCAGATCAACAGTATTCAATATCCGGGGACGCACCGGCTCATTACGGAGCAGAATGGCTTAAGTTCGTTGGAAACGGCCATGATTGCCGACAAGATGGCCCGACAATAAGGCGAGAGATGAGTACACGAACGTTAATAAAAAAATTTAGTAATATTCGCTTCCCGCTGAAAATTAACTGAAAACTACCTGAAATTTTTCGACCTTTGTGCCGTCTCATCTTTTCTCCGCATAGCGCATCATGATTACGGAGTCTCCATTACTCGATAACCCGGACGGCCAAATTCCGGGTGCAGCACTCACAGGTGGCCCTATTCAGTCGGCCATCACGTATGAAAAAATTCCAACCCACATATACGCTGATGCCAAGGATGCATCGCGGGCAGTGGCACAGGAAATCGCTGATCTGATTCGTCAGAAACAAAGCGAGGGCAAGCCCTGTGTATTGGGCCTGGCAACTGGCTCGTCGCCTAAAACGGTTTATGCCGAATTAATTCGGATGCACCGCGAAGAAGGTCTGAGCTTCCGCAACGTTGTCTCGTTCAACCTGGACGAGTATTACCCAATGGAGCCTGACTCCCTGCAAAGTTATTGGCGCTTCATGCGGGAGCAGCTATTCGATCATGTCGATATTCCGGCAGGGAATTATCACGTGCCCGATGGTACTCTTCGGACGGACAAAGTGGGCGAATTTGCCAAGCAGTACGAAGCCGCCATTGAAGCCGCTGGTGGGCTGGACTTTCAGTTGCTGGGTATCGGTGGTAACGGACACATCGGCTTCAACGAGCCGGGTTCGCTGATCAACTCGCACACACGCCTGATGATGCTCGATAACTCGACACGGGCTGCGGCATCCGTCGATTTTGGTGGTCTACCCAAAACTCCCCGCAAAGCGATCACGATGGGCGTATCCAGTATTTTGAGTGCTCGTCGTGTGGTGCTGCTGGCCTGGGGCGAGCGGAAAGCACCCGTTATTCGGGGAGCGGTTGAAGGACTGGTTACCGAACTGAACCCAGCTTCGTACCTGCAAACGCATCCCAACGCCTTGTTTGTCATTGACGAAGCGGCTGCATCGGAGCTGACTCGCATGAAAACACCCTGGCTGGTGGACTCTGTGGAATGGGACAATAAGATGAAGAAAAAAGCCGTCACGTATTTGTCGTTGACGCTCGGTAAGCCCATTCTAAAGCTGACCGACCGTGACTATAACGACAACGGGATGAGCGATTTACTAGCTCAATACGGCCAGGCGTATGATATCAACATCGACGTTTTCAATCAACTTCAACATACAATTACGGGCTGGCCGGGTGGCAAACCCAATGCCGATGATACCAATCGTCCCGAGAGGGCTTTGCCTGCTCACAAACGCTGCCTGATTTTCAGCCCTCACCCCGACGATGATATCATCTCGATGGGTGGTACCTTCCAGCGGTTGCGGGATCAGGGCCACGAGGTGCATATTGGTTACCAGACATCAGGCAATATTGCTGTCGCCGATGATGAAGCCCTGCGTTTCGCCGATTACGTTGTCGATTTCAATAATAAGTTCGGTATTAAAAGTCCGGAAGCAACCCGAATATTTCAGGATGCGGCTGCCTCGTTGCGCGAGAAAAAAGACTCTGAAATGGACACCGCCGAGGTGCGCTATGTGAAGGGGTTAATTCGGATGGGCGAAGCTAAATCGACCTGTCGGTTTGTGGGTATTCCTGTCGAAAATGCCCACTTCTTAAACATGCCGTTCTATGAAACCGGCACCGTAGCGAAAAAGCCCTTGAGCGAAGAGGATATTAAAATTACGATGGCGCTGATCGAAGAGATTAAGCCTCACCAAATCTACGCAGCCGGTGATCTGGCCGATCCACATGGCACGCACAAAGTGTGTCTGGATGCGATTTTGGAATCGGTTCGTCGGTTGAAACACAAGAATTTCATGAAAGACTGCTGGGTATGGCTTTATCGCGGTGCCTGGGCTGAGTGGGATATTCACGAAATTGAAATGGCCGTTCCTATGTCGCCCGATCAGGTGACGAAAAAGCGGTTGGGCATTTTCAAACACCAGTCTCAAAAAGATGGTGTCGTGTACCAGGGTACCGATTCGCGCGAATTCTGGCAACGGGCTGAAGAACGCAACCGTGCTACGGCCGGTCTATACAACAAACTCGGATTGGCCGAATATGAAGCCATGGAAGCGTTTGTGCGCTGGCGGTTTTAGACTAGACTCTAGTTATTTAATAAAAATCCCTGTATGCACTTCTGTGCCATACAGGGATTTTTTTTGTCATTCCGACGGAGAAAGATGCTTCGGATGAGGCTAGTTTCTAATTGCGATCCGAAGATTTCTCCTTCGTCAGAATGACAAAATCTATCCATTTTATTCTTCACTCCTTTTCTAATAATTATCCATTGGTTCGGTCATTAGAGCACAACCAGTAAAATGTTAAATACTTGTTTATTATAATATAGATTTTAGATATAATTGCATCATTGTATAATAGTTGTATTATGATTAGCTATTGCCAACGGTATGATAAGACAGAATAAACAAAGAACGCTCCGGCTTTTTGCGCTGCATGAATTTATTCAGGACCACTTTACAAAGTCGGACTGGATCAAAGTGGCCTATCTGACCGACAGCCTTGAGTTAATTGAAGATCATCCCAGGTTGCTCCGTAGCCTGGATTTCAAAGATGATGATTATGAGGGGAATAGCCTGCAGGTTCTGTCGAAGCTGATAAGCGAAAGCAACAGTAACTTATACGAGATAGAGCACTTCGTTGAAGCCAAGAAAGTAACAATGAACCGCCCGAATAGGGCGGTGCCGGATTTTATCTCGACCGTTCAAAACGTTGCGCCCGAGCGGGTAATCACCTTCGCTCCCGATGTATTCCGAATTCCGGCCAAGCCCGTTGAGCCTAATGTTTTATCGGTTATGATGCCGTTTGAGAGTAAATTTTCGGGAACCTACACCGCTATTCGCAATGTATGCGCCCGGCTGGGTATCGACTGCAAACGGGCTGATGATATTTGGGATAACAGCATTCTGATTCAGGATGTATTCGACCTGATTTTTACGTCTAGAGCCGTAATCACCGACTTCACAGACCGGAATCCGAATGTGTTTTACGAAACGGGCGTTGCGCATACGCTGGGCAAACTTGTGATTCCGATCACGCAGTCTGTTGGCGATATTCCATTCGATCTACGCCACCACCGTGCCCTGACCTACCTCTCAAACACGGAGGGGTTGCTGGCATTGGAAAAAGATTTGGAAAAGAAGCTAGCGAAGGTATTTAGTTGACTGGGTTGCATGAGTTGTCTATATTCGGGAAACCTTCCTGACTTGTATGCAATCCTCTCTTTCTGAGTCCCAGTCTATACGCCAGCCTAAGACGAGTACCAGCCGCCTACTCTCACTCGATTTTTTTCGGGGGCTGACGGTGGCGGCTATGGTGCTGGTAAATAACCCCGGCGATTGGGGCCATATCTATGCGCCCCTTGAACACGCGCCCTGGAATGGCTGGACACCTACCGATCTGATTTTTCCGTTCTTCCTGTTCATTGTCGGGGTGTCGATTACGTTTGCGCTCGATGGCAGAAAGAAAGATGGGAAGGGAGTAATCGGTAAAATTGTGCGCCGGAGTGCTACCTTGTTTCTGTTGGGTTTCTTTCTGAATTTCTTTCCGAAATTTGACATCACAACGGTGCGGATTTTTGGCGTTTTACAACGGATTGCACTGGTTTACCTGGTTTGCTCGCTTATTTTTCTGAAGACGACTCCACGCCAGCAAGTGTACATTGGCTGCGGCCTGCTTGTTGGCTACTGGCTGCTGATGACGCTGGTTCCGGTGCCGGGTGTAGGCTTTGCCAACCTCGAACCCGCTACCAACCTGGCAGCCTGGTTCGATAAAACGATCATCACCCCGGCCCACGTCTACAAACCAGCTAAAGTCTGGGACCCCGAAGGCCTGCTCAGTACATTACCCGCCATTGTTACCGGGCTGATTGGTATCCAGACCGGAATGTGGCTGCGCAATACCCGCCCGGTAGCCGAAAAAATAGCCTGGCTTTTCGCGGCTGGTTGCCTGCTGACGCTGGGCGGGTTGATCTGGGATGGCTTCTTCCCCATCAACAAAGCCCTCTGGACAAGCTCCTATGTGTTGTTGGCGGGTGGGCTGGCCATGCTCGGGCTGGCCCTTTGCTATTGGCTGATCGATGTGCAGGGTTACCGGCGGGGCGTATTGCCATTTGTCGCTTTTGGCGTAAATGCCATTACCGTATTTTTCCTGTCGGGGCTGATTCCGCGAATCATGAATTTAATTCGCATCACCCAGCCCGACGGCACCGAAATCGGCTCTAAAGAATACCTCTATCGAACGTTCATTGCTCCGCCCTTCGCCGATCCGAAAGATGCCTCTCTGGCCGGTGCGCTAACGTTTGTACTGATCTGGTTCGGAATTTTGTGGTGGATGTACCGGAAAAATGTAATTATTAAAGTGTAGTACAATTGTTGAGCTATTATTACTGGCTTACTCAATTCCTGTTCTTTTCCTCCAACGCCAGCCGAATCAGATCGACCGTGTTTTTAACGCCAGCCTTCCGGATGATGCTGGCGCGCTGGTTGGCAACGGTATTCGGACTGATACCAAATCGCTCGGCGATGGCTGGACTGCTCATTCCATCGATCAAACACGTTAAAATCTGGGCTTCCCGGGAGGTGATCCGATTCCAAATCGATAAGGTTGCTTTGGAGTTGGATTTAGGCAGGTCGTTCTGCTGATTTGTGCCTGGTAAAATCAACGTTCGGATAATGACCGAAGAAGCATTGGGTGGATAATATAAATCACCCTTAACCACCGTCCGAACGGCCCGGAGTATCTCTTCGAGGCCGGTATCTTTTAGCAAATAGCCTGCCGCGCCATGCTGAACAGCTTTCAGAATATAATCTGGATTGCTATGCATGCTGAACATCAACGTCCGAACGGAAGGATATTGGTGCGAAATTACTTTCAGCGCATCGAGCCCCGACATGCGGGGCATCGTAATATCCAGCAACAAAACATCCGTATCAATGCTGCCGAGCAGGTCGATGGCTTCGTCGCCATCCGATGCTTCGCCCACTATTTGTACGTCGGTCTCATCTTCCAGAAGCATCCGAATCCCTTTTCGTACCACAGAATGGTCATCGGCAATCAGAATTCGTATCGACATGGCTAGTTCAGGTTATTGGATAAATCGACGCTTACCCGGACTTTGGTACCCTTTTTTAGTTTCGACGTAATGGTCAGCACTCCATTGAGCAAACGGGTTCGCGTGCGCATGTTCTCAAGGCCGTTGCTGGCAGGTAAGGGTTTTTCGTCGGTTGGTACTGGTTTCATAACGAATCCCTTACCGTTGTCGTCAACAGTTAATAGTAACTTATTTGTTTGCTGCTGTAAGGTAATCTTTATTAACTGGGCATCAGCATATTTCACGGCATTGTGCAGGGCTTCCTGCGCAATACGGTACAAACCAATCTCCATGGCAGGATTCAGCCGCCGGGCATCTGTTGGCCCACTAAAGACAACGTTGATGCCCGAAGACCGGCTTGTTTGCTCGGCTAATAGTTGCAAAGTCGAACCCAGGCCAAAGTCGCTTAAGGTTGAGGGCATCAAATTATAGGAAATCTGCCGGGTTGTTTGAATCGTGTCGCCGATGAGGTCGCATAATTCGGAGAACCGAAGCCGTTGTTTTTCGTCTGTAAACGACGTTGACTTCAATTTCTCGGCATGTAACTTCAGGCCGGTTAGCATCTGGCCTATGCCATCGTGAAGTTCGCGGGCAAAGCGTCGGCGTTCCTCTTCTTGGCCTTCGAGCAATGCCGCCGACCGAACCGTATCTTCGGCCAATTGCAACTGGTACTTCTCCTGCGTCGTGCGCACTAATTCCTGCTGTGTATCCAGGAGCTTTTTATTTGAATCTGCCAGGTTCTGATTGGTTGCCTCCAGCTCGCGGTTGGAAACCTCCATATGATTGTTCACTAACTGGAGAGCCTTTTCTGACCGGGCCAGCCGACGAATAACATGCCTGGTATGATTGACCACGGGTCTGAAAATAAACAAGCCTTCAATTAATAAGGTCAGCAATGTGGCAACCGTCAGCAGCCACTCAATTCGTTCGAGTTGTTTGACCCGGTCAAAGCTTTCTGTATCAAACTGAAAGACAATATCGTTCATCTGCTGCAAAAAGGGAAACTCATTTTGCAGAATAATCTGAAGGGCAGCTTTTTTTTCGTCGGGCGTCGTTTGGGGGGCGTTAATGCGGGTAAAACTTTGGTAGATCGACTGGAAAAGCGGCTCGATGTGCGTAAACATGCTATCGAGCTGTCGGCTTTTCCGGACCGTATACTGCTTTTCCATGGGCAGCATACCATTTCGTAGCTGAATATGACTCTGGCTCCAGGAGTGAAGCAGCGAGTCGACCGAAACGGTATCGGCGGTAGACAACCCTTGTATTCGGAGCATAGCCAGTTTCGTCAACCGCTGGCTCAGCATCCGTTGGCGTCCGGCTACGTTCACGACTCGGCTGTCGTCGTAATGCGTGCTGATCGTGCGTTTGATAAACAGTAAGCCACTCAGCGAAAGCACGGCAATGACAGCGAGGGCTATCATATAAAACCGGGTTAATCGACTGGCTACCTGTTGATCGAGTTGAGTCATGGAAAGTCGGTTTACGGGTTTTAGTTTGTCGTTTACGGTTTGTCGTTCACACGTACCCTTAAGCGTTGGGTTAATAAACTACAAACTGTAAACGACAAACTCGCTATAACGCTTACAGCCCAATATACACAATCCCATTTACTGCTTTAACCGGAAACGTGTTTATTTCGTACCCGTCATCGTTTAGGCAGGCGCCCGTTTCAAGCGAGAATGTCTTCTTATGGAAGGGGCAGGCTACCTTGGGTTCTTCGCCCTGACTACCGATCATGCCACGAGAGAGAACCATTTGTTGGCGGTGCGGACATTGATTATCGGTGGCATACCACTCGCCCCGACGGGTGAAGTTGAAAACGGCGATTTGTCGGCCATTGAGCAGGACACAGGCACCGCCATCTTCGGGAATGTGATCGGTTGCACAGGCCGCATGCCAGGTGATTTTATTGTTATTTATGGTGAGCGTTTCCATGATTATACAGGATGTTGGTTGAGGGGTGCCGGATCAGATCAGTAAACCCGACACCGCATGGTTTCTTAAAACGGTTTGAACGATGCGTACACGTGGCTTTTGCCGCTTAAGCCCACTCTTTGGCCCGCTTCTGATCGCGCAGCGACTCAAATTGAATAGTTGGGTCTTTCTGCTCGGGTGCATTAACGAAGTGCGCAAACCGGGCACGGAGTGCCGGATTTTCGACGGCTTCTTTCCATTCGCACGTAAACGTATCGACCAGCAACTGCATCTCGCGCTCCAGCTCACCGGCAATACCTAACACATCATCCACAACAACAGCCCGCAGATACGTCATGCCGCCTTCCAGCTTGTTCAGCCAGGTCGCTGTGCGGGTGAGGGGATCGGCAGTTTTGATGTAGAACATCAAAAACCGGTCGATGTAGCGAATGCAGGTTTCCTTGTCGACATCGGAAGCGAGCAACTGAGCATGCTGGGGCTTGGAGCCGCCGTTGCCACCTACGTATAAATTCCACCCTTTTTCGGTCGCAATGATGCCAAAATCTTTGCTCTGCGCTTCAGCACATTCCCGAATACAGCCCGAAACCCCCGACTTGATTTTGTGCGGAGATCGAACGCCCTTATACCGTTCCTCCACTTCAATAGCAAACGAAACCGAATCCTGGACGCCATACCGGCACCAGGTGCTGCCCACGCAGCTTTTCACGGTGCGCAGGGACTTGCCGTACGCGTGACCGCTTTCGAAACCAGCGGCTATGAGTTCTTCCCAAATGATGGGCAGATCGCCAACGTGTGCACCGAAGAGATCAATTCGCTGTCCCCCGGTAATCTTGGTGTAAAGGCCATATTTCTTGGCAACCTGACCAATCACGATCAACTTATCCGGGGTGATTTCGCCACCCGGAATGCGGGGTACAACCGAATAGGTGCCGCCTTTCTGGATATTAGCCAGAAATCGGTCATTTGAATCCTGAATCGTGGCCCGTCCTTTCTCCAGAATGTTCTCGTTCCAGAGACTTGCCAGAATGGAGGCCACAGCGGGTTTACACACCTCGCACCCATCGCCTTTCCCGATATGGTCCAGCACAGCACCGAATGTTTTAAGGCTATTGATTTTAACCAGATCCAGTAGCTCCTGTCGCGTGTAATCGAAGTGTTCGCAAAGGATATTCCGAACATAAACGCCTTTCTCCTTCAGAACACCCTGAATGATATCTTTCACCATGGGCGTGCATCCTCCGCAACCGGTACAGGCTTTGGTCGCTTTCTTGAGCGCATCGACGGTTGTATGACCATTTTCGCCAATTTCATGGCAAAGCATGGCTTTAGTCACGGCTTCGCAGGAACAGATCAGCGCGTCGTCGGGTAAACCCATGACTCCGGCAGCAGACCCGGCATCTTCACCTCCACGTGAACCCAAAATCAGATCTTCAGGATCAGGTGGGAGAATGGTTTTGTTCTTGCAGGTTTGCAGCAGCATGTTGTACTGGTCAGCATCGCCAACCAGAATGCCGCCCAGCAATTCTTTTCCATCCGTCGATATGTTGACGCGCTTATAAACGCCTTTCGCCTTGTTTTCGTAGACAATCGTTTTACAGTCCGATGCAAAGGGATCACCAAAAGAGCCCACGTCCGTGCCAATCAGCTTCAGCTTGGTTGACATATCGTACGGCTTGAACTCTTTTTCTGTGCCCGTCAGGCGAGCGGCTACCACCTCGGCCATTTCGTAGCCGGGCGCCACCAAACCATAAATCATATGGTGTGCCACGGCACATTCGCCAATGGCAAAGATGGATGGGTCAGATGTTTGCAGGAAGTTATCGACCAGGATGCCCCCACGCGGGTGGGTCTCAATCCCTGACGCTTTGGCAAGCTCGTCGCGGGGGCGAATGCCAGCAGATATAACCAGCATATCGACGTCAATACGTGACCCGTCGGCAAACTGCATCCCGGTAATGGCCTCATCGCCGGTAATTTCCTGTGTACTCTTCGACAGGTGAATGGTCAACCCCAGGGATTCCAGTTGCTGCTGTAAAATACCCGATCCGGCATCGTCAATCTGACGGGGCATCAGCCGGGGTGCAAATTCAACGACGTGAGCTTCATCCAGACCCAGGTCGAGCAGCGCTTTGGCGGCTTCGAGACCTAACAAACCGCCACCCAAAACTGCCCCACGCCGTGCCTTGCGGGCGTAGGACTGAATAAGGTCGAGGTCTTCAATAGTGCGATACACAAACACGCCGTCTTTTTCCACACCGGCTACGGGCGGCACAAACGCCCCCGAACCCGTGGCCAGCACCAGATAGTCATAAGGTACTACGACACCGTGGTGTGAACGGACCTCTTTTCGCTCCCGGTCAATGTCTACGACCGGATCGGTGAGGTAGAGCGTAATAGCATTTTCGGCATACCAGCTTTGGGGCGCAAGTGTCAGATCGTCGGCTGTTTTACCATCGAAATAAGCACTTAAATGAACCCGGTCGTAGGCTACGCGCGGTTCTTCTCCAAAAACCGTTATCGTAAATTGGTACCCATTTTTTTCTTTGGCTACTAATTTCTCGCAGAACTTGTAGCCTACCATGCCATTGCCAATGACGACGACACGCCTGTTTTTGTTTGTGTTCATAGTTAATTGTAACTATAGCATTGTGAAAACCCCGTTTTATTATTGTACTTTATTTATAAAATAGCCTTTTTCCTCCCAAAATAGGCTAGTCAAAAGTAAGAGGTGTTTTTTGTAAATCCTAACGTATTATTCCGTTATAGGTTGATTATGAAACATATTTTTTCGAAAAAGACTTGTTTTTAAGAATTTCATCTCTACTTTTGACCAAGAAACAGCGTATAGTTAAAATCGCTTGTTGATAGTATAATAGTACTATTCCAGTATAAACGGTAAAGTCAAATGATGCCAAAGCTAACACTCGTGGGGGCGGGTCCCGGCGACGGCGAATTGATCACCTTAAAAGGGATCAGGGCGCTTCGGCAGGCAGATGTTGTTCTATATGACGATCTGGCCAACCACACATTACTGGAGTTTGCGCCCGAACAGGCACTGAAGATCTACGTAGGTAAACGGGCTGGTCAGGCGTCGTTGACGCAGGAAGAAATCAACGAGCTGATCGTTCGGTGTGCGCAGGAGCATAGTCATGTGGTTCGACTCAAAGGGGGCGATCCATACGTGTTTGGGCGTGGCTTTGAAGAACTCGAGTATGTACGGCGGTATGCTATTGACTGCGAGGTGGTGCCGGGCGTATCGAGTAGTATAGCCGTACCCGCTTCGCAGGGTATTCCTGTGACGAGCCGGGGCGTAAGCGAGAGTTTCTGGGTCATTACCGGCACCACCCGAAATGGCGAACTTTCAGAAGATCTGTATCTGGCGGCTCAATCGAAAGCAACCGTTGTGGTGTTGATGGGCATGCGGAAAGTAAAGGAGATATGCGCTATTTTCTGCGAGGCCGGACGCGGTCATTTGCCCATGGCCATTGTGCAGAATGGGACGCGTGCCGATGAGCAGTGCGTGATTGGTCAGGTCTGGAATATACCACAGTTAGCGGCAGAGCAAGGCGTGGGGGCGCCCGCTGTGCTGGTCATTGGTGAAGTTGTCTCGTTGCATCCGTCGTATCTGGCGGAATCAATGCGAAATTTCTCCATGGCCTGCTGAGGGACTGCTTACGGTTTTAAGGTATTCGGTGGCTGGCGTGTCAGAGTTCATGCGTGAGCCCACCGTAAACAGAAACCGAAAAAAGCCGATCCGGTGTGGGGGCACCTTTGGATCGGCCAAAACAGGGTTGTCTATGCGAAAAACACAAACGCTTCAAAGAAAATGAAAAAAACCAGGTAAAGCAAATCGGCGTCTTTCCGCCACTGGCCGCGCACCAGCCCGTCAGTCCTCTCTGTATCGCCTTCAGAGCCATCCGTCCGTTCTGTTACACACCTCCTTACCCAGTAGTTGGGTAGGTCCACTCACTGTTGTCTTTGCTATTCATTTTCTTCTTAATCTGATTGCCTATTCTCATGAAGTATACAATCAACCGATTGACCATTGCCTGTGTGTTGCTACTGGCGACCCGGTCAACAGGGGTCGCCCAGTTTTCGCTTGTTGGGCAACTCCGTACACGAACCGAACTCCGAAACGGGCTTGGTAATCTGGCGCCTAAAGATGCACCCGCAGCTTTTTTTACATCCCAGCGCACACGGCTCACATTCGGCTACAAATGGGATCGTATCCAGTTTCAGACCTCCATTCAGGATGTTCGGGTATGGGGGCAGGATGCGTCCACGATCAATAACGCCGATGGTAACCGCCTGATGGTTCACGAAGCCTGGGCCGAAGTGACACTCATCAACAGGGCTGACACGACCATCAAATTCAGACCTATCGAAAACCTTTCGCTTAAAATTGGCCGTCAGGAGCTTGTGTACGATGATGTTCGGCTGTTAGGCAATCTTGACTGGCTCCAGCAGGGGCGTCGATTTGATGCCGCTTTGCTGAAAGCGCAGCATAGAGGCTGGGCTCTCGACCTTGGAGTTGGCTTTAATCAAAACACCGATGCGTTTGGTATGGTAGGAGACAACTACACACCGGGGAACGTCCCCGCATCGGCTCTGTCGACCAAAAATGTGACGCTGGCGATTCCGGCCGGTTTCATTCCCACGGCCGGAAAGGGCGGTGCTCCGGTGCTGGCGACGCCACTGAGCACAAACGGGCAGAACCAGCAATTCAAGTCGTTTCAGATGGCTTACCTGGCACACAAGTTTAACCAGACGAAGTTCTCAGCTTTACTCTTTAAGGATGATTTTCAGAAATACCGATCTGATTCGCTGGGGAGTGCGGCAGCCGGTTACGTATATGGCAGGCGTTACGATGTGGCAGGTACGAATTCGCGAGTAACGTATGGAGCCATGCTGATCGGCCAGCTGGGCGATGCCTCTTCTAAATTGGGCAAAGTGCAGTGGCAGGCGTTTGCCTACGGACAGAACGGCAAAGACCGCGATGGCCTTAGTCTTAAAAAGGCGTACCACTACGGCGGTAACGTCATGTTCCAGAAAGGGTTGTTAAGCTTTGGCCCTGGCTACGAAGTACTTTCAGGAAACAATGCCACAACGATCCAATCGGGCGAAACCAGCCGCTTTGACCCACTATATGGTACTCCGCACCGCCATTGGGGCTATATGGATTATTTCTACGTAGGAACGGGGTCGCCGGCGGGTGGTTTGCAGGATGCCTTTCTGAAGTTCAAATACACTGGAATCCGTCTGACGACCACCTTCGATATGCACTATTTCGCGCTGGCCGCACCGACATACAACAAAATGCCCGATGCACCCATCGGCACGCTTCTGCCGAACAAACTGGGTATGGAATATGACTTCGTGGCCAATTATGCCCTCAGCCGATTTACGAGCCTGGAATTCGGCTATTCGATCATGAAGGGCACCAATAGCCTCGAATACACCAAGCAGGGCACGATGGATGAGAAAAATAAACTCGGTACCTGGTCGTACCTGATGATCAACATCCGTCCAGATTTTCTGGCTACCAAACGGTAGTCCTACCTAACCAACCTGTCAATCTCTAACCGTATAAACCGTATTGTCATGAATCCATCAACCAATAAACCACTGGAGTCTTTAAACATCTTCCGTTTTAGCGGTGTGCAGATGCGGACCTTCCACATCACATGGCTTACCTTCTTTGTCTGTTTCTTTGGCTGGTTTGGCCTGGCTCCGCTGATGCCTGCCATCCGGGCCGATCTGGGCCTGACGAAACCACAGGTGGGCAACACGATCATTGCAGCTGTGTCGGCTACGATCCTGGCCCGGCTGGTCGTCGGTCGGCTGTGCGATACCTGGGGACCGCGAAAAACCTACACCGCATTGCTCCTGTTGGGTGCCTTGCCGGTGATGTTCGTCGGACTGGCGCACGATTACACCACGTTCCTGTTGTTTCGCCTGGCCATTGGGGTCATTGGCGCGTCGTTCGTGATTACGCAGTTTCATACGTCGATGATGTTTGCGCCCAAAATCAAAGGGACGGCCAATGCTGTGGCCGGTGGCTGGGGCAATCTGGGCGGTGGCATCACCCAACTGGCCATGCCCGTCATTATGGCCGCCATTGTTGGGTTCGGCTACACCAAACCCGAAGCATGGCGCCTGGCGATGATCGTGCCGGGTGTTCTCATGCTCATTATGGCGTTCGTTTATTACCGATTTACTCAGGATACGCCCGCTGGTAATGTTGATGAAATTGAGCGTTCCGTGGCAACGGGCGAAAAGGTGAGCTTCTGGGCGGCCTGCGCCGATATTCGTGTGTGGGCGCTGGCGTTGGCCTATGCCTGCTGCTTCGGAATGGAAATCACATTTGATGGTGTGGCTGCCCTTTATTTCTTCGACAACTTCAAGCTGGAGGAAACGCAGGCGGGTTTCTGGGCTATGCTCTTTGGGGGCATGAACATTTTTGCCCGTGCGCTCGGCGGTATTGTAGCCGATAAAGTTGGTAACAAATACGGTATGCGGGGTAAGGGTATTTTGCTGGCAGGTATGCTGGTGCTGGAAGGCGTTGGTATCATGTTGTTCGCGCAAGCGGGGAGCCTGCCAATGGCGATTCTGTCCATGATCACCTTCGCCCTGTTCCTGAAAATGTCGAATGGCAGTACCTACGCCATTGTCCCGTTCGTGAACCCCAAAGCCGTTGGTGTTATATCCGGTGTGGTTGGTGCCGGGGGCAACCTGGGTGGTATGCTCATGGCCTTCCTATTTAAATCACAATCAATCAGTTACGGTCAGGCTTTCCTGTATATTGGCTGCGCCGTAGCGGCTGCGGGGCTCCTTTTGTTCCTGGTCAATTTCAGTAAATCAGTTGTTGTCGAACCGGCCGAAGCCGAATTACAGACAGCTTAAAAAATGATGAATGCTAAATGATGAGTTCAAATCGACCACAATTCATCATTTAGCATTCATCATTACCAATCTTATGACTCATCAAACGACCTGTTGCTATTGTGGTGTTGGCTGTGGAATTGTAGTCAAACAGGAACCGAACGGACGATTGACCGTTGAGGGCGATAAGCAGCACCCATCCAATCGGGGAATGCTGTGCTCGAAAGGCATGAATCTGCATTATACCGTCATGGATCAGTCAGACCGGCTGCTCTATCCGCAGATGCGTCTCAACCGAAACATGCCCATACAACGGGTAAGCTGGGATGCGGCTCTGGAACGGACGGCTGCTGTATTCAAAACGTTTATTCAGAAACACGGTCCGGATTCGGTTGCGTTTTATGTGTCGGGGCAATGCCTCACGGAAGAGTATTACCTGGTCAACAAACTCATCAAAGGGTTTATCGGCTCCAATAACATCGATACCAATTCCCGGCTCTGCATGAGTTCGGCGGTGGTGGGCTATAAGCTGTCATTGGGCGAAGATTCGGTGCCGGTTTGTTACGACGACATCGAAGAGGCCGACGTTTTTCTGGTGCAGGGGGCCAACCCCGCCTGGTGCCATCCCATCCTATGGCGTCGGATTGAGGCTCACAAAGCGGCTAATCCGAACGTCAAAATCATTTGTGTCGACCCGCGCCGAACCGATACCGCTCGTTCGTCGGATCTGCACTTGCCCATTCGTCCCGGAACCGACATTGTACTGAACAACGCCATCGGTCGATTATTAATCGAGAATGGCGATATCGATAATGAGTTTATAACCAATCATGCTGACGGGTTTACCACCTACAGCGAGCAGGTGATGCAGCGCAGTATTGACGAAGCCGCTGAAATCTGCGGTATCTCTCCCGAATCCATCCGGCAGGCGGCTGACTGGATTGGTCGCTCAAAAGGGTTTCTGTCACTCTGGACAATGGGGCTGAATCAGTCGGCTGTAGGAGTGAACAAAAACCTGTCGCTCATCAACCTGCACCTGATTACGGGTCGTATTGGTAAGCCCGGCAATGGCCCCTTCTCACTGACGGGACAGCCCAATGCCATGGGTGGGCGCGAAACGGGCGGTCTGGCCAATAGCCTGCCCGCTCATCGCGATGTTCTGAATGCCACGCACCGTGCTGAAGTCGAAGCGTTCTGGAACAGCCCGGTTAACATTGCCGCAAAACCCGGCCTGACGGCTACGGAAATGTTTGACGCGCTGGCTGACGATAAATTAAAGGCCATCTGGATTATCAATACCAATCCGTTGGTTAGTATGCCGGATGTCAATGCTGCTGAAACCGCCCTAAAAAACGCCCGGTTTGTGGTGGTTCAGGACGTATCGAACCGGGCCGATACGGTGCAGTTTGCTGATGTCGTACTACCCGCAGCGGCCTGGCTCGAAAAAGAAGGGACGATGACCAATGCCGAACGCCGGATTGCGTACTTGCCTAAAGTGCTCGACGCCCCTGGCGAAGCCTTGCCCGACTCGGAAATTATCTGGCGATTTGCCCAAAAAATGGGCTATAGTGACGCTTTTTCCTACTCGGATACCTCGGCTGTTTACGACGAATATGCCCAACTTACCAAAGGCACGAACGTCGATATTACGGGCATGAATTATGCTTTGCTCAAGCAGAAACGCACTATCCAATGGCCTTACCCGAAAGGTGTAAAAGGAGAGGAAAACCGTATACCAAAAATCCCGGCGGGGAACCGTGAAAGCCAAATCGGTACGAAGCGGCTTTTCACCGATCACAAATTTTACACACCAAATGGTCGGGCGCAAATCCATGCGATACCCGACGAAAATACATCTGAACCAACGGATGATGACTTTCCGCTCGTCTTAACCACTGGTCGTATTCGCGATCAGTGGCACACCATGACCAAGACCGGGCGCGTCGCTAAATTGAACCAGCACAGTCCGCAGCCCTTCCTGCAAATCCACCCGGCCGATGCAAAAGTACGCGGCATCGAAGAAGGTCAATTGGTTGAGGTTCGGGGCCGCAGGGGAGAGGTGCGGGTGAAAGCGCAACTAACGGAGGACGTTCGTCCCGGTTTGTGTTTTCTGCCCATGCACTGGGGAAAGGTAATGGCCGGATCGTCGGGGGGCAGCAACCTGAATCGGGCTAATAACCTGACGAATGCGCTGGTGGACCCGCGCTCCAAAGAACCCGATTTTAAGTTCTCGGCGGTGGAGGTTACACCTTACAGTAAACCCGTCGAAAAAATTATCATTATTGGCGCTGGTTCAGCCGGATTGGGCTTTATCAACGCGTATCGAGCCTTGAAATCAGGTCGCGTTGAGAACCCGGTTGATGACGAACTTCACGTTTTCTCGAAGGAAATTTACCCCTTCTACAACCGTGTCTTACTACCCGATTACATCAGTGGGGCGCAATCGTGGGACCAACTCGTTAAACTACGGGAAGACCAGTTTGCTGAAGCCCGTATCATTGTTCATAAGGGCGTTGGCATTGCGCATATCGACCGGGACGCGAAGGTCGTGGTCGATACCGACGGCATAGAGCATACCTACGACAAGATTATTCTGGGCACGGGTAGCCGGGCGTTTATGCCCAAAGGTATTCCTCGTTTGCCGGGAATCTTCAACATGCGTTCGCGGCTCGATGCCGATTCGCTCCTGCCATTCTTGAATCAGCGTGATCCTCATGCCGTCATTGTAGGTGGTGGTTTACTGGGGCTTGAACTGGCGGCTTCGTTGCGGCAAATAGATGTACGGGTAACGGTTATTCAGCGGGCAGGCCGATTTATGGAACGCCAGCTCGACTCATTAGCCAGTGAACTGCTATACCTGGAACTCCTCGATCGGGGTATCGAGGTCTACTTTAATGAAGAAGTACAGACCTTCATGGGTACCGATACCGTTGAAGGCATTCAATTAAAGTCGGGCAAAAAACTAAACTGCCAGGTGGTAGTGATGGCCATTGGCACAGTGCCCAACATCGAGCTCGCCCGCCAGGCGGGTCTTACCTGCAACCGGGGCGTGGTGGTAAACGATTATCTGCAAACCTCCGACCCCGACATTTTTGCCGCTGGCGAAGTGGCGCAGTGGAATGGCGAGATGTGGGGCATCACGCTAGCCGCTGAACAGCAGGCCGAAACGGCCGCCCGCTTCATCGCCGGTGATATTTCGCAACCGTACAAGGGAAGCCTTGCCATCAGCATTCTGAAAATGGAAGGCCTGCACCTGTGCAGTATGGGCCTGACCGAGGTGCCCGCCAATGCTGGCCGCGATTATGAAGAGATCATCTTTATCGACAAATCGAAGCGGTACTACAAAAAATGCATCGTTCAGGGCGATAAACTGGTTGGTGCCATTCTGGTTGGCGACAAAAACGAGTTTGCTGAGTTTCGGGAATTGATCGCCAATAGCACCGAATTATCCGAAAAGCGCCTTCAACTCCTGCGCGCCAGCAAAAAAGTCGATCCGCTGGAAGGTAAGCTGGTTTGTTCCTGCAACACCGTTGGTCAGGGTAACCTGGAACGGGCCATTCAGGCGGGTTGCACGGATTTTCAGCAGTTGTGCCAGAAGACCGGTGCCGGCACCGGCTGCGGCTCCTGCCGACCAGAAGTGCGGAGTATTTTGGAAACAATGAGTGAAAGACTGAAAGGGCGACAGAGTGCTATTACTGGATTAGCTCCCCTTGGGTTATTTGCTCTTTCGCTCTGTCAATCTTTCACTCATTAAATCTCATGCGCGATTATTATACCCTAAAAGTCAATATGCCCGCCGGAATTGTTTCGCCGGGTACGCTGCAAACGGTGTTGTCGCTGGCCTATGAAGCGAAGGTTCGGCGGGTGCGTTTTGGTGCCCGGCAGCAACTGCTGATGACGGTGCATTATGAAGACATGCGGTTTCTGGAGAAAGACCTGAAGCAGCACCAGATCTCATACGAGTTAAATACGGAGCAGTATCCAAATATTATTAGCTCCTATTGCGGAGAAAACGTCTTCCGAACCGGAGCCTGGCTGCGGGAAAGTGAGTACCATACGGTGCTGGATCAGTTTGATTATCAACCCCAGCTTAAAGTAAACCTATCTGACTCGAACCAGAGCTTTACACCGTTCTTTACCGGAAATCTCAATTTTATTGCCTCGCCCGAACCCCATTTCTGGTACCTGTACGTACGTCCGAAACAGCATAATAGCCTGTTCCGATGGCCGGAACTCGTGTACACCAACGACATTGGGCGGCTGGCCAGAGCGGTTGAAGAGGCTCTGCTGCAACAGGATTATTCGGGTGAAGAGGCCTTGTATAAGCTCGTTACGACCGGACAGAATTTTATCACTCAACCCGCTAATGAGGACGTCGAACTGCCTGATTTTTCGCTGCCGTATTACGAAGGGTTTAATCGATACGGTGAGCGTTCTTGGTTAGGGCTATACCGCCGGGATGAGCAGTTCTCGGTTGCGTTTTTACTGGATGTCTGCGCCTTATGCCTGAAAACCCGCATTGGAGAATTATGCGTTACGCCCTGGAAATCGCTTATTATCAAAGGAATTGAGGAGAAAGACCGGGCCACCTGGTCGTATGTACTGGGTAAACACAACATCAATGTGCGCCATGCCGCCAACGAGTTAGCCTGGCAAACCGAAGATCATACCGATGCCGGAACGGAGCTAAAAAATTACGTGATCCGGTATTTCGAGAAGAACGACACCCGCACGTTCGGCTTGTGTTTTGGTGTCCAGACGCGTGCTAAATCAGAAGTGTTTGGGTCCGTTTTAATTCGAAAACGCCCCTTGGTTCGGCTAGGTCAATTGGCTTTGTTCAGCGTGTATGACTTGTACTACACAGAGAATTTTAACCCCAACAGCCGGATCTATCATCTGGCCGAAAAAGGGCTGTTGAAGATGCACGTGCCCAATCAGTTAAATCGGCTGTGCCGCAAGTTCAACGCGCGCCGGTCGCAGGAGCGGGTGGAAACGGTTCGGGTAGAGAAAGAAAGAACAGAGTTAGCCCAGCCCGCCGAAACGACCAGCGTGCACCAATGTAGCCACTGTTTTACAGTTTACGACGCTCACTATGGCGATTCCCGGCATAGCATTCCAGCTGGCACGCCGTTCAGCCAGCTGCCCCCGGATTATGCCTGCCCAACCTGCGACGCGCCCAAATCAGACATGCATGCCGTAGAGGGGCTATCAGTTTCCTTTGGTGGTGTCAGTTTCTTAAAACTGACAAGCGAAGTTTCTTAAAACCTCATGTCAGTTTTAAGAATCGCATCAGCGACCCGGCTGACATCACCTAGACTAATGCCATTCCATGAGCATCAGCATCAGCGCGGCCATCTGGATGAGTGGGCTGTGAGAACACGGCCCACGGAAAAGGCGTCAATTTTTCAAAATTGACAGCACCGAACACAGGCAGTTTTTCCAAAAAAATCAGTATTATTAGGGTATGACTTCGCATACCAACGACCTCAAACAGCAAATCGAACACATTCTGCATTGGGAGCAGTCGTCCCATTGGCGCCTGCGCGATTTTGAGTCGTTGAGTCATTTAGTTTTCCTTCATACGAACCGGCAGCTGGATGCCCGCGAGTTGCAGGCGTTCTGGACATCCTCGGCCGTTCCCTCGCAATCGTTTCTGGATACCCTTGCCCGCTATGCCGATTACGCGGATTGGAACGAATTCTGTATCCGAAATTTTTATGGTGAAGTCGATCTCGGCGATGAGGCAGTGGCGCTTCATGCGCCGATGTGGGAAATTCCTATCAAATGGGTCATTTTGCTTTGCTGGCTATCGTTGGTTGTATCCGTTCTGGTCGCGATACTTCTGGTTTGGAAACACTAAACGATTCCCCTTATCACCGCGTTATTGTTCCATAGTTCCTAGTCAACAACCACAACCCAATTCAAGCGACCGAATGGTACGTTTTTCTTTATGCCTGAGCCTGTTGCTCAGCGCAACTCTGGTGCTGGCGCAATCTACACCCAAAGCGACGTCAGCCGCGAAAAAACCTGGGGCTTCGCAAGCCGCGATACCCAGCCTCAATAGCCCAATCCCACTCGACCCCGACGTTAAAGTCGGGAAATTACCCAACGGATTGACCTATTACATCCGCAAAAATGCGGAGCCAAAAAATCGGGCCGAATTGCGGCTGGTTATTCGGGCGGGCTCAGTACTGGAAAATGATAACCAGCAGGGACTGGCCCACTTCATGGAGCACATGGAGTTCAACGGTACCAAGAATTTTCCCAAAAATGAACTGGTCAATTTTCTGCAATCGGCGGGCGTTCGATTTGGTGCCGATTTGAATGCCTACACGGGCTTCGATGAAACGGTCTATCAACTGCCCGTTCCAACGGATTCTGCCCATGTCTTCAACCAGGCTTTCCAGATTCTGGAAGACTGGGCGCATAACGCCACCATTGACCCAACCGAAGTTGATAAAGAGCGGGGTGTTATTCTGGAAGAACGACGGCTGGGGCGTGGGGCTGGTCAGCGGATGCGGGATAAATATTTTCCGATTCTCTTAAATAACTCGCAGTATGCCAAGCGCCTTCCCATCGGTACCGAGCAGGTATTGACCACGTTCAAACCTGAGGTTCTGCGGCAGTTTTACAAAGATTGGTATCGACCCGATCTGATGGCCGTTATTGCCGTTGGCGATTTCGATATGAAGCAGGTAGAAGGGATCATCCGCGAAAAATTCGGCCGAATCCCCGCCGTCAAAGCGCCGAAACCACGCACGGAGTACGACATTCCGGCCCACAAAGACACAAAAGTGGTTATCGTAACCGACCCTGAACAGCCCAATACGGTTGTGCAGGTTATTTATAAGCGACCTGAGATCAAGGAAAAAACGCTAAATGACTTACGGGAGAGCATCAAACGAGGACTGTTTAACACCATGCTTGGCAACCGGATTCAGGAGTTGACTCAGCGTGCCGATCCGCCGTTTTTAGGGGGTTACAGCAATTACAGCGATTTTTTGGGCAACCTCGATGCGTTTACGTCCATTGCCGTGGCCAAGGAAGGAAATGTTGAGCGAGCCATCCGGGCTGTGCTCGATGAGAATGCCCGTGTAAAACAGTTTGGCTTTACGCCAACGGAGCTGGCTCGCGCCAAGCAGGAGTTTCTGACCAATGTAGAACAGGCTTACAGCGAACGGGATAAAACCCGTTCGGTCAATTATGTGAATGAATACGTGCAAAACTTTACGGATAAGGCCCCGTACACGAGCATTCAATTTTACTACAACTTTCTGAAAAAAGAGCAGGACGGCATTAAACTCGCCGAGGTCAACGCACTCGTCGATCAGTTTATCCACAACGATAACCGGGCGGTTATTGTCATGGCTCCCGAGAAAGATAAAGCCAAGCTCCCAACGGTTGAACAGATCATCCGCTATGTGGATGACGCGGGTAAAGGGCTGACGGCCTATGAAGATAAAACGCTGGATAGCCCACTGTTGGCCACTCAGCCAACTGCTTCGCCCGTGGTGAACGAAAAGCAGATCAAGGACATTGGCGTAACCGAGTGGACGTTGAAAAATGGTGTTCGGGTGGTATTGAAGCCAACCACTTTCAAGAACGACCAGATTTTGTTTTCGGCAAGTAGCTTTGGTGGCACTTCGTTGTATGACATGAACGATTTTCAGTCGGCGCGGTTTTCGTCTACGCTGGCGGCTATGGGCGGAACGGGTGAGTACAACCAGATTCAATTGGGCAAATTCCTGTCGGGAAAGCAGGTGAGCGTGTTTCCTTATGTGGGTGAACTGAGCGAAGGCATCAACGGCAGCGCAGCGCCAAAAGACCTGGAAACGGCTCTGCAACTGCTCTACAGCTACTTTACGCAACCGCGCAAAGACCCTGATGTGGTGAAAGGCTTCTTATCAAATCAGCGGAGTGCGCTGCAAAACCGGATAAATACGCCAACGCCACAAGGCGTATTTCAGGATACAGTGACCGTTACGCTGGGCAACAACAATCCCCGGCGACAACCGCTGAAACCCGACGATCTGGATAAAATCGACCTCGACCGGGCGTTGAAAATCTATCAGGAGCGATTCGCCAACGCTGGTGATTTTACATTCTATTTCGTCGGTAATTTTAAAGAAGACCAGCTAAAGCCGCTGGTTGAGAAATACCTTGGCGGCTTACCTGCAACGGGTAAAACCGAAAAGTTTACGGATCTCGGCATTCGCGCACCCAAAGGGCAAATCAGCAAGACGGTTTACAAGGGTGTTGATCCCAAAGCCGCTGTGCAACTGGTTTACACGGGTGACATAACCTGGTCGCCGGAAACGGCTACCCAACTGGATGCGCTGGCCGAAGTGTTGGAAATCAAGCTGATCGAAAAACTTCGAGAAGAGGAGAGTGGCGTATATGGCGTTGGGGCTGCAGCGGCTTATGCCAAGTATCCGGTACCACGCTACACGTTCCGCATCAACTTTGGCTGTGCGCCGGAGAACGTTGAAAAACTCATTGCCAAAACCCAGGAACTGATCAACGATCTCAAACAGAAAGGAGCCTTACCCGCCGACATTGCCAAGTTTAAAGCTGAGACCCGTCGTGAAACCGAAGTACAACTGAAAGACAATCAGTTCTGGCTGGGCTATCTTCAGAATCAGTATTACAATGGCGATGCGCCGGACGAAGTGTTACATGAAAACGAACAACTGGATAAAGTGACGGTTGACAGCACAAAAGCGGCAGCTAATCAGTATTTTGGTTCGAACCTGATCCGGTTAGTGCTGATGCCGGAGAAGAAGCAGTAATAATAAATTGACCCTTATCCGGGACGTTTATACGCTTGGGTAACGGTCAATTTGTTTTATTGATGAGGCCGCCAACATCACGTAAAACCGGCCTCGGGCAGTACCATTGATTTGAGGCTTTTTTGTGCCAGTCTTAGTTGTAAAAATTACTGTTGGCCCGGCTACACCCCAGCGTTGTGCGATGAAATTGAGCCTTGTCAGTGATTGGTAGGTAATTCAGTAATGATCGGCACATCGACCTTGCGAATGGCGGCCAGACCGCCTTCCACATTCACAACATTATCGAAACCCCGAGCCTTCAAAATAGAATTCGCCACCATGGAGCGGTAGCCACCAGCGCAGTGAACATAAACGGGTTCGGTGCGGCTGATTTCGGTCATATGGTCGTTGAGGTTGTCGAGGGATAGGTTTTCGGCTCCTTTAACATGTTCAATGGCAAATTCTGTTGGCTTACGTACATCCACAACTGGGATAGCCGGGTTCTGCTGCCAGCGTTTGCCAAACTCCTCCGCTGAAATTGACTCAATGGTATCAATTTCTTTACCCGCCTGCTTCCAGGCCGAAAAGCCGCCGTCCAAAAAACCAATGCAATGGTCGTACCCAACGCGGGCTAGCCGTAAAACCGTTTCGCTCTCCTGACCGTTGGGGGTCACGAGCGCAATAGGTTGGGTCAGTTCTGGAATCAAAGCACCAACCCAGGGCGCGAACTGTCCATTCAGGCCAATGTTGATCGAGTTAGGAATAAATCCTTTGGCGAAATCAGCCGCATCACGCACGTCCAGAATCAACGCACTAACTTCGTTGACGGCGGCTTCAAATGCAGCGGGCGAGAGTGCCTGGCTACCCCGTTTCATGACTCGGTCGATGGGTTCGTAGCCTTCTTTGTTAAGCCGGGCGTTCTCGGCAAAATAAGCTGGAGCCGCCGTTAGGCCGTCAAGTACTTTCTCAATAAACTCAGCCTTTGATGTAGCTCGGAGTGCGTAATTGAACCGTTTCTGGTTGCCAAGCGTATCCGTCGTTTCCTTGCTCATGTTTTTCCCACAGGCCGAACCGGCTCCGTGGGCCGGGTACACAATCACATCATCGGCAAGGGGCATAATTTTGGTCTGAAGGCTGTCATAGAGCATACCAGCCAGATCTCGTTCGGTCAAATCACCTTTAATGGCCAGATCCGGCCGACCAACATCACCAATGAAGAGTGTATCACCGGTGAAAATTGCCCACTCTTTTCCTGTTTCGTCGATGAGCAGGTACGTCGTTGATTCGGGTGTATGGCCGGGAGTGTGTAACACTTTTATGGTTACATCGCCCAGCGCAAACATTTCGCCATCGGTTGCGTGGTAGGCTTCGTACCTGGTTCTGGCAGTGGGGCCGTAGACGATGGTTGCGCCCGTCTTTTTAGCCAGGTCGAGATGGCCTGAGACAAAATCGGCGTGAAAATGTGTCTCGAAAACATACTTAACTGTTGCCCCTGCCTTCTCGGCTTTCCGAATGTAGGGCGAGGTTTCGCGAAGCGGATCAATAATGGCGGCTTCGCCGTTGCTTTCGATGTAATAGGCTCCATGAGCCAGACAGCCCGTGTAGAGTTGTTCGATAATCATACGTCATGCGGACATCTTGCCCACGTTTTTGGGTCGTATTGGTGTGGACCAGATGTCCACCCTACAGCAATTCCCGGCTAATCATATAAACGGCTACCACCAGCACAAACCAACCAAACCCTTTCTTGAGTTTGTCGGGCGCAACGAATTGAGCCAGGTACATTCCGATGAATATACCAACGATGGATAAACCCGTAAAAGGCAACAGAAAATTCCAGTTCAGATCAGTGTGGTGAATATCACCCAAAAAGCCAACGATTGAATTGACGGCAATAATGAGCACTGATGTTGCCACGGCCCGCTGAACGGGTAAGCCCGCCAAGAGGACCAGCATAGGAACGATTAAAAAACCACCACCTGCGCCAATGGTACCCGTGAGCAAGCCAACTGCCAGACCATCGAGCCCCAGGCTGCTATATCGTGGACGCCCATCGGCCGCTTCACCCTGCTCGGGCCGGTCATTGCGAATCATAGCTCGGGCCGCAATGATCATAACAATCGCAAAAAAGTAAAGAATTGCCTGACTCTTTGACAAAATAAAGTGCTCGAATTGAAAGAGCGGATCGGGCAATGCCGGAACCAGAAACCGGCGACTCAGATAGACGGAAATAAACGATGGCAAGGCAAAAGCGGTCGTTACCCGTAGATCGACCCGCTTGTTCCATATATGGTTTATGGAGCCAACTATTGAGGTGGCCCCCACGACAAACAGCGAATATGTTGTCGACAGTACGGCGGGTACATGAAAGACGTAAACAAATATGGGCACCGTCAGAATGGAGCCCCCGCCCCCGGCCAGTCCAATAACTAAACCCACTAATACCGATGATGCATATCCAAATAGTTCGGTTGATGTCATGTTGTAACGTAACTCTTTTGCTGGGCAATCGTTCCGCCAAAGGAGGTTGCTGCTTTGATCGATTCAGCGAGCGCCGTTGTCGGCCAGCAAATATAGGAGCATGAGCCAATTAGGGCATCATGAACACAGACCGAATGGCCAGGGAAACAGCAGACGGGTTAAATGCTCCATAAACAGAAAATGGCCCCCAACAAGTTGCTGAGGGCCATCTTTACGAAAAGCTAATGGAAGAAGTTTACTCTTCTACAGGCTTATTCAAATGGCTATGTTTGCGGCTATAGGTAAAATAGACGATAAGTCCAATTACGCACCAGATCACGAACGAAATCTTGGTATCGGTCCGTAGGTTGTACATTAAGTACAGATTGGCCAGAATACCAAGCGTGGCAATAACGGGTAGCAAGGGGGTTCGATAGGGGCGCTCCAGATTGGGTTCACGGACCCGTAACAACCAAACAGCACCGCAGATCATGGCAAAGGCCAGCAACGTTCCGGAACTGGTCAATTCGGATACTTTGTCGATGGGCGTTAAAGCAGCGACAATCGATACGATAATACCAACTAAAATTGTGCTCTTCCAGGGTGTTTTAAACTTGGGGTGAATGGACGCAAACAAGCCCGGTGGAATCAGGCCATCTTTCGCCATACCCAGGAAGACCCGTGTCTGGCCAAGCATCATCACGAGCATAACGGATGTTAATCCACCCAAAGCAGCAATGGTGATGATGTAAACAGCCCATGTTAGGCCCTTATCGGCGAATGCCTGCGCAACGGGGGCTTTCAGGTCGAGGTCTTTAAACGGCACCATGCCCGTCAGAACCAGCGAAACCAGAATGTAGAGTACGGTACAAATGATAAGCGAGGCAATAATGGCGAAGGGTACGTCTTTCTTGGGGTTGATGGCTTCACCCGCCTGGGTCGAAACCGCATCAAAGCCAATGTACGCAAAGAAGACTATGCTGGCGGCTGTGACAATACCATTGAAGCCATAATGCTGCTGGCCTGTTTTATCAATAACGGGTTCAGGCAGGAACGGATGCCAGTTGGTCGTATCCACATAAAACGCACCGGCGATAATCACGAAAATAACCACGGCTACCTTAACGATTACGATAATGTTGTTGGTGCTGGCAGCCTCTTTGATACCGCGGACCAGAATGTAGGTTACGACAAGGACAATCAGGAACGCGGGCAGGTTGAAGGCAAATGAAAAGTCTGGAACGGCCACACCTGTAGCCCGCAGGGCGGCTGCTTTTTCCTGTGCTGTAACCGGGTCGTTCATTAACCAGATCGGTGGTTCGATATGAAACAGGTGAAGCAGTTTTTCAAAGTAACCTGACCAGCTCACGGCCACCGTTGTGGCGCCCATCATGTATTCGAGAATCAGGTTCCAGCCAATGAGCCAGGCAAAAATTTCGCCAACGGTTCCGTATGAGTAGGCATAGGCTGAGCCTTCAACGGGCAGAATGGAGGCAAACTCAGCGTAGCAGAGTGCCGCAAACGTACAGGCAACCCCGGCCAGCACGAAGGATAAAGCCAGCGCCGGGCCAGCCCAGTCGTGAGCAGCAATACCTGTCAATACAAAAATACCGCCACCAATGACGGCGCCAATGCCCAGGGATGTTAACCCCCAGCGGGTCAGTACCCGTTTAAGTTCACTTTTTTTCATGTCGGCTTCATAAGCCGCCAGGGGCTTCTTACGCCAGACACTTGTATCAACAGGTTTTAGTTTGGTCTCCATGTAGGAAGAATTAGAGTTTGGTGAAAGTGCCGATCAGGAAAAGATTCTTGAGGAATTAGGCGAAATATACGAAATTAAATGAGCGAAAGAGCGAAGGAGTGAAAGAGCGCAGAAAACGGTTGAGAATCTTTCGCTCTTTCACTCCTTCGCTCTTTCGCTCATTTACATTATGATTGCGAAGGCCGAATCAACGGTTTTTTGTCTTTCTTTTCCTTCTTTGCCGTAAACTCTTCAGGCGTAGCGGGTGCTGCGCTGGTGAAGTCGGCCGGAACAGCATCGAAGCCCGTTTTCTTTTCGGCAGCGATGACAGTTGGTGAGATCGTTTCCTTCCCCTGAGCACTGGTTAGGGCATCAACCACAATTGGCGTAGCCACGAACAGGGACGAATACGTACCTACGATAACCCCGATCAACATGGCGAACGAGAAACCACGAATTGTTTCACCACCAAAAATGAACAGAACCAGCAGTACCAGAATCGTTGAAAAACCCGTTACGGCCGTACGGCTTAGCGTACTGTTCAGCGCGTTATTAATGATTGTCGCAATCGACTCTTTCTTGCCTTTATTTTCGGCCAGGTACTCCCGTACCCGGTCGAACACAACCACGGTATCGTTCATCGAGTAACCCATGATTGTTAGCAGAGCCCCTACAAACGCCTGGTCTACGTCCAGTGAGAAAGGCAGAATGCCGTTGAATATGGAGAAGATAGCCAAGATGATCAAGACATCGTGGAACATCGCCACAACAGCACCATAACCAAATGCCAGCTTTTTGAAGCGGATCAGGATATAGACGAACACAACCGCTACGGCCAGTAAAATAGACCACAGCGCCGATGTCAGCAGGTCGTTGGCAATCGTTGGGCCAACCTTCTGAGAGCTTTCAATTTTAGCTGGGTTTCCTTTGATGCTGCTTAGCCCCTGATAAACCGTTGCTTCTGCTTTTTTATCGGCTCCCTGTGAATTGTCATCAACCAGATAAGGCGTCGTTACTTTCACCTGGTTTGAACCGATACCGGTACCTCCATAGGTTTTTACTTCCGGTGATCCGCCCAATACGGGCTCCAGGGCATCACGAACGTCATCTGTACTGACGGCCTTTTCAAACCGAACAACATACGAACGGCCTCCTTTGAAGTCGACCCCCAGGCCAAAGCCTCTGAAGATAGCGGAGATAATACCCAGACCAATAATTACCGACGATACGGTATAGTACAGTTTCCGGCGCGATACGAAATCGAAGTCAGAGTCTTTGAAGAGGTTCTTAGCCCAGGAGGACGTAAACGACAGTGTTTTGCCATTCCGGATGTAGTACTCCAGCATCAGGCGGGTAATGAAGATAGCCGCAAACAAAGATGTCAGGATACCAATGATCAGGGTAGTGGCAAAGCCCAGGATCAGACCCGTTCCGAAGATAAACAAGACGATACCCGTCAGGAACGTCGTTACGTTTGAGTCGATAATCGAGGAAAGCGCATTCTGGAAGCCATCGGTAACGGATTGCTTGAACGTCTTACCCAAGGCCATCTCTTCTTTGATCCGCTCGAAAATAAGCACGTTCGCATCTACAGCCATACCGATTGACAACACGATACCGGCAATACCCGGCATGGTGAGTACTGCACCCAGCGAGGCCATAACGCCCAACAGAAAGAACAGGTTGACAATCAGAGCAATGTCGGCAATAAATCCCGCCCGGTTGTAGTAGAAGACCACAAAGGCCAGTACCAGCAAAATACCAATGATCGACGACAGAACACCAGCGCTAACCGCTTCCGAACCTAAGGTAGCTCCCACCACGTTTTCTTCAACGATGTTTGTTGGGGCGGGCAGTTTACCGGCTTTCAGCACGTTGGCCATGTCTTTGGTTTCTTCTACCGTGAAGTTACCCGAAATGCTCGACCGACCGTTAGGAATCTCGTTCTGTACGTTTGGCGCTGTATAAACCAGGTTATCCAGCAAAATTGCTACTGGCCGACCCACGTTGGCTGCCGTCAGGTTCTTCCACTTACGAGCCCCTTCAGGGTTCATGTTCATGGTCACTTCAGGACGGCCCCGGTCGTCATAATCATTAGAGGCTTCCGTAATTACATCACCTTCGAGGGGAGCGCGGCCACCAGGTTTCTTCAGGAAATAGATCGACAGGATTTCTTTGCCATCGGTTGCTTTAAATGTTTTACGATCCCAGGCAAAAAAAGCATCGGCAGGAAACAGGCTTTTCACTTCCGGCGCGTTCAGAACGGCGTTTGCTCGGGCGGTATCTTTCAGATAAACCCCCAATTGATCCTGACCAACGGGCAGGAATAGTTGCGTGAGGGCTGTGCCCTGTGCGGCTGCTGCACTCGTGTCATTTTTAGCTGTTGAATCTTTCTTGCTGCCCTGGGCCAATTGTGACTCCAGGCTCGATGTGCCTTTTGCGGCTGTTCCGGCTGTCGGCGCGGCTGTTTTCAGCGCAGCCTTCCGGGCGGCTTCCTGGCTGAGCAGGTAAGCTCCCATACCTTCAAGGGCTGGAGCCAGTTCGCTTAAGCGGTATACTTCCGTGAATTCGAGTTTAGCGGCACCGGTCAACAGACGACGAATACGTTCTGGGTTATCAACACCCGGTAATTCGATTTGAATACGGCCTGAACCGGGTAACCGTTGGATGTTTGGGTTGGCAACGCCAAATTTATCGACCCGCGCCTGAATGATCTGAAACGCCCGCGTCGTTGCGCCGTTCACTTCGTCGTTCAGCAACTTGCGTACTTCCGTGTCGGTCGACTGGTAGTTGATTTTGCTCCGGTTGGCGCTGGTTGCAAATACGGTTGCCAGCTTGGTGTCTGGCGAAATTTTGCTGAATGCGCTGGCGAACAGATCGACAAAGCTGGTCGTGCTTGACTTCTGGTCTTCAAGGGCCTGCTTGAGGGCCTGATTGAATTTTGGGTCGCGGTTGTTGCCCGACAGGCTGCGCAAAATATCAGCAGGGGAGATTTCGAGCACAACGTGCATACCGCCCTGTAGGTCAAGGCCAAGGCCGAGTTCGCGCTCAGTAACTTCCTGAAGCGTACTACCCAGATAAACAGGCTCTTTCCAGAGCGAATCAAGGTAATGCTGTTTTTTAGCGCGATCGACGACGCCCTGTTTGTTGGTGGCATAAGCCTCCGCGTCGGATTTGATGCCCCGCGAGACAAATGTAAACGACAGAAAATAAATGCAGATAGCTGCAATAACGCCTGTCAGAATGAGAATTCCGGTTCTGTTTTGCATTGGGATACACAGGCAACTGCCCGTGAGTTGGCTATTAAATACTAAGGTGATTACGTATGAAGTCCGCTTTTGGTGGGCAGTGACTCAAGGAAAGAAAAGAATGCGGCCAGTGTAGAACGCTAAATTAATTTGGCCTGTACGCGTATACTAGGGCGCATTGGTAGCAATATGATGCCCAAATACGTGCCTGAAGTAAGAAAAATAGAAATGCGGTAGAGTGAAGAAGCGCAATAAGGGAACGCTTAGCAGTAATAAAATCAGCAACGTTGGCGCTGGCAGCAGAAAGGCGCTCTGCCCCGACTCGCCCAGTTGAATGGCCGGTGTAACAACGGCTTCATATTGAGCTGTGCTTAATTTGGCTGATGCAGGCGCATCGGTTGCCTTACCCGACTTTGCCTGCCCAGCAACCGCTTTGTGCGCTACCTTAGCCTGGGTTAAATTACCATGTCCCCATACCGCCGTAAACAGCAGCAAGGTCGCCAGCACGAGACTGGAAAGGCGTTGTATGACACGGGGTTGCTTCATATATTTCCTTAGCGGATGACAAATTTCGTACCATTTCTGGAAGAATGCAAGTAGCTAAGACAGGTTTTCAATGTCTTTATGTATATATAGTAAGTAGGACGATAATTTTTAGCCCGGCCGTTGGTATTAAGTTTTTAACCTTCAGATTATCAGATCATTTAATTAATTGTGAAATATTAATCTTATTCATTTAATGTAAACATTTTATATATATATTACGCATAAAAATAACTTATATGGTAAAAGTTCTATTCACTTGTTTATTTGTATTAGTTGCTCTTTTGGGTAAGGGGCAAAGTGGATCGACGCCTGTCCGACTTACGGTCGTGTCCATCGCAGCCAGCGAAAATACGGGACAGGATTATTCGCCCTGGTTAAGCGATGATCTTACTAAACAGGTACAGAGTATCTGGACGGGGAATGATAAGTGGGTACAGGTAACACTCAAGCTGGAGAAAAAAAGCCTGCTATCGACTCTATCCCTGTATGACGCAGAAGGGACATTTAGCGATAAACCCGCTTTGCTCTATGCCCTGAACGGAAACCAACGGGTTCTGATTGGGTCGTTTGACGGGTCTACCTATAAGACTTGGGTGAAGCTTACGCCCTTCCAGCCGCTCGTTGCCGATGCCATCATGATTTATAAGTATGGTAATAATATACCCCAAAAGATTCAGGCCTTTGGCCAGCCCATTACAAGCTCAACGGCTATACCGCGTCCGCTCGATTTATTAACCCTTGCTTCGGCAAAAGACAACCCGGTAACGGGCGAGGATTACTCGGCCTATCTGAACGATAACATAGCCAATCTCGTCCCTTCGTATTGGGAGCCCGCCAATTTTCAATGGACTGATGTAACGATTAAGTTCAGTAAGAAAAGTTTGCTGACCAAACTGGATCTGTATGATTTTGAAGGCACGTTTGAATCGGCTCCGGCTCAGATCTATGCGGTAAACGGAAAAGAAAAAACGCTGATTGGTACGTTCATCGGCGACAGCTATATGGTATTTAAGCCGTACACGTTGACCGAGCCGCTGGTAGCGGAGGGAATTGTCATTCATAAATATTGCAATAACATACCGGTCAAAATACGGGCCTATGGAAAAGTATTGCCGACCGATCCGCTCGATGCTATTTTGTATGCTCAGGAACGGGTGAATGTAACGAGTGTCGTATCGAGTTTACCCACGGCGCAAAGTTATGCTCCCTATCTGAATGATGATATGAATAGCCTGGTGCAAACCGACGGCAATAGCGCCGATTGTGTATGGATGGACCTTACTCTCAAACTGGCTGCGAAAAGTACACTGACCAAGCTGGAGCTATACGATGGTGCGAACGAATTTTCGAGCACACCCGCTGTGATTTATGCCCTCAACGGAACCCAGAAAACGTTGCTCGGGACGTTTACGGGGCCTGCGTTTGCGGTCTGGCAGGAGTTGTCCTTTCCGTCGGTGGTGGCCGATGCCATCATGATTCACAAGTACTGCAATGCGCTACCGCTCAAAATTCGGCTATATGGCCATCCGCTGGACGGGGCCGTAACGACAACGACGGGCAGTACCACCACAACTCCGCCCGTGACAACTACATCGCCGACGACGTCAACGACTACGGCCGTTTCATTGGGGAGCAAAATCCCGATCGACGCCAGTCGGTGGTATCAACTTAATAACATCAGTAGTGGGCTGGGGCCTCTATTTGACGGAAAAGTCACGGATGAGGTACAAACCGGCTGGGGTAAAATCCTAAGTAATTACGATGCCTATTATCCGCTACAAACCGGCGAGTCGATGGCTATCAAAGCTATAAAGTTTTATGATGGCAACGGAAGTAATTCCACTTCTCCCATGCGGTTGTCCATCATTACTCGTGACTGGCGACGCATTGAACTAGCGCAGTTTCAGGGGCTGGAGTACAATGTCTGGGTAGGGCCCTACCCAACCCGGTCGACCTCGGGCGATGCGAAATTTCTGCTCGATAGCGTCGTGACGGGAGCGCGCTACCTGGTCATCAATACAACCGATTTCTGGCCTCGTGAGATAGAGCTTTATGGAACGTATCAGGCGGGCAGCACAACCAGTGGAGCGGCCCCCAAAAAGAGCCCACAGTTTAAGAACCTGCTCGGGATAAACGGGTTCGAATGGGATTTTTATCAATCAGGTGTACCGGGGATTTCGGCCCCTAAAATGAAGGCCTTGCAATCTTTTGGCGTTATTCGGCATTACATGGACTGGGAAAAGCTGGAGCTGACCGAAGGGAAGTACACCTTTAATCCAACCCATGCTGGTGGCTGGAATTACGATCTTATGTACGAACGCTGCAAAGCAGAAGGCATTGAGGTTATGGCTTGCCTGAAAGATCTGGCACCCTGGATGAACGCGACGTATCCTGCCGACCAGCAGGGCAACGATAACGTACCCGTGCGTTATGGAAAAAACTTTGCCAGTCCGGCATCTTACATTGAACAGGCAAAAGTAGCGTTTCAGTACGCGGCCCGATATGGCAAAAACATCACTGTAGACCCGGCTCTGGTTAAAGTAAATCCGGCTATTCGCTGGACATCCGATCCGCCAAACGTCGTGAAAATTGGCCTTGGCTTGATCAATTACATTGAATGCGACAACGAGCGTGACAAGTGGTGGCGCGGCCGAAAAGCGTACCAAACGGGCCGAGAGTATGCGGCCAATATGTCGGCGTTTTACGATGGGCATAAGAATACGATGGGGGCGGGCGTTGGCGTGAAAAATGCCGATCCGAGCATGACGGTGGTCATGGGCGGCTTGTGCTCGATTGCCAACGGCACCGATTACATCCGGGGTATGATTGACTGGTGTAAAGAGTTTCGGGGGTATAAATCGGATGGACGGGTCAATCTCTGCTGGGATGTGATCAATTACCACCTCTATCCCGATAATTCCAGCTCCATGCAAAATGGTAGCGGTGCGTCGGCACGGGGAGCCGCGCCAGAATTATCGGTTGCCGCTCAGGTGGTTCGAAATGTATTGAAACTAGCACACGAAGCCTGCTATGATATGCCCGTTTATGTGTCCGAAACGGGCTATGATCTAAATCAGGGAAGCCCGCTTCGCGCCATCCCCATTGGTTCCAAATCGGTCTTGAGTACTCAGGCCGACTGGAATTTGCGGACAGCCCTGTTGTACGGTCGGGAAGGAGTAGATCGAGTCGATTTTTATCAGACCTACGACCTGAATCTGGATTGTCCGACTCAATTCTGTTCGATGGGCTTTATGAATGCTGATTTCAGCCGTAAACCCACCGCCGATTATTTCTATCAGGCCAAAAAACTCATCGGCGATTATGTGTTTAAAGAGTCGATCAGCACAAATCCAAATGTGGACCGGTACGAACGCAATGGCCAGTCTGCCTATGCACTCTGGATTCCCGACGAAGTGGGCCGAACGGGCCAGTATTCATTGAATCTGGGAGCCGGTTCTATCGCACGGGTATACACGCCCCAAGCTGGTCGTGATACGATGGCGTTGCAGATTCGGCCAACGGTAAACAGCAAGATTACCCTGACCCTAACGGAGACACCCCAGTTTGTCATCGCAGCTTCTGGTGCCGCACGGTCATCCGCCGAATTTTCGGAGATCAACGACGAATCGCTGCGGGTTTATCCGAATCCATCCATAGAGCGCGTAGAAATTCAACTTAGCAATGCATATTTGGGCGAAGTTGAAGTCAGCGTAATTGATGCCAATCTAGGGCTCACCCGCCACCAGACCACACTGCAAAAAAACGCCCGTTTTTTTTCTGGTACTATTGACCTGTCAGCTCTCCCGTTTGGAATTTATCTTCTCGACGTGAAGCAGGGTAACGAACGAACCGTAAGACGAATTTTGAAAGCGCGTTAATCACTTTCCGCTCCCGGCCAGCTGTTGACATTCTGTCGAAAAGAATAATCTGCTACCTTGCAGGTATGAATTTACATGAGTTTATACAGCTGGCCTTAGCCGAAGACGTCGGTGATGGCGATCATACGTCTTTATCAACCATCCCGGCCGATGCACAGAAACGAGCACGGCTATTGGTGAAAGAAACGGGAATTTTGGCTGGTGTCGAGGTGGCGCAGGCAATTTTTTCTGAAGTTGATCCCGCCTTTGAGGTTGATGTGCTGATGCATGACGGGGCTAGTATCAAGCCCGGTGATATCGTGCTGACCGTTAGCGGAAACGCGCGTAATATCCTGACCGCCGAGCGATTGGTGCTAAACTGCATGCAGCGGATGAGCGGCATCGCGACGCATACCCGCGAACTGGTCAATTTTTTAGAGGGAACACGGGCAAAATTGCTGGATACGCGAAAGACCACGCCAAATTTTCGTATTTGTGAGAAAATGGCCACAAAAATTGGCGGGGCAGTCAATCATCGCTTTGGATTATATGACCAAATTCTGATTAAAGACAACCATGTCGACTATGCCGGAGGTGTCGAAGCGGCCATTACCAAAGCCGTTGCGTATTTAAAAGAAACCGGCCGCCAATTACGAATCGAAATAGAAACCCGTAACCGGGCCGAGGTAGAGGAAGTGCTTCGCGTGGGGCACGTGGATATTATTTTATTAGACAATTTCCCGCCCGAGGGTATCCGCGACATGGTGCGGTTGATCAACGGCCGCTTCGTGACAGAAGCATCGGGTGGCATTGATGAAACGAACCTGCGGGCTTATGCCGAAACGGGCGTCGATTATATATCTTCCGGTGCCTTGACGCACCAGGTAAAAAGTTTGGATTTGAGTTTGAAAGCGTATTGAGTGGGACTTGGGCGCAGTTGATTTTCGTCATCCCTTCTTCGTTGGGATGACGAAAATCAACTGCGCCCGCTTCTATTCCGCTGCACAAAAGTCTTTTTCTAATTACTATTATTTCGCCGGATTTTCATCAATACCCAATCTGGGAAGCGCTGGGTTTAGCACGCGCGGCACAACTTTGATTCGAAAAACCCGCGCTCCGGCAACGTTGAAATCACAACTATAAAATTGCCGCTGTTTTACGCCCCGATACACCGCCGTGTAATTAACCTTGGGCGGCCAATTGTTCAATGCCAGTTCAGCCGTGATCGCATCAACTGCTTTGCGAAGGTTAGAAAAGAATATGACGGTTGGTTCGCGCTGACGCAACGCCGATAAGGAGCCAACGTATTGAATCGTAACTTCATAAATTGTACGACCACTTAGCTTAAATATGGGGCGTTTTTGCGTGTTATCAGACAAATCGTTCATACGTACCAATAATACGGAAAACTATACGACTATTTTTCACCACCTAAACTTTTTGAAGCCGTCCAGGGTTTACCCTATAATTGAATCAAATACACCGCCCGGCCGTTGAAAGACAGTCGGGCGTTTTTGTAAGAAAAAAGCGCCGACCGGATAGATCGACGCTTTTTTACTAACGCAGATAGACACCTGCGCTGCTGACCAATTACTTTTTATACATCACCGTTTCTACGGCCTGTAACGTACGTTTCACATTTGGCAAAATCGCTTCGATGAGCGTTGGTGCATACGGCAACGGCAAATCCATACTGTTCACCCGAACAACAGGCGCATCGAGGTAATCGAAGGCGTTGCGTTGAATGTTGTAGGTCAACTCCGACGAGATAGCGGCTAATGGCCAGGCTTCTTCAACAATGACACACCGGTTTGTTTTCTTCACCGAATTGATGATTGTTGCGTAATCGATTGGGCGTACGGACCGCAGGTCGATAACCTCCGCCGAAACGCCGTTTTTCGCTAACTCATCGGCGGCAGCAAGCGCTACTTTCATGATCTTACCGAACGATACGATTGTTACGTCGTTTCCTTCCCGTACGACATTGGCGAGGCCAATCGGAATCAGGTATTCTTCTTCAGGAACCTGACCTTTGTCGCCGTACATCAACTCCGACTCCATAAAAATAACGGGGTCGTTGTCGCGAATACACGACTTAAGCAGTCCCTTTGCATCATAAGGATTCGAGGGGACGACTACTTTCAGGCCCGATGTATTGGCAAACCAGTTTTCGAAGTTCTGCGAGTGTTGTGAAGACAGCATCCCGGCATTCCCCGTGGGGCCACGGAATACGATGGGACAGGAATATTGGCCACCCGACATGGACATAATTTTAGCGGCCGAGTTGATAACCTGATCAATCGCAACAAGCGAAAAGTTAAAGGTCATAAACTCAATAATTGGCCGAAGTCCGTTAATGGCAGAACCAACACCAATACCGGCGAAACCAAGCTCGGCGATAGGGGTATCAATGACCCGCTCCGGGCCAAATTCGTCCAGCATTCCCTGACTAACTTTGTAAGCGCCATTGTATTCGGCAACTTCTTCGCCCATCAGATAAACTTTCGGATCCCGGCGCATTTCTTCCGTCATGGCCTCCCGCAGGGCTTCACGGAATTGTATTTCTCTCATAATGAGTGCGTTGATTGCGTTTGGTTGCTCATTCGGTTCATGTTGACACCTGAATGAGATGGCAGAAAACCTGTCAAAATTAGGCAAAATGCCCTGATTCGTCAAATAGCAGGTAAAGGCTTATTTTAATATAGCTACTGTGTGGGTAGTATCTGTCGTTTACTGTAGTATTTGCCGGCTTTCATCCAGCAGCGAACGTTTCTCCTCGATGGATAAGCTAAGGGGAAGCTGAGGGTATTCAACGAGCCGACGCAGGAGTTCAACGCTGGTAAATTGTTGGCGTAATTGTTCATTGAAGCCCGTCGGTTTTACATAATTGGTCAGGACGCGGTTAATTGTTGCTGAAGGCTGTTGAGCCAACATCAGGTGCGCGATTAAGATACCTAAATCAAACTCAGCAGGACCGTAGAAACAAAATTCAGGATCGATTACTTTGAGGTGGTTGTGGGTAGTCTGAAGCCAGCTTCCAGGGTAATAGTCTCCATGCAGCAGTGTTTTTGACGCACCTGTCTGCGGCTGGTTATTGTCCGACAAGTACAGCTCCCCCAATTGTCTAACTATCTTCTTCAAGGATACATCCTGCTTACAGGACATGGTTAACTCCGCCAGCCCCGGTTGTACGGTGTCAAGATTGACGCCATTGTCTTCCCGGAAAGGAGCTATAAAGATAGACTCGTGATTGAGCAAGCGCATGGCCTGATTGGTGAAGATCGGGCCGGGCTTTTCGGTAGCAAAATGATAATGGAGTTCGGATAGGTAGTCCGTTAAGGTTAGGGTATCGGCTTCTGATAACAATTGGCCTGAATGATACAGAAACGTATAGGCCGGGGCGTCCCCTACATCTTCCAATACCAGAATGTTATTTTCTCGATCTATCCCCATCAGCAAAGGCATTGCGCTGGCCAGCATAGGAATAGACTGTATCTCCTGATAAAAACTCCCTTCGATAACCGCCCGATTGGCGGGGGCCGGTAGCGTTGGGTTCTTCTCAACGTATGCCCGCGATTGTTTGACAATAAGGGATCGAATGGAAGTTGTTACCCGAAGGATGTAATTCATGTTGCCCTCACCGGGAATCTCAACCGATGCGACAACTTCTTCCGTATCGAGCCAGCCACGTCGGCGCAAATAATCTTGCAGTGCACCAGTCTGTAGAATGTCTAAATGCATAAGCAGGCAGTTGGTAAGTTTATCTACCCGAATGTACAATTTACCCGGCAATTACTGATAAGTGCTCGCTATCGAACCACGGCCAGCTTGCCCGCCAGTCCTTCCGACCCGTCGACGTTAACAACGACAATCAGGTAAATGCCCGTCTGGGCCATGCGACCCAGGTAATCCCGTAATGCCCAGGTGGCTGTACCGCCCTGCGATCGGGTTTCGTAGACCAGTTGCCCACCCGCATTAAAGATTTTTACCGTTGCATTGTCGGTCAATCCGTTGATGCCGACAGTACCCGTAAAATCTGGCCGAACAGGGTTAGGAAAAATAGTGATCTGGTTGAGGGTTAAAGCCGGCTCAGTAGCCGGGCCCTGGTAAGAGATGATTCCCTTGGATTGATCGCCAGCGCTGGTCTCGATGAATACCTTACCGGAGGTGGGTTCGATGGCTAACGACTGTACGGTGTTGGTGGGTAAAGGGCTATTGTCGGCTGTAAATGTATCGAGCAATTGTGACCCATCGGGCGCAACATGGTATAGTCCACTGCGTGTACCGAGCCATTTTCGGTTACCGCCATCAACGGCTATCGATGTGATAAGCTCGTTGGCCAGCAATCGGCGTCCATTAAGAACAGGAGACTGGGCGTCTAGTTTTAGGTCGAAAGCACCGTAGGGATTGTCGAAAACCATAGGGCCAAGATCTGTACCAACCCAGATAACCCCGTTATGATCTTTTACCAAAGCCCGAACGTTGTTCGTTAACAGGCTGCCCTGGCCTATGATCGTACTTAAAGCCCGGCTTCGGTTTGTTTGAGGGTCGAAAACCAGTAAGCCACCACCAACCTCGGTTCGAAGCCACAGAAACCCGTTGTCGTCGGGCACAATCTGGACAAGGTTGGTCTGGCTAACGGCCGGAAACGATTGGTATTGTCCGTCGGTTCGGCGGACGTGTAAGGTCGCTTGCTGGGCATTGCCCCGACCCGTTGTGATCCATAAATTTCCGTCAGTGTCAGTGGCCAGACTGTTAATGAATGGGCTGATGGTAGTAGGTAACGTGACAGATGTCGGCGGTTGGCCCGTTACCTGGCTCCACAGGCCTCCGCCAAAATTTCCCAGATATACTTTTTGCTCCGTAGCCACGTAGGCGGCCGAATTAAAGCCGCGCGTTGAGCCAGTCATCAGACTGCTGTTCCATCGCTCGGCTGGCACCGACAACAACTCGACCGGCGGCTGATTTTGTCCTAAGGAAGTGGTTTCCTGAGGGGCATTGGGCAGGGCTACCAGCGTTTGCGCATAGGCGTATAATTGCGCAAACTGATCGCGCGTTGGGCCCTCGGGGGCGATGCGTTGGAGTGTACCGGCTGTTGTAGTCAATAAACCGTTCCGGGCATCGGCAATCCAGAGTGTGTTACCATCGGCCTGCACCTCGCGCGGGTCAGCCAATAGTGGGCCCGTAAACGAACCCACTCCCGGCAAGGTTATGGCCTGGTTAGTCGCTAAAATGAGGCCCGCTGCGCTGGGGAACTGCCTGATAAGGGAACTGGTGAGCGGCAGGGTGAGTGTCCAGCGACCGAGTTGCCGTTCATAAGTACCCTGTCCATTTACCGTTGCCGATAAACGACCCTGGTTCGCGACAATCGACTCGGTTTGCAGGCCGGGCGTAGCTATTGGTCGCCAGTTTGCCGGATCGACAATATTGACATTGGCCGCAAAACGAATTGCTCGAATTTGGGGTTGGGTAGCCGTTGACGTCAGGGGGGCGGTTAAGGCGTAGAGGCTATCGCTTGTAGCGGCCAACTGAAAAATGGGAAGGGGAGAACCATCCGTCCGTTGGCTAAAATATGTATCCCGAATTTCATTTTTTAGCAGATCCAGTACAACAAGCCCGAAGTCAGTGCTCAGATAGGCATTGTTGCCAATTCTGTTGAGGTGATTAATACCTCGGCCGGTAGGGAGAGAAGAGGCCGTAACAATTGTATTTACATTCGAGACAGTACCTGGTTCGCCGGTATCCGTTAGGGTCAGAAAATCCAGATTACCGTTTTGGTAGGCAATAAACAACCGTTTCTGATCCGCCAGGTATAGCAATCGACTTATACCTACATCACTCAAACCATCCTGCTTCGCAAGGGTTCTGGTTTCCTGAGTGCTTTTATCGAAGTAAAATAACCCGTTTCGAGTAGCGGCATAAACCATATTGCCAACAACCGCCACCGATTGGCCAGACTGGTAGCTGACATGCGATTGCCAAACACCGATCTGAGCGAATGCAGGATAGGAAAGCGAAAAAAGAATGATAAAGGATGAATAACAAATGATGGATGAGCCCCGGAATTTAGTGGCTAAAGACCGGAGACACTTTTTAAATAAAATGTAATTTATTACATCATTCATCATTCACAACAGTCTCATAGGCCCACTCTTTGCGGCCAGCGTCGCTGCCGAGGTTAAAGCAGCGTCGGCAGCGGGCTTCGTAGCTATCGGTTTCACCTAAAAGTACGCGGTCCTGCGAGGGAACGAGCCGATAAGAATACTGGGCAATGTCGCCACAGACCACACAAATAGCGTGGACCTTCGTGACGTATTCAGCGATGCTCATGAGTTGAGGCATACAGCCAAACGGTTGCCCCGAAAAGTCCATATCAAGCCCGGCAACGATTACGCGCTTGCCCTGGTTGGCCAGCAAGTTACAGACATCCAGAATGTCTTTATCAAAAAACTGGGCCTCGTCTATACCAACAACATCACAGTTCCCGGCTAAGGGAGGAATTTGGCCCGCCGTTTGCACAGGATTAGAATGGATAGCCAGTGCTGAATGCGACACGATGTTTTCGTCGTGGTAACGCGTATCCAGCGCAGGCTTAAAGATCTCAACGTTCAGCTTGGCAATACGTGCTCGGTTAAGTCGACGAATTAACTCTTCCGTTTTTCCGGAGAACATCGATCCACAGATTACTTCGATCCAGCCAGTGCGGAGATGGGGCGGTTCGCGTCGTCGGGATGGTTCAATAAACATTGAAAATTGATTGATAAAGTACGGTAAAACGGGACGGGAACGTAAAAAGCACCAGGATGGCCATGACAAATCGGAATGAAATTTGTTTCAATTACCCACAGGGTTTCCCCGTTGTAGAATTGAATCATGGCGTACAGCCCGTTGCATTTGATTTCTTCATGAACAACAGCCGGTTTGCGGCCGAAAGATATATATTTACAAAACAAAGGCTTTTCCTAATGTCGAACAAGTTTAACGCCAACGCCCTTACAGAATACAGCAAGTCTTATGCTCGCCGGATTGCGTCCGATTTCTACCAGCATCATGCCACCATCAGTGGCCAGCAAATTCTGTCGCTAACGCCGATTAACCAGATCAACCTGTTCGTTATTAGTAGCTTGTCTGATAAATGGCAAGCCGATGCGGCTAAGTTTCGGAGCCCTTATTTTGATTTTACCAATGCCGATGTAGAGGAGGCTTTACGTAATTTCATGAACGTTGTGTCTCAGCATATTTCGGTTCGGCGCGAACATCTCGAACCGCTGTTAGCCGATGCGACTCGCCGGACCATCATCATGATTTTTGACCCCCGAGCTTATTTCGATGATGTGCTCCGGAGCCAGCCTGAGTTTACCGTAACGGCTGATGTGATGAAGCAAATGGTGCGGTATACGAAGATTAATCAGTTTATTCCGACTCATATCATGCAGCGCATGAACGGTAAACCGTTTGTGTATGTCAATCAGGCATTGGGATTTTTAGACGAAGTCCTGAGCCAGCGGGCCCATGAGCTCGAGCATTACGATAAGCTTGTGGCCCTTTTTTCGGAGAAACTGCCAATGGATGTGGCGGCTCTGCTTCGTAGTCATGTGCCCGATAGCATTCCGGGGGCGCCCATGCGATCGTTCTTCGATACGGCTACCGAACCATCGGTTCCGCCCGCCCCATTGGTAGCTATGGAGACAACCATAGCGGCTCCTGCAATGGAGCCATTACCCACTAATACGGCTGGTAATATATCGGCGACACCTCCGCAGGCATCTCCGGCAAGTCCAGTTTTTGCCAAATCAGCCGATGATTCGACGGATACGGGTGGCGCTATGTTCCTTGACCGGACTAGTGGGCCGGACCCTGTTTCGCCCATCAGTCAGCCGTCGCAGTTGCCAACTACCGACATGACCCAACCTGGCATACCGCAACAATCGCAGCCTGACACAACGGTTGAGGCTAAGCCAACCCTGAATGATACTTTGCGGGAAAGCACTCCTGCCGAGCCCACTACAATGGCCGAAACGTTCCATCGCGCCCCTATTGAGAGTATTGCCCGCAGTATTTCGCTAAATCAGAAATTTCGGTTTATCAACCAGTTATTCAACGGAAATTCGAGTGCCTATAATCAGGCAGTAGAGGAAATAGATACGCTGAATAATTACGGTCAGGCCCTCGATTTAATCTCCTACCGCTATGCTTCCCAGTATTTGTGGGACATGAGCAGCGATGAAGTAAGTGAACTGGTTGAGATTCTGAAACGCCGGTTTGCCTGAGACCAGAACTACAAACCCAGCGGCACAGAGAAGCCTTTATACAACGGCTTTTCTGTGCCGCTGGGTTTGCTTTAGGCGACTGATTTAATTTTCGAATCTCAAATTAATAGCACGCTGATTTTTATGATTCAGAATGATTTTTGAAAGGTGCTCATCAGGGTATTATTTTAGTCTTTTGACACTTTTTCTCCGTCAAATCATAATCTTATCATATTGGCCATAAAAATCAGCGTTCTATCATCAACTAACAGATGTAACCTTTTTGCTCAGTATTCGTCCTAGGCCTTTCATATCCATTCGGTTATAAAGGCCTTTGCGAAACGTTTATCTGCTTACTATAGCTGCATGGCTGATCGTTTGTTCAGCTTTTTGCCAGGCTAACAGACCTGACTATCGAGTTTCTGACCGACCGGCCGATGCACTGAGCCAGCGCCTACAGGATTTATTCCCAGTGCAAACCGAAGGCGTCGATTATCAATCGGTGTACGATGGCCTGGCACAACTTTATGCTAATCCGCTTGACTTGAATAGTGCCACGCGCGATGAGCTGGAAGCAACATACCTCTTTACACAACGCCAACTGAGCAGTCTGGCCACCTACCGGGCTGAGTTCGGTGATCTGTTATCCATTTATGAGCTACAGGCTGTCCCCGACTTCGATGTCTCGACTATTCGGCGGTTATTGCCCTTTGTAACGGTAGCCGGTAACCAGGGATTGTTCGGTGCTTATACGACCCCAACGGATAACTACCTAATTGTTCGTTACGAACGACTTATTGAGCAGCAAAAGGGATTTTCGGACGCTACGCCCGATAAAAAAGGAAACCTCCCGACTCGGTATCTGGGTAGTCCGGGTCAATGGTATGCCCGCTACCGATACAGCCGTCCGCGTGCGTTTAGCATAGGCCTGACTGTGGAACAGGACCCCGGTGAACAGTTGGAGTGGCAGCCTTCGGCCCGTCGATACGGCATTGATTATGTTTCATTTCACGCGCAGGTGCAGAATCGGGGTAAGTGGAAAAATTTACTAATTGGTGATTATCAACTGCAAATTGGGCAGGGACTGATTCTTTCGGCAGGCTTTGTGCTGGGCAAAAGCGCCGAAACAGTGCAGACCATTCGTCGGCCAACCCTGGGTGCCCGGCCCTTCACATCCCTCACCGAATATGGGTACTTCCGGGGTGTAGTAGCTACATATAGCCTGCACCCCGAACTGGACTTAACCCTCATGGCGGCTCGAAACCGGCGCGACGCCAATATTGCGGCCGATAGTTTGGGGGCGGGCGTCATCGCTACGTCACTACAAACATCAGGTTTACACCGGACGCTATCTGAGCGCGACGATCAGGGAAGTTTGCCGGAAACAAACGTTGGGCTGCACCTGCTCTATCACAATCGCCAACAGGTTCACCTTGGGCTAACGGTGCTACGCACCAGTTTTAACACTTTTTTCCGTCGGCGCGATCTGGCTTATAATCAGTATGAGTTTACGGGCAGGCAAAATGTAGTGGCTGGCCTACACGGTGGATACATCTGGCGTAACTGGAATCTGTTTGGTGAACTAGCCCGCAGCAGTGGCTCTGAGACGAATTCGGGCGGCATTGGAGTCGTGGCCGGGGCGTTGGTTAGTCTGACAAAAAAAGTTGATATGTCGGTAACTATACGGCATTATGACCGCAACTTTCATAGTTTTTATAGTAACGGATTCAGTGAGGGGAGCCGGACAATCAACGAATCGGGGGCTTACGTCGGTGTGAAATACACCATTTATCGTCGGCTGACATTGGGCGGCTTTATTGATTATTTCAGCTTCCCTTGGCTAAAGTATTTAGTGGATAAGCCCTCGAAAGGGTTTGATTATTTGTTACAGGCCCGCTACTCGCCTAGCCGACAAACGACCTTTTACGCGCTCTACCATGAAGAACACAAAGAGAAAAACTTAACTGTAGATAAAGTTAAAGACGTAGTGGGAACTACACGCCGGAACTACGTCCTGAACGCGGACTATAAGCTGAGGCATGGCTTATCGCTACGTTCGCGGGTGCAGTGGGGTAGCTTTCGGTATGCGGGACAACTGCCCTCACGTGGGTTTGTGCTGGTGCAGGATGCAACGCTGGAAGTACGAAAATTTAGTCTGAGTGGAAGGGTTGCCCTGTTTGGTACAGATGATTACGATAGCCGTCAATATGTTTATGAGCGCGATGTCCTGTATGCCTTCTCCTTTCCCGCTTACTTTAATCAGGGCGTCCGGCATTATTTATTGGCCCAGTATAACCTGAGTCGCCATCTGGATGTTTGGGTGCGCTGGGCCAGAACAGACCTCACCAATCAGGACACCGTTGGCTCCGACCTCGACCAAATCAACGCACCTCATAAATCAGAAGTGAAAATACAGGTCCGATGGCGGTTCTGAGAAAGTTAGGACTACAACTAACGTTTTAAGAGATGACTTGTAGACAAGTTCTTACTTTTCCATTTCTCGAATCAGCTTATTGGCATTGATAAACTCATTCAATTCCTTTACGTTAGAATGGGTGAGCGTGCTGCTATTTCCCTGCCAGAGCTTGTGCCCTTCATAAAGAAACATAATTTGCTCGCCAATCTCCATCATTGAGTTCATATCGTGAGTGATCACAACGGTTGTGATTTGATACTCATCCGTGATCTCTGAAATGAGCTGATCAATTTTGATGGACGTTAGCGGGTCCAGGCCGGAGTTCGGTTCATCGCAGAATAAGTATTTGGGATTCAAGACGATAGCGCGGGCAATACCAACCCGTTTTTTCATCCCGCCACTAATTTCAGATGGCATCCGGTCGCCCGCTTTTTCAAGCCCAACTCGCCGTAAGCACTCTTGCGCGCGGTCTACCTTTTCGCTCTCCGATTGATCGGTGAGCATATCGAGCGGGAAGCGAACGTTTTCCAGAACAGTTTTCGAGTCAAACAGCGCCGAACCTTGAAACAGAACACCCATTTCGCGTCGAATTGCTTTTTGGGCATCCAGGTCGCTGGTCAGAAAGTCGCGTCCATCATACAAAACTTGGCCGGAATCAGGCTTGATGAGGCCAATCATGCACTTTAGCAGCACACTCTTGCCGGTGCCACTCCCCCCGATAATCAGGCTTGTGTCGCCTGGTTTGAAGCTACCGTCAATTCCCGCCAGCACTTGCCGATCGCCGAAGGATTTCGTAATGTTTTTAATGTCAATCATTTTAACGAATGAACGAGCGCAAGGGTGAATGAGGATAAGTGTGGCTGATGCGTCAAATTTCGCTCATTCACTCTTTGACTACTAGGTAAGTAATAACTGCGTGAGCACAAAGTCGGCGGCTACAATGGCAATGCAACTGTTGGTGACTGCCGACGTCGACGCGGCACCTACTTCGAGGGCACCGCCACTAACATTGTAGCCTTGATAAGCTGAAATAGTCGAGATCAGGAAAGCAAATACAGTGGTTTTAATCAGGGCAAACGCAACACCGAAAGGCTTGTAATCGAAACGTAAACCTGTAATGTAATCTTCGGAAGAGATGACACTTGCCAGCGTGCCCGCGATATAACCGCCCAAAATGGCCAGAAAGGCAGCCATAATAACCAGCAGCGGAAACATAAGCACCGATGCTATTACTTTGGGCAATATCAGGTAAGAACTTGAGTTGATCCCCATAACTTCCAGCGCATCAACCTGTTCGGTAATGCGCATCGTTCCTAATTCACTGGCAATGTTTGACCCCACTTTACCGGCCAGTACAATACACGATAGGGTAGGAGCCAGCTCCAGAATGGAACTGTCGCGCACAATGAGAGCAATAATGTATTTCGGTACAAACGGATTGGTCAGGTTGTAGGCCGTTTGTACGCAGGTAACAGCGCCGATAAATATATTGACCAACGCAACAATAAAGATAGACCCGACGCCAATTGACATGCATTCATTCAGAATAAGGCCCATGTAAACGCGGAATTTCTCGCGGTTGCGGAAGAGGGTACCTAAAAAGATAAAATAACTACCTAATCGTGACATATAAGCGTGTAGAAAACAGTTGAACCTCGTTGATGGTGGTCTGATTGGTATCCATTCGGGAGAACCCCCGTAAAGAGAGAATGGTTTCTGGCGTAACTTGCGACACTGCTTATCCCGATGGATAGTGGTTTTAACGCAAAGCAGCTTTTGCTGTGCAGGCTGACTTAGATTATCATTATTTATGAATCCATTAATTGTGGTAACCGGTGGCTCCAAAGGCATCGGTCGCGCGATTGCCAACCGATTTGTAGCCGAAGGTTTCGATGCTATCGTTTGTGCCCGTTCGGTGGCGGGTCTGGAAGAACCCGGTTTCTTACCGGTTGCCGCCGATCTGTCGACGCGTGATGGCGTCAATACCCTGCTTAACTATATTCATTCGCTCAACCGGCCAGTCGACGTGCTGGTTAACAATACGGGTGTTTTTCTGCCGGGCCAGATTCAGGACGAAGCCGAAGGTACATTCGAGCAACTGATGAGCACCAATGTCGCCAGCGCGTATCACCTGACCCGCGGGCTGGTGGGTGATATGGTGGCCCGTCGGAGGGGACATATTTTTATGATGTGCTCTACGGCCAGCATTACGGCCTACACGAATGGAGGCTCTTATTGTATTTCTAAATTCGCGTTGCTGGGCATGAGCCGGGTGTTGCGCGAAGAACTGAAAATACACGATGTAAAGGTAACGGCCATCTTGCCGGGGGCTACGCTTACCGATAGCTGGGCCGGAACGGATTTGCCCGAAGAACGTTTTTTAAAACCCAATGATGTGGCCGATAGTACCTGGGCAGCGTATTCACTCTCAAAGAGTGCCGTTATTGAAGAAGTACTTATTCGCCCTCAATTAGGCGATATTTAATCCGAATAAAGGCTCAGACGGATAGGAACTAAACAAACGGCCACCAACGAATGGCTATGGACTACCTACTTTTTGTATCTTGCGCCCGATTTTCTATTCCTAACCTGCTAATTGTTCACCATAAACTGACCAATATAAAGAATGGCTTCCGTTGAGTATCTGGGTATCGACGTCGGCGGTACGAACGTCAAAATGGGTATTGTCGATGCCAATACCGGTAAAATTTCTAATTTCTATAGCCATGACACCATTAGCTGGCGGGAATCAGGACACTTTGTAGATCGCTTCGGTGACGCCGTTGCCTTGCAATTATTAGCCAACAAAGAGGTAAAAAAAGTCGGTATCGGTTTGCCAGGCATGCTCAATCGAGAGCGAACAATTCCTCTCGAAATCACGGCTATTCCAGAAATTAACGACATTCCGATGGTCGATTTGCTGAGCAAGCGGTTTCCGGGAGTTCAATTTTTTCTGGCGAACGACGCCAATGCAGCCGCGCTGGGTGAATATTACTTTGCTGAAGAGAAAATCACAGAAAACTACATTTTTATCACGCTCGGTACGGGTGTTGGTGGGGCTGCGATTATCAATAAGAAAATATTCACCGGGGGCGATGGTAATGCCATGGAGCCTGGTCATATCCCTTCCCGCAACGGTCGGGTACTGGAACGGAATATCGGTAAAAAAGAATTGCTCGACTTAGCGAATGAGCGTCGGAAAGAATACAAAGGTGAAACGCATCTGGCCGACGATGGATCGATTTCGACAACAGGCTTAGTGGCAGCTGCAGCTGAAGGGGACGAATTGGCGCTCCAGATCTGGACGGAAGTCGGCGAAATGCTGGGCGAAGGGCTAGCCTCGCTCATTAAAGTGTTAGACATCAAGCAAGTATTGATTGGCGGAGGGCTGTCTGCCTCGTTCGATTATATTCTGCCCGCTGTCAACAAAACGCTCGAATATTGGCTGAATCCTTACTACAAAAATGGCTTGAGCATCAAGCGGGCTACACTCGGCAATGACGCCGGTCTGCTGGGAGCCGCTTCCCTCTGTTTCGACTAAACGAACGGATTGGACGAGCAATAAAATACAGCAGGGAAGACAAGCTTGTCTTCCCTGCTGTATTTTATTGCTTAAATGACATTTACTTCCGGGGAAATCGGTACGCCAAATTTCTCCAGTACAGACTGCTGAACCTTCCGGGCCAGGGCCATAATTTCATCACCGGTAGCCTTGTCATAGTTGACCAGTACCAGAGCCTGCTTGGCATGAACCCCCGCATCGCCCGAGCGGTACCCTTTCCAGCCAGCCTGCTCGATTAGCCAACCCGCCGGTACTTTCACCACATCGTCGCCTACGGGATAGCCCGGCAAGGTTGGATACGTTGCTTTCAGGCTCTCGAACTGATCTTTGGGAATTTCAGGATTTTTGAAAAAACTTCCCGCATTCCCAATTTGAGTTGGGTCAGGTAGTTTGCTGCGTCGAATTCGGATAACGGCGTCGCTGATTGCCTTAATGGATAAGGTTTCGTCCGTTACGCCCATTTCGGTCAGCGTTTCCTGAATAGCGCCATAGCGTGTATGAAAGGTTGGCCGCTTGTCTACCTGAAACGTAACGCTGGTAATGATGTACTGGCCTTTTAATTCCCGCTTGAAAACGCTCTCCCGATAACCAAAGGCGCAGTCGGCATGGGTAAAGGTTTTCTTTTCGCTGGTGAGCGTATGGATGGCCGTGAGCGACTCGAATACCTGCTCCAGCTCAACACCGTAAGCACCGATGTTCTGCATAGGGGCGGCTCCCACAGTGCCGGGTATGAGCGACAGGTTTTCCAGGCCTGCGTAGCCATGGCTAACGCAAAACAGAACCAGTTCGTGCCAATTGACCCCCGCGCCAGCCGTTATGTAAACATGATCGTCGTCGTCGCGTATGACATCAATACCCTGAATATTAACTTTAACAACCAACCCGTCGAAGTCATGGCATAATAACACATTACTGCCACCACCGAGGATTAATTTAGGTTGATTAAGAAAGTCATTCAATTGAAGTACCGTCTGAAGGTCTTCCTCACTATTAACTTCAACCCAATACCGTGCGTTGGCATTAATTCCAAACGTGTTGTATGGTTTGAGCGATACGTGACTTTGTATGTTCAACATGTACTAAGCGTAATAAACGGTCAAAATTAACCAAATTATAGGAGGGGTTTATACAGATAATTACTGGTTTGATTTATTCCAGCCGCAAATGATTATTTTTACCCATTAATTCAAACATGGTTATGCGTTGCCGATTTGCGGAAAGTATTGCGTTTAGTTTGTTGCTCATGACGGGTTGTGCCACTAGCCGCTCGGTTACAACGGCTGTTGATTACAATAGTTACAACGAAGATCTATCGTCGGTACGTCCCGTCTATAACCCGACAGCAACCGCTATTCCAACCAATGCACCACCACCGGCGCCAACCCCTGCACCAGCCCCTCGCAAAACAGAGACGCGTAAGCCAGGCGCCCCCGTAGAAGCTCTGCACATCAACCGGCGGCTCGATATGGTACTCGATACAATTGCTACACAAAACCGCTCGATACGATATGCGCCCGGCTTTCGTATTCAGGTTTATGTAGGTACGCAGCGAAAAGAGGTTGATGCTGCCCGATTGCTTATTTCACAGGAATTCCCCGAGTTAAGCCCTTACCTGAGTTATAATCAGCCAACCTATAAGCTTAAAGTAGGCGACTTCATGCGCCGAATGGATGCCGAACGATACTATGCATCGATACGGCGCCTGATCGAATCGGCCCAACTGCAACCCGACAAAGTAGATATTCGCCGTAGCCTGTTAATAAAATAAGTTATAAAATTTGGTCACCGGACATTACCTTTGACCTATTTGATACACCTCTAGGCGTTGGTCTTGACCAGTTTGTACTAATATGAAAAAAGCATTAGTTACCGGAATTACCGGACAGGATGGAGCTTATCTAACTCAATTGCTGTTAGAAAAAGGATATGAAGTTCATGGCATTAAGCGCCGGAGCTCGCTTTTCAACACGCAGCGCATTGACCATCTGTACGAAGATCCACACGAAAAAAACGTACACCTAAAGCTTCATTACGGCGACCTGTCCGATTCGACCAATATAATCCGCATTATTCAGGAAGTTCAGCCGGACGAAATCTATAACCTAGGCGCTATGTCGCATGTACGGGTTAGTTTCGATGAGCCGGAATACACGGCTCAGGTAGATGGAATTGGTACACTGCGTATACTGGAAGCAGTTCGGCTGCTCGGTCTGACAGAAAAAACCCGTATTTATCAGGCATCAACGTCTGAACTTTACGGAGGTGTTCAGGGACACGCTCAATCAGAAACGACGCCATTTTATCCTCGCTCGCCCTATGCCGTTGCTAAATTGTATGGCTATTGGATTACGGTAAACTACCGTGAAGCCTACAATATGTATGCTTGTAACGGTATTCTGTTCAACCACGAATCGCCACTGCGGGGCGAAACGTTCGTAACACGTAAAATTACGCGGGCTGTAGCGCGTATTGGCCTTGGCTTACAGGATAAAGTATACCTTGGAAATCTTGACTCGTTGCGCGACTGGGGCCATGCCAAAGACTATGTTGAGGCTATGTACCTAATTCTACAACAGGAAAAACCTGAAGATTTCGTTATTGCAACGGGTGTAACAACCAGCGTGCGGGATTTTGTCCGGATGTCATTCTCGGAGATTGGCGTTGAACTGGCCTTTACTGGCGAAGGCGTCAATGAAGTAGGTACGGTTGTAAGCTCGACCAACCCTGATTTCCCGGTTGAAGTTGGGCAGGCCGTTGTGTGCGTCGATCCTCGTTATTTCCGCCCAACAGAAGTCGACCTGTTGCTGGGTGATCCTACTAAAGCGATGTCAAAACTGAACTGGAAGCCGAAATATGACCTTCCTGCGCTTGTTAAAGACATGATGACGTCTGATATTAACTTGTTCCGTCGGGATCAGCTTCTGGCCAGCAGTGGTCATCAGGTTCTGAATTATTTCGAATAGACACCAGCCAGTTCGTAACTGGGCTCTCTTTTTGTGCGGTCGGGTTTGACAACCTGACCGCTTTTTTGTGCATAAAAAAAGCGTCGGATTTGACAACCCGACGCTATTACTTAAATTATAATCAACTACTGCTTACACAGGCACTGCGTAGTAGTACATCCGCGAACTGTTAGGGTACATACCGATAAGCATCAGCCCTTCTCCTTCTTTCACCGATGACATGATTGCCTGAAGGTCTTTCGTTGTTTTAACGTTCTTACCGTTTGCTTTTACAATGATAAATCCTTCTTCTACGTCGGTTTCAGCCAGTTTGCCATCTGTGATTTTCTTCACCCGAACGCCACCGGTAATGCCCAGTTGTTTAGCATCCTGTGCCGATAAATCTTCGAAGCTGGCACCCAGTGTATTTAAGGAGGTGTTAGCGGCTGTTACATCGGCTTTCTTGATAACATCCCGTCCACCATTACGGTTACGTAGCTCAACTTTAAAGTCACGCTCGGTTCCGTCCCGGTTAACGGTTACATTAACAATATCACCTGGACGACGACGGCCAATGATCTCACGCATCTGCGCATCAGAATCAAGCGTCTGTCCTTCCATTTTCACAATAACATCGCCTTTTTTCAGGCCAGCGGCTTCAGCAGCGCCTTTTTCGACAACGCTCTCAACATAAATACCGCGACCAATTTTAGCGCCTTTTTCTTTAGCTACTGTACTGTTCAGCTCGATTGGCAGAATGCCGATATAGCCGCGTTGTACGTTACCATATTTGAGCAAGTCAGCCGATACTTTCTTAACCAGCGATACAGGTACTGCGAAACCATAGCCGCTATAGTATCCAGTTGCTGAAGCAATAGCTGAGTTGATGCCTACTAATTCGCCACGCAGGTTAACCAGCGCACCACCCGAGTTACCTGGGTTGATAGCCGCATCGGTTTGAATAAATGCTTCTACTGGAGAATCAGGCTTCGCATCTGTCTTGCTGATATTCTGGTCTAAAATACCAATCCGACGGCCTTTGGCACTAACGATACCAGCGGTAACGGTCGATTCCAGATCGAGTGGATAACCAACAGCCAATACCCATTCGCCTAATTTCAACGCATCGGAATCACCCAGCGTGATAGCTGGCAGGTTGTTGGCATCTACTTTAATAACAGCTAAGTCGGTTAGTGGGTCGGTGCCAATAACTTTGGCTTTAAAGCTCCGTTTATCGGTCATGATGACTTCTACTTCATCGGCGTCCTGAACAACGTGGTTGTTCGTAACGATATAGCCATCCTTGCTGATGATAACACCAGAACCGGAAGCCTGACCTTGCTGACGACGTGGCTGCCGCTGGCTACCACCACCGAACTCATCCCCAAAAAACTCCCGGAAAATATCAGGAACCTGTTGTTGGCGTACTGTACGAGTCATGGTGGTCCGGATGTGCACAACCATTGGTGTTACGGCTTCGGCCGCAGTAGAGAAATCGCCGGGAACACCACTTGGGTTATTTCCGGGCATGGAGGCTAATCGCCCAGTAATCGTCTGTATTGGCGACGATTCGTTAAAAATTACATCCCGGTTGTTGAAGCCCAACAGGTTGTAAGCAGCCAACGTTACAACACTCGACAGGAGTGCCATTAACGCCAATAATTTCCAGTTGCTTTTCATAATAAATGGGAAAATCTAATTGCTTTCTTTTTGTGTTAAAGGCAGTGGTTGTCTGTCTGATACTATAACGGAAAGTAGCGTCTGAAAAATCCGGCTACTGTGCGTCCTTAACAAAATTTAACAGGGCTTTGTTGCCGTATAATTAGGTAACGAAATAGCCCGTGAGCACGACGCTCATCGGGCTTTTTTTTTGATCAAAAATAGGCCTTCTTAACCACCTATTTCGATTTGCCGGGGTGGTTTTACTTTGGCCTCTTCGCGCTTGGGAACCTCAATTTTTAGAAGCCCATCGGTGTAGGTTGCCTGAATGTGTTCGGCGTCTATTGAGGTGGGTAACGTAAACGTTCGCTGAAAAGACGAGTAGCTGAACTCCCGGCGGGTATAACGTTCCGCACTTTTTTCCTGCTCTTCTTTCTGATTCTCCCGATACCCCGAAATTGTGAGGTTATTGTGGTTCAGATTAAGCTTGAAATCTTCTTTTTTAAGGCCGGGAGCAGCGACTTCAATGCGGAAGCCATCATGGTGCTCAACTACATTTACGGCTGGGACGTTTGTCACTCCAGAGCCATTCGTGTTAAAGAGGTCGTTCATGTCGCGTCCGAAAAAATTCTCGATCAACGACGGAAAGTGGTTGTTCGTGCGCGTTAACGGATTCATGACAAGTATGGTTTTAGGTTTGAAAATAGGTTTACTAATTATGCTAACTATTTTTCAAACTTTGTGCCAGTTCGTTCATCAATCAGCTGTCAGTTATTTTGGCAGCTTTAAACGGAAGTTAAAGGAATTTGAACTGTCAAAATGGCCTGTAGAGGCATCTCTTGGTACTAATGTCTGCAAAGTTGGCAATGATAGCCTTATGTTCGTAGGCTATGTGTGGGGAGAGTAAACGGCCTATTTAAGCGCTAGCAGCTCAAAAGCTTTCTCGGCGGCAGCCTGTTCGGCTTTCTTTTTACTGTAGCCGCTGCCCGTTGAGAAAGGCTCGTCGTCGACAAGTACTTGTGATATAAACTCGCGAAAATGGCTATTGCCCTTCTCCGATACGATTTCGAAGCGGATTTCTTTTCCTTCCCGTTGCGCCCATTCAATCAGGCGGCTTTTGTAGTTTCCATTGTTTTGAACAACAGACTCAATATCATAATGAGCCAGCAAATCCTTCAGGATAAACCGGCGGGAGAACCGAAATCCTTTGTCCAAATACACCGCTCCAACCAGCGCTTCGAGTGCATCACCATACATGGATGTGCGGGCCGGTAAACTACGAGTTCGGCTGCCGTCGTATTCAATAAGCTGATCGAGTCCAATTTTTCGGGCAATACCGTTCAGCGTCTCGCGGTTGACAATGCGTGAGCGGATCTCGGTCAAAAAGCCTTCGTCTTTGTACGGGTATTTTTTAAAAAGGAACTCGGCGATAACCATACCCAAAACGGCATCGCCTAAATACTCCAGCCGTTCGTTCGATTCTCGAAACCCTTCGATCGCCGTCGCTTTCGACGCCGATGTATGGCGTAAGGCGAGTTGGTAAAGTCCTAAATTAGAAGGGCGTGCACCAATGATATGGGCGATTGACCGACGCAGATTCTTACGAGGATCAGCGTTGCCAGACCGAAACCAGTCGAGGGGGTTGAATAAACTGCGTGGCAGAGCGATTTGCACGACTCAGCTAAGTTTACGGAAAATAACGATGGCGTTGTGACCTCCAAATCCAAAGGCATTGCTCATCACCGTTGTGATTGGGCGTGCCTGTGCCGTATTAAACGTTAAATTAAAGCGAGAGTCGATTTCCTCATCGTTGGTGACGTGGTTGATCGTTGGTGGAACCAGTTGGTGTTCCAGCGCTTTAATACCGGCAATCGCTTCAACCGCACCCGCAGCGCCCAGCAAATGGCCCGTCATCGACTTTGTCGAACTGATGTTCAACTTGAACGAATGCTCCCCGAACAGTTGGTGGATAGCTTTCAGCTCCTGTGGATCGCCAATAGGGGTCGATGTACCGTGTGTGTTGATGTAATCAATTTCATCGGGTGCAATGTTAGCATCCCGAAGCGCATCTTCCATGGCCAGAAACGCCCCTAAGCCTTCCGGGTGAGGGGCTGTGATGTGGTAAGCATCTGATGACATACCACCACCAATCAGTTCAGCGTAAATTTTGGCACCCCGAGACTGGGCATGTTCGTACTCTTCCAGGATAAGCGCCCCGGCTCCTTCGCCCAGCACAAATCCGTCACGGTCCTTATCGTAAGGCCGTGAGGCTGTTTCGGGGGAATCGTTGCGCTCAGACAGGGCCCGGTTGGCATTGAAACCACCAATACCGGCTCTGGTAACAGCAGCTTCGGAACCACCGACCACGCACATGTTAAGGCGGCCCAACCGAATGTAGTTGAACGCATCAATGATGGCATTGTTGGTGGAAGCACAAGCCGAAACCGTTACATAGTTGGTTCCCCGGAATCCATAGCGCATCGAAATCTGACCGGATGCGCTATCCGCAATCATGCGGACAATAAAGAACGGGTTGATGCGGGGTGTGCCATCTCCTTTGGCGTAATCGATCATCTCGTCCTCAAACGATTTGAGGCCGCCAATACCCGATCCCCAAATAACACCGACCTTATTTTTGTCGATCGAATCGAGGTTCACACCCGAATCCTTTACGGCTTCGTCAGTAGCGATAAGTGCATAATGCGTGAACGCATCCATTTTGCGGGCTTCCTGACGAGGAATGTACTGCGTAACGTCTACGCCTTTCAGTTCGCAGGCAAAGCGCGTGCGAAATTTGCTGGCGTCAAACTTCGTAATGGGACCGGCCCCGCTTACACCGGCGGCTAAGCTGTTCCAGTAAGAGGCTACATCATTGCCGATTGGTGTCAACGCACCGAGGCCGGTCACTACTACTCGCTTGATTGTCATACGGGTTTACTACGTAATGAAAAAAGAAAAACAACGCCGATACCGTATTTGTTGGCGTTGGCTTCACAACTCAGTACCCACTCCAATGCAGAAATTGGATAGGTACCGAGATAATTCGTTATGACGTCTGTTAAATCTCTTGGAGACTTATTTGCCGATATTTTTCTCCAGATATTCGATGGCCAGGCCAACCGTAGAGATTTTTTCAGCCTCGTCGTCGGGGATAGGCAGGTTGAATTCTTTTTCAAATTCCATGATCAACTCAACAGTGTCGAGTGAATCGGCCCCTAAATCGTTGGTGAAGCTTGCCTCAGGCGTTACTTCTGATTCTTCAACGCCTAATTTTTCAACAATGATATTCTTTACTTTCTGTGCAATGTCCGACATTTTAGTAGTCTGTTCGAGTTAAAAAACTGCGCAAAGAAACGTATTTACCTTTGTATTATCAAACAATTTTTTAATCCTAAAATCGTTCGTTTATACTTCTTTTGGTAGCTTAATGCTCTTGTAATTAGTGCTTTATGCTAAAAATATAGGCTGAATTAACGAATTACAACTGACTTGCAAACGTAGGTAGGAATGATACCCGTACTCCGAATAAGAACCTCGGCATCCTGCGGTTGCGTGTTTCCTGTGAGCACCAGGACGGTGTCCAGGCCAAACTTATTGCCCCCCAGAATATCCGTTCGGAGGGTGTCTCCTACCATCAAAACGTCGCTCTTACTAATCTGGGGCGCATTCTCTAACCGCTCATAGGCAAACATAAAGAGTTGTGCGTCGGGCTTGCCAAATTGAATAAACTGCTTTCCTACAATGGTTTCAATCATTCTGGCTACCGCTCCGATGGCAATGGCAATGCGGGTTTTTGATACTGGGTAGGTAGAATCGGTATTGGCGACAATGACTGGTATGTTGCGCTTTCGGAGCAAATTAACCGTTTTGGTCAGGTCCGTATTCCAGTCGAAGCCTTCATCGTCGAGCAAAACCAGTGCGTTTATATCAGCTACGTCTTTTAAATCGACCTGGCTGATGGGTAGTGTTTTGAGACCAGTGGTTTCGAGGTAATGGGCCGATTTTTCCGTTCCCAGATAGGCGACCGTACCACTAGATACTTTAAGGTCTAAATATTCCCGTGCCAGCATGCCTGACGAAATAATGCGTTCTGGCGGGATCGCATAAAAGTTTTGCTTATAATACGACTCAGCTAACTCCTGTGGACTGCGCGAAGCATCATTCGTGAGAACGTAAAAATCTTTTCCGTTTTCTTTGAGCCAATCGAAGGTATGTTCAATGCCTGGTAAGAGGCCTTCCGAATTTTTCAGGACACCAAAGGCATCGAAGAAAATCACTTTATACTTAGCCGCTACAGTCTTGAAATCAGTCAGTTGCATGGAGCACGCGTAAAAGATGAATAGCCATAAGCAATCTTGCGTGTTCACGTCGATTGCTTTGACGCTGGAATTCCAGAAGAATATTGGTAAAAATACAATATAGGCCGATTCTTCAATCAGTTTTCCTTTAATAAGCTCTGTATGTCGGCAATAAGCTGCTGCATCTCAAGTTCGAGTGTGCCGTTATAAATACCTCGGATGCGTTTCTGTTTATCGACCAGTAAGAAATGCTCCGTGTGCAAAAATTCGGTGCTGTCTTTAGTAAACCCTAATTCCTCTTCGGCAAAGTACGACTGGCGCGCTAGTTGATAAATAGCGGCTTTAGAACCTGTTAATAGATGCCAGTTTTCAGATTGGATGTTGTTGGCCCGACTGTAGGCCTTAAGGCGGCTAACGCTGTCAATCCAGGGGGTTACACTGTAAGAGAGCAACACCACATTCTTGTTAGCCGGAAAAGCCTTTTCGACTAGTTTCATGTGCTTGGTCATACGGGGGCATATACTCCCGCAGGAGGTGAAGAAAAAATCAGCCACATGGATTTTGCCTTCAATATCCTTCTCGCTAATGGTAACGCCATTCTGATCTCTGAACGAAAAATTGCTGATCGTGTGCGGAATCTTTTCGGCCAGTTCGCTTGCCGATTCAACAAAAATCGGGCTGAAGTCGGGCGTATTATAATACGGTAGTTTCGGGCTTGTTTCCTTCCCGCAGGCAATGAGCAAAAGGATAATCGCTACTACGCTACTTCCTGAAAATACTGTCCGCCACATTTTTGCAGTGTTTGGTGCCCAACAACCCATAACGACGGTTGTCTTTGATGATGTAGTTCGTTTTCACTTTTCCCGTTGTGTACCAGCTTTGCTGAATGCCCGATTCTTCGCCTTTTTCGTAGTGCATGTTTCTGAACAGCTTCCCATTCGGAAACCATTCCTTATAACTACCTTCGAATAAATCGTTATGAAAATGGTATTCAAATTGGGGCCTCCCATTTGAATACCAGCCTCGGTGTGTTCCTTCTTTCCAGCCATTAACATAGAGTCGTTCGGCCTGACGACGTCTGCCCGGATAAAAAAAACGAGCCAGTCCGTTTTCCCTGCCATCCCGAAAAGGCACGGTGAAGAGCGTATCGCCCTGAGCATCGGTTGCAAAGACAATCCCCGAAACGGGTTTGCCCTTTCTGGATGTAATCCCTTCGCTGACCCGGATTGGGTCCTTATTCGCATCGAAATAAACGGGCGTTTCGGGCGATGGCTGGCAGGCAACCAGGGCGCCAGCCAGCCACCAAATTTTGTTACTTCGACCAGGAACCAGCCGTGCCATAATAGCCATTCCCATTGATATACGGAGCATCGGCGGTAGTATGATAATGATAAGTGCCATTCGGGTAATCGGCGGTGGCGGTAGTATGCCCGTGGTAAACATCCAGATCGCTACTGGTTAGCGTTTTTCCATTCTCGACCGGACCGTATACGGGAAAACCGTCCAGTAGAAACCCAATCAACGCACTGCTGCCTTTGGTAGCTGTTAAGTAGTTTGGTTCAATATGGTAATGATATTCACTGAACGGAGTAGGATGGCCGCCATACAAATCGAAGGAAACATATTCATCTTTTCCGGGAGTTAGTAGGTTGCCTTCCATCTGGTATTGGTTAAAAAGTGGGACGCCATTAATAGCAACGCCAATGGTAGCTGCCCCGAGCGCTTTGTGCGTAGAGGCTACTACCGGATTTTTAGGAATCTTAAAGGTGTAACTGAATGAAGAAATCGTATTCGAGTTCTGTTGAAAACCAGAACGGGTATCTGCTACATAAAGACTAGATGCCCACTGAGTACCTTTATAGTAAGGTGTTTTATGATCTGGTAAACCCGTTGACTTGATGACAATGTAATCGCCTTCTACATAAATTTGAGACGCTCCATAAATCTTCTTATAAACGTCCGCTACACCCGTACCAATGGATGTTGTAGTCGTTGTGCTCGTACTACCGGTTGTTGTCGTTGTGCTGGTGCTGCCCGTTGTTGTCGTGGGCGAAACGGTATCGTTGCTTTTCGAGCACGAAACGAAGGCTAGTACTGAGCATGTTAGCGCGAGCGTGCTCAGTGTAACGGCTAGTGGTGATTTGTTCATGATTCGGTTGGTTTCTTTCGTTCTTAGACGAATGGACGCAACTTGGTCACTAGCTCTTGGGGCCGGGGCAATAAAGTGTCAATGTAGCCCACCCAGGCTTCGTGAAGTGAGGCCTAGGCGGGCATTGCTGTTGACCATACGGTAGCTAAATACCCAACGCCTTCAGAATCTTCTCCGCATCGAACGTCTCAATCGATGGAAAGTAAATGTCGTAGGCCTCTCGCTGAAGTTTGATGGCGTAGGTCCGGTGAAAAAAATAACGACCGTATTTGATGACGTAGTTGAGTATAAAAAAACGATAAGCTTCCGGCAGAAAACGAATTTCGCTTTCCGTTAGTGGAAACACGCGGTGATATTCTTGTAAGAACAGTAGAAACCGGTCTTCCATGAGCGGCCCAATGACGTAACTGAACACGGTTCGGTCGCCCGCGTTGGAAACAACCCGGCTGAAAAAGTAAAAATCCATGACCCGGTAGCTGATCCTGAACCAGTCATAATCCCAGCGGGAGTATAGTTCCAGATTATCAGTAACCGAAAAATTACCAATGTTCCAGTCGACAAAGACGGGCATAGTTTCAACTGATTTGGCAACCAGTTTCTGCCGATTTTCCAGAAATAACTCACACTGCCGTTTCAGTTCGTCGGTATGCATCCGGTGTTCAAACTGACCGGTTTCGGTTTCCAGTAGATCGAGCAAGTCCCAGATGTCTGAACGTAACGTTTTACTGGATTTGGGCAGCACCGGACTAACCCGCGAGCAAGCTTTATGAAAGCGGGCCACCTCCCGGCCAAGCATTCGGATGTGGTGCTCTTCTAACCGACGGGGCAATTTCAACTGAATCCGAATAGGATTATAAAATACAACCCAGGCGTCTAGAAAGCCGTCTTTGTGCCGGTATGTATAGACCTGCCCGTCACGAACCAGCGACTTCGCCAATACGTTCTCGAATGGATAAAGCAGGTTGTTCGCTAACGCATGAATAATCCGGTGATCTTCCAGAAACTGTTCGTAGGTGCCGAAGTAAGAAAGCTTGGCAATGATGTGATCACCATCCTCAAACGTAACTCTGAAAACGTGATTAGTCGAAACCTTGGCACTTATATCTTCGATGGTCTGTACCTGAACCGATCCATCAAATTCTGCCCAGGCTTTTTTTATAATAGATGAATAATCAACGAGACGCATATTTGGCCGTGGATTTTTGGTATTCAGTTTAAGGTATGCGGTTGGTTAACGCATGGGATACTAGCGAGTCAGCCAACGAAATACTGAATACTGTAAACCAAAAACCTGTCATATAATTTCAAAATATCGTTTCAATTCCCAGTCGCTCACCTGGCGAATGTATTGCCGCCATTCCCAGTCGCGCGTACGAGTAAAATGGTCAACAAACGCTGAACCAAACAGTTCAACCGCTACCGACGAATTGGCCATGACCTGAGTAGCTTCAGCCAGATTTCTAGGCAAGGTGCCGTTGCTGGTGTCGGCGTACCCATTGCCAACCGAAGCCGGAATGTCGAGAGATAGCTTATGACGGATGCCGTACAATCCTGAAGCCAGAGACGCGGCAATGGCCAGATAAGGATTTGTGTCGGCTCCTGATACCCGGTGCTCAACACGAGTATACGCTTCTTTATGGTTAAGAATGCGAAGCGCCGTTGTTCGATTGTCAATTGACCAGGTAACGGTAGTGGGTGCCCAGGCGCCCTCCACCAGCCGTTTGTAACTGTTGATCGTCGGGGCAAACATGGGTGTAATATGAGGCAGGCAGTACAATTGACCAGCTATGAACTGGCGCATGATCTCGCTCATGTGGTTGGGAGCGGCCGGGTCATAAAACAGGTTTTTCGTCTGCTCGGGATTCCAGAGACTTTGGTGAATATGGCCGCTACAGCCCGGTAAATCAGCGTTCCATTTTGCCATAAACGTGGCCACGATGCCATGCCGATAGGCAATTTCTTTAACTGCTGTTTTAAAGAGAGCGGCTTTGTCGGCGGCCCGAACAACTTCGTCGTGCATGATGGCGGCTTCGTAAACCCCCGGCCCGGTTTCCGTATGCAAGCCTTCCAGCGACACGTCGAACTGCGCTAGTAAATCGAACAAATCGTGGTAGAACGTACTTTCGAGCGAGGGCCGTAGAATGGAGTACCCGAACATGCCGGGCGTGAGGGGCTCCAGTTGCTGAAAGTTTTTGTCCTGCAAGCTCCTGGGTGTTTCGCGGAAATTAAACCACTCAAATTCTTGAGCGTATTCGGCATGAAAGCCCATAGCCTGACACTGACTGGCTATGCGCCGGAGCAGACTTCGCGGACAGGCAGCTAAGGCATATTGATTGGGCTGGCCGGTTGGCCCAGGGCTGAAATCAGCGACAAAGAACGGAATATTGTCTTCCCAGGGAATCTGGCGGAAAGTGGCCAGATCAAGACGAACCGGCGCATCGGGGTAACCCGAGTGCCAGCCCGTGGTTTTTCCATTGTCATAGGGTGTATCAGCCGAGTCCCATCCCCAAACTACATCACAAAAGCCAAAACCATCGGTCAAGCCGTCCAGAAATTTCTGACGATGAATGATTTTGCCCCGCAACACGCCGTCGATATCAGTAAATGCATATTTGATTTTCGGACTGTCGCTTTGATTGATGAAGTCAATGATGTCTTGCTGATTCATGAATTCCGGATGTGTAGAACTGTAGGAAATTAACGCTCCCGCAGGTCAGCAAAACCACCTGATAAGGAACCATTATAGAAAATAACGCTAAGTAGAGGTCGGCCAAAGGTACTGACATCAGCTTAAACTTTGCCCATTTCATCCCTTGTGTTTTCCGGGGGCAATTTTCATGTGGTTTTCCGAGCGTTTGCTCACAGGTGCCGCTCCGCGAAAATTACCGCGACGAGTAAAGTAAAGGTATCGGACAGCCGGAGGCTGTCCGATACCTTTACTTTACATTATCCAGATTAAAGTGAAGGCCGCTATTTTCGCGACGCGCCATCGCCATTTTAATGACTAAATACGCCACTTCGATCATGTTCCGAAGCTCACAAATGGGCACCGATACTTTTGATTGCCGGTACAATTCTTCGTGCTCCAGATAAATAAGCTCAAGCCGATCCATGGCCCGTTTCAAACGCCGATTGGTTCGCACGATGCCTACATAGTTGGACATAATCGACTCCAGCTCTTTTTTCATTTCGGTGACTAACACCAGTTCTTCGGGGTGAGTCGTACCGGCGTCGTTCCAGTCAGGAATATTATCCGGTAAAATGGCCTGATCGAGGAGCTCGACGGTTTTTTCGTAGGCCCGATGGCCAAAGACAACCGCTTCGAGCAACGAGTTTGAGGCCAGTCGGTTAGCGCCGTGCAAACCCGTGCAGGAGCATTCGCCCACCGCATACAAAAACTGAATATTTGTTTGGCCCCATTCGTTCACCCGAATGCCTCCGCAGAGGTAGTGTTGAGCCGGTACAACCGGGATGTAATCTTTCCGTAAGTCGAGCCCCAAATGGTCGCGGCAGTAAGCCGTGATGTTTGGGAAATGCTCGATAAACTTCTCATAGTCGCAGTGGGTTACGTCCAGATAAACGTGCGGATCACCGGCCTTTTTCATTTCTGAGTCGATGGCGCGAGCCACGATGTCGCGTGGAGCCAGAGAAAGGCGCGGGTCATAATTTTCCATGAAGGTTTCTCCCTTACGCGTACGAAGAATACCTCCAAAGCCACGTACGGCTTCAGAAATAAGGAAATTAGGCTTCTTGCCTGGTTCATACAGCGCCGTGGGGTGAAACTGGATAAACTCCATGTCCTTCCCAATGCCCTTGGCGCGGTAAGCCATAGCGATACCATCGCCGGTAGCAATGCTGGGATTGGTTGTATTCTGGTAGATATTGCCAATGCCACCCGTTGCCAGGAGGGTTGTTTTAGCCAGAAACAGCTCAACTTTGCCGGTTTGTGTATTCAGCACATAAGCGCCAAAACACTTGTTATCGGTGTCGTACCGATGAACCGTCTCGCCAAGCTGATGGCGGGTAATCAGTTCGACGGCGTAGAAATGAGTGAAAATTTCGATTGATTTCAGGGAGTTCGCTTTTTCGAGCAAAGCGCGCTCAATTTCAGCCCCGGTGATGTCTTTGAAATGAAGAATTCGAAAGTCGGAGTGGCCACCTTCTTTGGCCAGGTCATATTCATCGCCATCATGTTCTTTATCGAAGCGCGTGCCGTAGCTAATCAGCTCCTGAATACGGCCGGGGCCCTCATTGACCACAATCTCAACAATGTGCCGGTCACTCAGGAAATCGCCCGCCACCATTGTGTCTTCGATATGCTTTTCGAACGAATCGTCCTCCGACCATACAGCCGCAATGCCACCCTGGGCGTATTTGGTGTTGGTTTCGTCGGCCTGCACTTTCGTTATGACGCCGATGCGGATATCCTGTTGCAACTTCTCAAAGTGCATGGCCAGTTTAGTGGCATAACTCAGGCCCGCAATACCGGAGCCAATAACTAGAAAATCGAATTGATGGGGCATTGATTAATTCAAAGTAAGTCAGCATTCTTAAGCCGACGTTTTAACTTTTTGTCTGTGATTGTGTCAGCTTCACTTTATCGTAAATAAAAGAAACACAGTTTCTTCAATAATCTTTCTTCATCTTCATGCGCTTCATCAATTGCGTTACAAGCTGTAACTCTTCCTGATCAAGAGGGTGTATGATTACATTCTGCATTGAATAAAGCTATTAAAATACGATTTCGGTTTTCACTGTTTCTGAAGCAAACAGTAAGCAGGCATACATTGCTTCTTCCGTCACACGAGGATATTAGATTAACAACTGAGCTATCGTTTCGCCATTCCCCAACTTTTCCAAAACTAAGTCAACCGGGACGCGGGTACCCTTGATAACAGGCTTACATGATGGTTGGGTCTGATATAAGGTAAGCTTGCCAGTTCATACGTTTATTAGCAATTGGCTTGGATTTAGTGTCCTTATTTGCTCAACTCCAGCATACGTGCCACCGATTCGTACGCTTTCAGACGCACGTCTTCCGGTACAATGATTTCCGGCTGTTCGTAGAGCATGGCGTTATAGACCTTTTCCATCGTGTTCATCTTCATGTACGGACACTCCGAGCAGGCGCAGGTGTTGTTTTGGCTGGCTGGGGCCGGAATGATCTTTTTGTGCGGTACGGCTTCCTTCATTTTGTGCAGAATGCCCGCTTCAGTACCCACAATAAACGTTTGCTCCGGACTGTCGACCACGTATTTAAGTAACGCCGTTGTCGAGCCCACAAAGTCAGCTTCACTCAGAATATGCTCCTGACACTCGGGGTGAGCAATGAACTTCGCTTCCGGGTAGTCAGTTCGGAGCTTGTGCAGCTTCTCCAGCGAAATGTCGATGTGAACAATGCAGGCACCATCCCAAAGGACCATGTCACGACCCGTTTTCTTCGATACGAAACGACCAAGGTTGGCATCGGGCGCGAAAATAATTTTCTGATCTTTAGGCAGGCTCTCAACAATTTTCAGCGCGTTGGACGAGGTGACGATAATATCAGACAGCGCCTTTATTTCGGCCGAACAATTGATGTATGACAGCACAATATGGTCGGGGTACTGCGCCTTAAATTCGGCAAACTTATCGGCCGGGGCCGAGTCGGCGAGTGAGCAACCCGCGTTAAGATCAGGAATAACGACTTTTTTCTCCGGCGATAGTACTTTAGCCGTTTCGCCCATGAAGTGTACACCACAAAACACAATCATGTCGGCGGGTGTAGCGGCTGCCTGCTGCGATAAACCAAGGCTATCACCAATATAATCGGCAATATCCTGAATAGCCCCATCGACGTAATAGTGAGCCAGAATAACCGCATTCTTTTCTTTCTTAAGCCGATTAATTTCGGCTACTAAATCTATGTCTTCGGCAACGGGTTTGTTGACGTAGCCGACGCGTTGAACTTCTTCCAGTAGTGCTTCCATTAGTGGTGTTAAAGGCGATTTTTATACTAAACAACGAATCATGATAAAAGGTCACGCTATCAGCGACAACACCTACTGATTCTGTCAATGCTTAATCTGGTGTGATCAACGCGCTGGCTACAAACATTACGTCGCTACGCGAATAACCCACAACCTGTTTAATATATGAAAATGTTACCGGCGACGGGGCGAATTTCACGAAATCAGTCGGGCTTTCAAACAAAGGATAACATTTGGTTAGTTTTGGCATAAAGCAGCCCTGTTCATGACCGACGACCTTCTTCAACTTCGCATTGTTCGTATTCATTCAGAGACGTCAGATGCCAAAAGCTACTTTCTTGAGCCTGTCGACGGCCGGCCAGCTCGGCATCGGGCCGGCCAGTTTCTGACACTCCTTCTTCAGCATAACGGGCATGAAGTTCGGCGGTCGTACTCACTCAGCTCAGCGGCAAACGAGGGGCTACGCCTGACAATTAAGCGAATTCAGAACGGAGAGGTCTCTCGCTATTTGCTCGATACGTTGCAGGTCGGGGATGTGTTGACAAGTCTGCATCCGGCAGGACGGTTTGTTCTTGATGAGAATCTGTCGGGCGATCTGGTCATGATAGGGGCTGGAAGCGGTATAACCCCTTTATTTGCTATGATCAAGCAGGTCTTATGGACAGAACCGCACCGACGAGTAACGCTGCTGTATAGCAATTCTAGCGAACGAACCATTATTTTTCGGGAAGAGCTTGCTGATCTTCAGCGCCAGTACCCAGACCGCTTTCGCTTGTTGCATCTGTTGAGCAATCCTTCCGACGACTGGACGGGCCTTCGCGGACGATTAAACAATGTCATGCTCGAGCGATTATTACCCAATTTGGTCGGTGCATCGGATCGGCAAACGCTTGGTTTCTGCACGTGCGGGCCGGCCGACTACATGCGGATGATTCAATTCACGATTGTTTTCAGTGGGTTTCGCCCTGATCAGATCCGGCGGGAAAATTTTGTCATTGAACCAGTGGTTTTAACGCCACCCCCCCTCATTGCCCAGGACCGGACGGTGTTACTTCGCATTCGGCAACGTGAAGCCGAAACCCGTGAGGTCGACATTCAGGTGCCAGCCTATAAATCTATTTTACAGGCAGCGCTGGATGAAGGCATTGCGTTGCCCTACAGTTGCCGGGGTGGCCGCTGTTCGACCTGCATAGCCCGTTGCCAGTCAGGGAGCGTCCACATGACCATCAACGACGTATTGACCGAGCGCGACCTCCGCGAAGGCTGGGTGCTTACCTGCACCGGCTACCCGGAAAGTGATGGGGTTGTGATTGAGGTGTAATGTAACGCGGTGGCTCGGCATTTCAACATCCTGTCCGTGAAGTAACGTAAAGGTTGTTAGCTCTATCGGCTAGGTGTTACTGTGCAGACAGGATGTCGGAATGCCGAGCCATCGCGTTATACTTTCGTTTTCAAAAACTCAATAACAACATTCAGCCCTTTCTGGTAGTGATTATTATTAGGGATTACAATGTCGGCTTCGGCGCGGTAGGGTTTGATAAATTGCCGGTAAGTGGGCTTAACATGATATTTCCAGCGGTACATCACATCGTCAAGGTCATAGCCACGTTCTTCGGCATCCCGTTTCACGCGCCGTTCGAGCTTAATGCTGTTTTTAGCGTCGATAAATATTTTCAAATCCATCTGGTCAGCCAGTTCCCGGAAGTGAAAAACGAAGATGCCTTCAACAATAATGATGGGCGCGGGCTGAAACGTCAGCATCCTCGGAACGATATTCGGGTTGTTAAAGGTGTATTCCTTCTGCATTACGGTTTCGCCTTTACGGAGCTGACCGATATGTTTTGCGTAGAGGTGATGATCAATCGTTTCAGGTAAATCGAAATTATGAATTCCCTGGTCGTCTACCGGAATTACGTCACGGCTGAGGTAATAATTGTCCTGCGAAATCAAGCAGATCTGATCACTGCTAAAGGCATTAAGGACACCTCTTAAAAAGGAGGTTTTTCCTGAAGCACTGCCGCCGGTGATGCCGACAATAAACGGTTTGGTGGTCATGTTTTCGTCAAGACTAAATAGCAAAGATAACAGGAGATGGACTGTCAATAAAAAAAGCGGTCCACTTGGGTAAAGTGAATCGCTTTTAAGGCAAAAAGAGATATTGGTTAGAGTACGATCGCTTCGGCAAGCACAAGTACTTTATTCTGAAGTACTTCGACAACGCCACCGTCCACTGTGAAGGTTTGCTGACCCGAAGCCGTTTGTACGACAATTTGTCCCTTATCGAGGGTACTAACCAAGGGCGCGTGGTTATTCAGAACCTGAAACTGGCCCTGAGTACCCGGAAATGTAACGGCATTGGCCTCTCCAGAAAAAACCTTACGGTCGGGCGTAATAATGTCTACTGTCATACGGGAAAGATGTATGATGTATGCTATATGATGTATGTTATATGATGTCGGTCGAACACGCTCGTCATACAGCATACATCATATAGCATACATCTTTTTATAAAGCTCCTTTTACAAAATTAAGTATGCTGTTGATTTGGCTTTTGGCTACTGGTTCGGCCGCCTTGGCTGCCAAGCCACCCTGATTAAGTTTACCGACGGTTGCCAACGCGGTTGATACCAGCGATTGACCTGCGGATGAACCACCACCCAGGCCTGATAACGCACTGCCAATGCCAGATAAACTGCTCGTTAGCTGACTGCCTTTTCCTAACAACGAACCAGCCGCTAAAATACCTTCGAGCTTGTTACCACCTGAGGCAAGTTTAGCTAAACTAACCGCTTTTCCTAATACACCGTTGCCCAATGCACCGGTTGGTATCAGCGGAAGTAAGGCTTTTAGCTTGTTCGCCTGAGCGAGTAATTTATCTTTAAACGAAGTAGGCTTGGCCTGCGCTTCAGCTTCCAGGCCGCTAATTCCTGCCTGAAGCTCCTGAGTTGTCGTAGCTTTATCGCCCTTATTCAAGGCTGCTACGGCGTTATCTAAGTGTACCGTCGATGAGGAATCTTGTAGAACTGTCGTCCATTTAACCGTGCCAAGCCCCAGCGCCATTTGTGCTACTGGTGTTGCCAGCTGGGCAGATACTGTCGTAGCAACGAACAAGCTTGCCAATAACACAATGACTCCACTCTTTAATCTGATCGTTTTCATAAAAATTAAGAAAGTTTTTATTTTCAGACCATTAGACTCAGGAGTGGAGTATTAGTTTCCGCTTAACGGTTAATAAAACATTAAATTACCGAATTGTTTATTGACCAGACTCTTTCAGTAACCGTTCGCCTTTAGCAACGGCATCTTCAATCGTACCAACCAGGTTAAAGGCAGCTTCAGGTAAGTGATCGTACTTGCCGTCAATGATTTGGTTGAAGCCTTTGATGGTATCTTCGATAGGAACCAGAACTCCTTTCAGGCCGGTGAACTGCTCCGCCACAAAGAACGGTTGCGATAGGAAGCGTTGTACCCGACGAGCGCGGCTTACAATCAGTTTATCTTCTTCCGATAATTCTTCCAGACCCAGGATTGCGATGATGTCCTGCAATTCTTTGTAGCGTTGCAGAATTTCTTTTACGCGCTGAGCCGTGTTGTAATGTTCGTCGCCAAGAATTTCGGCCGACAGAATCCGGGACGTAGAATCAAGTGGGTCAACGGCTGGATAGATACCTAGCTCAGAGATTTTGCGGCTCAATACGGTCGTAGCATCCAAGTGAGCAAAAGTCGTAGCCGGAGCTGGGTCAGTCAAGTCATCGGCAGGTACATAAACGGCCTGAACCGATGTGATCGAACCCCGTTTGGTCGACGTGATACGCTCCTGCATGACCCCCATTTCAGTAGCCAGGGTGGGCTGATACCCTACGGCCGATGGCATACGACCCAATAGAGCCGATACTTCAGAACCCGCCTGCGTGAAACGGAAAATGTTATCGACGAAGAACAGAATGTCACGACCTTCGCCTTCACCATCGCCATCGCGGAAGTGTTCTGCAATGGTAAGTCCTGACAACGCTACCCGGGCACGGGCGCCCGGTGGCTCGTTCATCTGACCGAACACGAATGTCGCCTGGCTGTTGGTCATTTCGGCCAAATCAACTTTGGACAAATCCCAGCCGCCTTCTTCCATTGAATGTTTAAACGCATCGCCGTACCGGATAATACCTGCCTCGATCATTTCACGAAGAAGGTCATTTCCCTCACGGGTACGCTCACCAACCCCCGCAAATACAGATAGACCTGCATAGGCTTTGGCAATATTGTTGATCAATTCCTGAATCAATACAGTTTTACCAACACCAGCACCACCGAAAAGACCGATTTTACCCCCTTTCGCATAAGGCTCCAGCAGGTCAATGACTTTGATACCTGTGAACAGAACTTCGGTTGAGGTAGCAAGGTCTTCAAATTTTGGTGCAGTACGGTGAATAGGTAAACCAACACCCGTAGTGGTAGGCTGCGGAATACCGTCAATGGCTTCGCCAACGACGTTGAAAAGCCGGCCCCGGATTCCTTCACCTGTCGGCATCGTAATCTGATGGCCCAAGTCAATAACATCTATACCACGGTATAGGCCATCTGTTGAGTCCATCGCGATTGTCCGAACACGGTCTTCGCCTAGGTGTTGCTGAACTTCCAGAATGACCTGTTGTCCATTGGCTTTAGTTACTTTGAGGGCGTCCAGGATGGCCGGAATTCGTGAGCCTTCGCCCTCGAAACTCACGTCCACGACCGGCCCGATTATTTGCGTAATCTTACCCGTATTGACTGCCGTTGCCGTACTCATTTGTATAGGATATTCTTTTAATTATATGTTGCCCATTGTTTGGGACTGCAAAAGTAGGAGAAAAACCGCGTAAGGTCAAGGATCAACCCAGTCATTTTCTCGCTGATTCTTACCGGAATAGGTTTGGCAATAAGGTTTTTACGATAAAAAGTAAACAAAAGTAGCTTTAAGCGGATTTGTACAAAAACAAGTCTGCCGTTAATGGATGGGCTGGCTCATGGGCTTTAGCTTGTTGTTCTCTTCGATTTATATACGGGTTAAAGCTCACAAATTCGGCTCATCAAGCTATCGACTTACAACGTCTCTTTTCATGCTGCAACAACGTTCAAGTGGTTTATTGCTTCATATTACATCACTGCCTTCGGCTCACGGCGTCGGTGATTTAGGTCCTGAAGCGTATCGTTTTGCTGATTTCCTGGCAGAAGCCGGTCAAACCTACTGGCAGATTTTACCCTTAACTCCCGTTGATCCGGGCGCTGGTTTCTCTCCCTATAGCAGTCCATCGGCTTTTGCCGGTAACACCTTAATGATCAGTCTGGAAAAGCTGGCCGATGAAAAATTGCTGGACCCAAACGAGTTAGCCGTCTTCAATGAACAACCCGTTCGTGACGTCACCATATCGGAAGTTCCATCTGAATCGGATAATACAACGGCGACTGTCCTGTCGGCACCGCTCGTAGAGGCTCCATCTACACTTCACGCGGCCTGGATCAAAAAACGACCTTTGCTGGAGCAGGCCGCCCAGACGTTTCTGCGTGAGGCAACTCCAGCCCAACGGAGTGACTATGACCGGTTCTGTGGCTGGCAAGCTGACTGGCTCGACGATTATGCACTTTTCTCCGCTTTGCAGGAAGCAACGGGCGAGCCCTTCTGGATTCGCTGGCCTACGAAAATTGTTCGACGCGAGCCCGTTGAACTGGCGAGGCAAAGAGAATTGCTGGATGATCGAATTGAAATCATAAAAGTCCTTCAGTACTTTTTTATGCGGCAGTGGAGTGAATTGATGGCTTATTGCTATACCCGGAAAATTCACCTTATGGGTGATATTCCTATTTATGTCCAGTTGAACAGCGCCGATGTGTGGGCAAATCCAACGCTCTTTAAACTGGATACTAATTTTCAGCCACTCTTTGTAGCGGGTGCTCCCCCCGACTATTTTAGCGAAGATGGGCAGCGTTGGGGAAATCCTATTTATGATTGGGCTGAACACGAGCGCACAGGATTCGCCTGGTGGATGCGTCGACTGCGACACCAGATGTCGTTGTATAGCCTGACCCGGTTAGACCATTTCCTGGGATTTGCCGTCTACTGGGAGATTCCCGCCAGCGAACCAACGGCTCAAGTTGGCGAATGGGTGAAAGCACCGATCGAGGCATTCATGCATGCCATGCACCGGCAGTTTGTGCAGCTGCCCATTATTGCCGAAGACTTGGGCGCCAAAGCGGCCGACATTCAGGCCTATCTGCGTCATTACGGCATTCCGGGGATGCGGGTTATCCAGTTCGGATTCGGTGAGGACATGCCCACCTCTACCTATGCCGTACATAACCACGCCGAAAATTTCGTGGTCTATTCGGGCACGCACGACAACAACACGACGCTGGGCTGGTTTCGGGAGTCTGACGAAGAACATCGCGCGCGTATGAACGAGTACCTCGGCATTGAGGTAACTGAAGAGAATGTGGTGGACCAAATTTGCCGCCTGACCATGCAGTCAGTAGCGCGGCTGGCGATTATACCGATTCAGGACATTCTTAATCTCGACGAAACGAATCGCATGAATACACCCGGCCTGGGTGGTCGGAGCTGGCAGTGGCGTTTGCAACCCGGCCAATTAACAGAAGAGGTTGCTGAGAAGTTGTTGAAACTGACAAAGATGACGGGTAGGGGATAGCTTTCGAAAAACCTGTGTAGTTTAACGACACTAACCCGAGGCTAATGGCGTTTCTCTTTCATGTCATCTTTATTTTTCTGGAAAGATTGGGGCCGCCCGTATCGGCTTACCTATCTGTTTAGCTTTATTGCCTTCATTATCAGTATTCTTTTGCTGGCTATCGTCTGGGCAAAGGGGCTTACGAACGTTGTTCATTGGGACGTACTGAGCGAACTGAACGAATTACCCATTACTTTTCATAGCTTCTCCGATGGCCTGCTCGACTATGCTGTCGATGGAAAAGCGTATGCCGTTTCTGAGCAATTTATTCCCTCACGTATGGAGATACGGCCGGGTGTAGCTACGGGTTTACTGGTTGGCATCTGCCTTTCATTTGTGCTTCTGATGAGCGCCATTACCCGCTTTAGCCGGATACGCTACCTCATCAGTATGGCTGTGCTGATCCTTGGTCTGGCTTTCTTTCGGTGGGAAATGCTCGAAATACCGGGGCTGGGCAGCAATTATCTATTTCTACTACTGACGTTTATCTTCGGATCAGTCAGCTACTATTTCCATGCGTTCCGGCCCGATCGTACCATCCTTGTTCGGCTTAGTATCTTTGCCCTGCTTACGACGCTTATTGTAGGGAGTTTGGGGGTATTGTCGCCCGTTAAATTTCCGGCTTTGGTCATTGTGAGTTATGGGATGCCGGTGCTGCTGGTCTTTAGCATCGGGTTCATTTTCTTCATAGCCACAGAAATCATTGCCGGGCTGGTTTGGCTCACATCGGCCGGGCGTTCCGAAGCAACCGAGGGCGCAACGAGCCAACGGCGGGTGCTGGGAATGAATAATTTCCTGTTCATCAGCTTCCTGTATTTGATTAATCTGGTGCTCATCTGGCTCAAAAACACCAAATTCATTGATTGGGACGTGCTGGCTATCAGCCCATTTGTACTCTATCTTATTTCCGTCACACTGGGCGTATGGGGCTTTCGGCGGCTAATCGAGCAGCAGGACGCTTTTTCGTTTCGCGACGCCGGGGCTTACTTCTATTTGGGAATGGCGTTACTCACGACGCTCACTATTGGGTACGCCTTCGCCACAGCCAATGATCCGCTTGTGGAGATGTTTGAGGATGTAATTGTATACACCCATCTGGCTATGGGCGTTGTTTTTGTGGCCTATATTCTGATTAATTTCTGGCCAATCTTTCAGCAAAATCTGCCCGTTTATCGGATATTGTACAAACCAAAACGGCTTGAGTTAAGCCTGTTTCGAGTCGTGGGCGTGTTTGGTGTCGTTGTGCTGGTCGCGTCTGGCGGGGCCATTGCGTTCCGGCAGAGCATTGCGGGTTATTACAACGGGCTGGGTGATCTGTATACGGCTGCTAATGAGCTGCGATCGGCTAATGCCTTCTATCAACTTGCGTTAGAGCAGGAGTTTCAGAACCATAAGTCAAACTACGCGCTGGCTTCGCTGGCCTTATCTCAGAATAATCAAACGGCGGCTGCTTTCTTCTTCCAGCAGGCGCTCCTGAAGCAACCAAATCCGCAGGATTACGTGGGGTTAAGCCAGACGTATCTGCAAACGAATCTATTTTTTGAGGCCGTAAAAGCACTCCAGCGGGGTATTCGGGCATTCCCGAAAAGTGGGGAGTTGCAGAATAATCTTGGGTTTCTGTATGCCCGGACAAGCGTGGCTGATTCGGCTTATTACTACTTAAAATCGGCAACGGCTCAGGCTGAGCGGGACGAGGTTCCGGAATCCAATTTATTGGCTTTTTATGCCCGCAATCCTAACGTTATAGCGGCTGATTCGAGCTTGCTTTCGGATCAGAAAAAGCTGGATTACGAGTCGTATCAGGCCAATGCGCTGGCTCTTCGGCTAATTGATCCCACAACGACCAGCCAACCGACTAAACCTACCTGGCTGGCGAGCGAGTCCGCTAAGCACGGATTAAGTGTTGGGCGTTTTACCAGTTTATACAATTATACCCTCGCTGAACAAACTCCCGACAGCGCCGTAATGGGTACACTTAAACGCCTGTCGCAAGATCCTGCCAACCAAGATTTTACGGACGATTTACTGCTGGCGCGTGCTGTAGCTGAATACAAGAGCCATAATCAGCCCGTTGCTTTTAGCCTCCTGGGCCAGCTAGCGGAGAATGACCAGCGTAATGGGGCAGCGTATCGGTCTATAGCGGGGTTGTGGTTGCTGGAGCAGGGTTTATATCGTCAGGCTGCCGAAACATTTGGCGAGAATACAGATACCACATCGATCTATTATCGGGCCGTGGCTTATACCAAAGCCAATGATCCCGCCCTGGCGCAGTCGTTTTGGGAAATATCGGCTAAAAGTGATTCGGCTGTGGCCGCGTTAAAACAAGTGCTCTATCAGGAACGTAAACCCCAAACGGATCTGGAAAAGGCTTTTTATGCCATTTACCGACTGGATGACGCCAACCGGGGAGCTTATTGGGAAACGATTTTAGACCCCAGTCTGAAAACGGTGGCGGGTGTGGCCCTGATAAACGATTATCTGGAGCAGATGCAGTGGCGAAATGCCCAGTTGGTCCTTTCGGGCCTACCCAACGCGAAACAGGTAAACCCCGTAGCGACTTCCCTGCGAAATGTGGCAGCCATTCGTTTATCGGCTTTTCGGCGGAGCGTCGGTTCGGCGGAGACGATGGCGAAAGAGCTCATTTTACCGCAGCATCAGGCTGAGCGGGATTACTGGCTGGGACAAACGTACGAGCGTACGCGACGCGTTGATCAGGCGCAAAAAATGTATCGGCAGGCTCTTCAACTCGCCCCTTTGAATGCCCGCATTGTTTCGGCAGCAGCGCAGTTAGCTCAACGGAAAAATCAAACGAAATCGGCTTATGATCTCGTCTTAACGGCTCTTCCCTTCAATGAAGACAATGCCGATCTGCTGAAGACATACATCACCTTGTGCCTGTCGTTAAGCCTGCCCGATTACGCGGAGAGCGGATTAGCAAAGCTACAGGCCGCCACTACGCCCACCGATTATCAGGCATTTATGGCGACTTATCAGGAAAAATTAGCGTCAATCGAAAAGAGTAGAGAGAAGTTTCTACAATAAAGTAGATTTGTCTATTCAGCCTGCCAAACTATGAATATTATTGAAACCCGCAGTATTGCCAAGCGTTATGTAATGGGTACTGAAGTAGTCGATGCGCTCAAGTCCATCACGATTAGTATTCAGAAGGGTGAATATGTTGCGTTTATGGGCCCGTCGGGTTCAGGCAAATCCACACTGATGAACATAGTCGGCTGTCTGGACTCACCCACATCCGGTCAGTACATTCTGAACAGCCAGGATGTGAGCGGCATGGGCGAAAATGAACTGGCTGAGGTCCGGAACAAGGAAATTGGCTTTGTTTTTCAGACATTTAACCTACTGCCCCGACAAACGTCGCTCGAGAACGTAGCCTTGCCGCTCATCTACGCTGGCTACAGCAAAGCCGACCGTACTGAAAAGGCAATGATGGCGCTGAAAAATGTAGGTTTGGAGAACCGGGCTGGTCACCGGCCAAATGAGCTTTCGGGTGGTCAGCGGCAACGGGTAGCCGTTGCACGGGCGCTGGTCAATGATCCAAGTATTTTGCTGGCCGATGAGCCAACGGGTAACCTCGATACCAAAACCTCCTACGAAATTATGGACCTCTTCGACCAGATTCATAGCAAGGGCAATACGGTCATCATGGTTACTCACGAAGAAGACATCGCTGAGTATGCTCACCGCATTATTCGTCTCCGGGACGGCCTTATCGAAACAGATCGACAGAATACGAACATTCGTAAAGCTCAAGTGCTGATGCAGTCGCTGGGATAAACGCTTTAGGAATTGTTAATTTATGCTGCCCAGCTAGTGACGTGTGCTTCTTAAGCCAAATGTCGCTAGCTGGGCAGAGTCTTTCTAGGCCTTTAAATTGATCTTTCTGCCCGTTTCGGCAGCCTGATAAACGGCTTGTAAGAGTTTAACGTCGCGTAGGCCTTCGGCACCAGTCACGTGGTCGGGCAATTGTTTACCCGCCAGAAGATCTTTACAAACGCCATCCATGTGGGCAGCCTGGTGGTTGACAACCGGTTGCTCGATGGGACCTTTGCTGGTCATGCCTTTGAGCGGGCCATAACCAAAAGCAGGAGATAGCTCAAACCAGCCTTTCTCGCAGGAAGCCCGCAGCCGCTCAACACCCGCCGTGTAGCTCGTGGTTGAGTTGGAAACGGCTCCGCTCGGAAACTGGAATTGCCAGAACATAGTCTCTTCAACGTCTTTAAACTTATCCGGCTCGGTTTTGGGCGAAAACTGGGCGGTTACCGAAATGGGTTCTTCGCCTGTTACGTACCGGGCGCCCTGAATGGCGTAGATGCCGACATCCATGAGTGGGCCACCGCCCGCCATTGACTTTTTCATCCGCCACTGCGTTGGATCACCGATGCGGAAACCGTCGCTGCTTTCTACAAACTTAACGGCTCCGAATACCTTCTCCTGCCCAAGCCGTATCACTTCTCTGGTAAATGGCTCGTAGTGCAGGCGGTACCCAACAGCCAACTGTTTGTTCGCCTTTTTGCAGGCATCGATCATGTTCTGGCAAGCCTTTGGCATGATTGCCAAAGGCTTTTCGCAGATAACGTGCTTGCCCGCCTGGGCCGCTCGAATAACATACTCTTCATGCATGGAGTTGGGTAATACAACATACACGACGTCGATGTCTTTGTTATCGGCGATCCGGTCGAAGGTTTTATAATCGTAGACGTTCTCCTTCGGAATGTTGTACTTCTTCATCCACTCGTCGGCTTTAGCAGGCGTACCGGTCACGATGCCGGCCAGGCGGCAATTCTGCGTCAGCTGTAAGGCCGGCGCTAACTGGTTTTTGCTATAGCTGCCCAGGCCGACCAGCGCAATCCCCAGTTTACGACCCGGCTGCGACAAATCTGCCGAATCAAGGTTGCTGGCTAGTGAATAAATGCGGCTGTGCTCGTTCTGGAAAGAAAGCGTTTCGCCATAGCCAAGAAGCGGTAATGAAAGAGCCGATGCACCTGCACCAAGGTTTCGTAAGAAGGTGCGCCGGGAATTGAAGTCTTGATTTTTCATGAGTAGCCGTTTAGGGAGACCCGTTAATGCTAGGTTGGTTAAATAAGCTCTGGAGTCCATAAAAAAAGCACCGAAGCTGGATTTTCTACCAACTTCGGTGCCAAGTAATTCTATGTCTGTAAAAGCCTTAGGCGAGCTTAAGCTGGATCTCAGTTACGCAACGCGACGGATTTTCCAGATCAATGATAGTGTATACCTCACGCACGTACCCATCGTTCTGATTCCCATCCCGATAAAGTTGCCTAAAAAGCGCATCATATACCTGCCCAAATTCACTCCAGGGGCCTCTATAGGTATAAAAGGCGCATCGAAACGAAGGAAAGACCTGATAGGAAAATGTATCTGGCTGACTACCCGGCTGGCGAATAGGCAGGGCAATGTCCAGATGGAATTCATTCGTTTCATCACCGTTGACACCCGTGTAAATCCATTGAACCGGCCCTATTACTTCCAGACCGAGATGATTGGCTTCTGCATACAGCCTAGTAACAACATCGCTGGTATGACGCGATAAGGTTGGCAAGGTTGCGCGGGTAGTAAAGCAGAGACCGGTAAAGGCCGGTATTTCTTTAATTTGAAGGGCTTTTTCGGGAATTTCCAATTGTGTTGTCATGATTTGTTGGGATTTGTAAATGACCATAACAAAGATCGCGTGGAGCGCTGACAGCCCTATGTCAGTAACGTTTGCGTTTGTTAAGCATGATCATAAACAAACGAGCCAGTTCCGGTTTAAGGGCTGGCTCGTATTGATAAAGTGATTATTCGTTCTGGTATTTACCAGGTAGGCCAGTGAAAATAACTTAAACGATTCTAACTTCGTCACTTATTATTGAGGTGTGGGTAACTCAAAAAACAAGGCCCAGCGTTAGGCAGAAGTATCCTTCCAATCAGGGCTTGCCGGAATTGTCCAGGCTAATGGGTAACTGTCGAATTCGCTTTCCGGTAGCGGCAAAGAGTGCATTGGCCAGAGCGGGGGCAATGGGCGCCACACCTGGTTCGCCAGCACCCCCCATTTTGCCGTTACTAGGTACAATGTAAACCTCAATGGTCGGCATCTCATCCATGCGTAACATGCGGTAGTCATGAAAATTGCTTTGCTGCACGTGCCCATTTTCGAGTGTTATCTCGCCATACAAAGCCGCCGTAAGCCCGAAAACGATTCCACCTTCCATCTGGGCGCGAACACCGTCAGGATTTACCGCTAAACCACAGTCGATGGCGCATACCACACGATGGATACGTACCGACTGATTCATAACGGATACTTCGACTACCTGCGCCACGTAGCTTCCCATTGCTTCGCAAACGGCTACTCCTCTAAATCGGCCTTTGGGCAAGGGGCTGGCCCAGTGGGCTTTTTCGGTCGCCAGATTAAGTACTGCCAAATGGCGAGGGTGATTTGTCAGTAACGAACGTCGGTAATCGACGGAGTCTGTTTCTGCCAGCGCTGCTAACTCATCTATCAAGGTTTCCATGACAAAAACTGTGTGGGTGCTACCGACCGAACGCCAGGGAAGAACCGGAACGCTGGCCGTTGTAGTATGCAACGCAAAAGACTGGTCAGGAATGGTATCAGCGTAAGGCCCCCCTGTGGTAACCGAACTATAATCGATTCCTTTTTGAACGATCAGCCCAGCTAAGGGCGTATTAGAAAACAGGGATTGACCAACGATTCGGTGCTGCCAAGCCATTGGAAATCCATCGGCTCCAACACCAATCTGCACCCGGTGGACGTAAACCGGCCGGTAATAGCCTCCTTTGATGTCGTCCTCCCGAGACCAGATCAGTTTTATAGGTTTTTTACTGGCTTTAGCAACATGGACCGCTTCCATGATCCAATCGTCACTGAACGAGCCGCGCCGGCCAAAACTCCCGCCCATAAACGGTTGGTGAACTATAACCTGTTCAGGCTTCATGCCCAGAAAGGCCGCAATTTCGGCCTGATGCAGTAGATGCGACTGCGTGCCCGCCCAAACCTCGCAGGTGCCTGCCTGAATCCGTACCGTACAGTTGAGGGGTTCCATAGGAGCATGAGCGAGATAGGGGAAATAAAACGACGCGTCGATGGTTTTAGTAGCTCTGCTCAAGGCCGTCGACACATCTCCTTTTCGCTGGATAATTTGCCCTTCCGTTCTGGCCAGTTCGTTGTAGGTTTCCCGTTGTGACGAACTGTTGATCATTGGATCCGCTCTGGGGTTCCAATCAATTTTCAAGGCATCCCGCCCCTGTTTAGCCGCCCAGAAATTATCTGCCAGTACGGCCACGCCCGTTGGAATCTGCACAACCTCACGTACACCAGGAAACGCTCTTGCCTGCGTCGCATCGAATGACTTCACAGTACCACCAAAAACGGGTGAGTGAGCTACGACAGCGGTGAGTAAACCCGGAAACTGGATGTCGATACCATAAGTTGCCCGGCCATCAATTTTCGCGGGTGTATCCAGCCGATGCTGCGGTTTACCAATGTATTTCCAGTCTTTCGGCTCACGAAGAGTAACGATTGGAGTGGGTGAGCTAGCCGCTTCGGAGGCTACGGCACCGTAACTAATCCGATGGTCGCCAGCGATGACATAACTGTTCTCCGTTCGACATTCATTGGGCTGCACACCAAGTTTTCGGGCTGCCGCACTCACCAGCATCGTGCGGGCTGTGGCCCCCGCCATCCGATAGCGGTCGAACTCCTGAGTGGTCGTCTCTGACCCACCCGTCGACCGATAGACTACGTTTTCCAGGAAATCACTGGCTATGCCCGATGGGCTGTGGGCTACCTGTATGTGCTTCCAGTCGCAATCCAGTTCTTCGGCAATCAGCATAGGTAAGGTTGTCCAAATGCCCTGTCCCATTTCAACTTTCGACAGAATAATATGAATGCTATTGTCCGTATCAATTCGCAGAAACGCGTTCAATAGGACCGCTCGTGCCGCAGGTAATTCAGTCAGTAAAGGATTCGCCCCAACCGGAACACCAAACGCAATCAACAAGCCACCGGTAGCAAGTGTACCGATTTTCAGAAAATCCCGGCGGTTTAGCTGACCATTGTTATACATGCTAACTGATCTTGAGCGTGTGACAAAGAATTTTACCTGTTACAATTCGTCTAGCTTAAACGGCAATGTTCGTATGCGGTTGCCGGTCAGGTCGAAAATGGCATTGCACAACGCTGGTGCAAACGGAGGCAGTCCTGGCTCACCAACGCCCCCGGCTCCTTCGTCATTTTCCATGATATGGACCTCAATTTCCGGAGTATCAATTAGGCGTGGCATTGCGTAGCTATTGAAATTTTGCGTCACGGCTTTCCCTTCCCTGAAGGTTGTAGCATGCTTAATAGCCGCTCCCAGGCCCATAACGATACTGCCTTCTACCTGTGCCCGGATAGTATCCGGATTAACATACCAGCCGCAGTCGATAAGCGCAATTACTTTATCAATGGTTAGTTTCTTATCCGATTGGCGGGACACCCGAACCACATGGCCGCAAATACTACCGAAACACTCCGTAATGGCTACTCCCCAACCTGTTTGTTTCCCTCTCGATTCCCACCCACTTACGGTCACCAGTTGGTCGATGAAAGCCGTGTATCGGGTATTGTTAAGGTGTTTTTTTCGAAATGCCAGCGGGTCTTTTTCGACTGCGTGGGCTAGTTCATCGATAAAACTTTCACAGGCAAAGCCGTTGGTAGATGCATACACCGAACGCCACCACATAACCGGCATGGGAGCGCGGGTACCTACGCCCCCAAAACTGTAATTTGGAATTGTGTTCAGGTATGGACTCAGCATGCCTTCCATTGTGCCCATGTTGTGCTGTAAGGGCTTGGGTTCAGGATAAGGTTCGGGGCTCCATGCCTGCCCGATCCACTGAGCCGCCGTGATAGCCTGAAACGCCAGTATCTTTCCGGCCTTGTCAATGCCTCCTTTGCAGGCATACATCGCTCCAGTACGAAACGGTCCCTGGCTCATGTCATCTTCCCGGGTCCATACAACCTGAACGGGTGCCTTCATTTTTTTGGAGAGCAAAGCTGCTTCGTAAGGATAGTCTGGAAAGGCTTTGCGGCCGAAACCACCCCCGAGAAAGGTCATGTTTACGCTGACGTTTTCTATCGGAACGCTCATGCGCTCACTCAGGTCGGCTTGTATCCAGTTTGCTTCCTGAATCGGGCCCCAAATGTCGATGCGATGGTCCTGCACATGAGCCGTGCAGTTGAGAGGTTCCATGCAGCTATGCGACTGGTATGGTGTCTCATAAATAGCGTCTATCTGTTTATCAGCCTGTTGCAACGCTGCGTCAAGGGCCACTGATGGGCCAACTTTTTTAAGGTTTTCCCGCATTTGAGCCGAAATCTGTTCACTATCCAGGTGCTCGAATCCGTTATCATGCCAATCTACGGTTAGTACCTTTCGTCCCCGCATGGCTGCCCAAAGCGAATCAGCAACGACCGCTACACCTTCGAATAGATCACCAAAAACGGGCCGATGCACGATGAAGACTTGTTTTACGCCTGGTATTGCCTTCGTTCGGGTGTCGTCAAACCCGTTTACTTTTCCACGAAACCGGGGGCTTCGTTCGACCACTGCGTATAGCATTCCCGGCAGTTTCTTATCCAATCCAAATTGAGCTTTGCCATTTGTCTTGAGCGGAATATCCAGTCGGTGTAAGGGCTTCCCGACGAGCGTATATGCCTTCCGTTTTTTCAATGGTACGTGTTGTGGCGGTTCTGCACTGGCGGCTTCTTCCACAAGTTGCCCATATCCAATCTTCTTTGCCGTTGGGCGATGAATGACCTGCCCATGGGCTGCGTAACAATCGGATAGCGGCACGTTCCACCGTTTGGCGGCTACTCCGATGAGCATTTCGCGGGCCGAAGCGCCAATTTGCAGCAACTGTTTGTACCAGCCCCGTACCGAAAAACTTCCTTCTTGCGGTTGAGGACCGAACGCTTTGGGGTTAGCCGGTGCTGATACAACCTTGACCTGATGCATGGCCACCTCCAGTTCTTCGGCAATCATCTGCGGAATCGCCTGGGCCGTCCCCTGACCCATTTCTGAGCGATGATTCATAATGGTCACCTTACCCGTGGTATCAATGGAGATCCAGGCGAGGAGTGCCGTTTCTGTACTGGTGGTTTGAATATTGATAAGCTCAGGTGCCGTTCTGCCGGATGCTGGCAGGCAAGCACCAAGAGTCAGGGCGATGCCCGATAGTCCAGTCTGCCAGATGAAATTCCGCCTGGACAGTTCCTGTTTACTGATTTCCATGCGTATTGGTTTTAAAAGGTATACCCGCGGCTCGCTTGATGGCTTTTCGGATACGGGGATAAGTGCCACAACGGCAGATATTTCCCTGCATGGCCGCGTCAATATCGGCATCGGTTGGATGCGCATTGGTTTTTAAGAGTGCAACAGCAGACATGATCTGACCGCTTTGGCAGTATCCGCATTGAGGAACCTGTTCGGCAATCCACGCTTTTTGCACCGGGTGCGTATTATTGCTGGAAATTCCTTCAATGGTGGTAACGGGCTGACCTTCTACAGCGGATATGGGAAAAGAACAGGATCGGATAGGAGCTCCGTTGAGATGCACCGTGCACGCGCCACACTGCGCAATACCGCAGCCGTATTTTGTTCCGGTCAATCCAACAATATCCCGGATCACCCACAGCAATGGCATTTGAGCATCGGCGTTAATGGCGTATTTTTTTTCGTTGACTGATAAATTGTATGTAGGCATACGAAGGTTGATTTGGGCTGCCTGGTAAAGAAACGGCCAACAAAAATCAACCGGAAAACGAATTGACGACTGACCCGGTAATGTTGACGAAGTGCATAAAATCAACGATATGCTAAACACAAACTTCCGGAGTGGTACCCATGTGCCGGTCGTCTAGTCAATCAGGTCGTTGGTCAATTAGTTTGGTCAACTCATGTATATAATCGGTATAAACTCACTCAGGCTGTGTAACTTAGGACGGCTCTTAGCTGATCAAACAAACTCTGCTTACCCATGCCGCGTGCATTCTCATATAGCCAATTAAGCCGGAGCTGGTTTGTGAAATACAAGCTGTATCACCTTCCATTCTGGTTTTTATATCATTACCTCTGGTGGGTTGTTACGCTGGGCAATCCGGTGAGAGTTTTTGAGTCGCTGGTTGTCTTACCCTACGCGCTCAAGTACAGTTTCTATGTTATTTTTCAGGCACTGGCTGTCTACTTCAATCTTTATTACTTAATTCCCAGATACCTGGAGAAGAGTCAGTTCGCCACGTATATAGCCTGCCTGGTTCTGACCGTATTATGGGCTACGCTTTGCATTGTTGGTGGGTACTATTTCAGTGCTTATTTGAGTGGACGAACGATTGCCGATCTGTATGGTCAATCGGCCTGTTTCAATACGTTTTTTAGTAATGCACTGCCATCGACTGTTGCCAGTACCACGCTGGCCATGAGTATTAAACTGACCAAAAATTGGATCCAGACCCGGCAGCGGCAGCAACTTTTAGAGAAAGAAAAACTGGAAGCCGAACTGACATTTCTAAAAAACCAGTTCAACCCGCACTTTCTGTTCAACACCATCAATTCCATCTTTTTCCTAATTCATAAAAACCCGGATATGGCATCAGAATCACTGGCCAAATTTTCCGGATTATTACGCTATCAACTCTATGAGTGCAACGACCGGCACATTCCGCTGGTGAACGAAGTTACGTACCTGGAAAACTTCATCGAATTGGAAAAGCTTCGTCAAAACAGCAATGTGACCGTTCGTTTTGAATCACCCAGGTCCATTAGCGGACAATGGAGCATCGCCCCGTTTATTCTACTGACCTTTGTCGAAAACGCGGTTAAGCACGTTTCTAAACATGCAGACAAGCCTAACTGGATTCGGGTAAAGCTTGCCCTGGATGGTCAGAAATTACATTTTTCTGTAGTTAACAGTACCTCGCCCAACGCTTCGTCTGAAGTGATTCGTCAGGGTGGTATTGGCCTGAAAAATGTACAGCGACGGCTGGATCTACTCTATCCGGAACAGTATGAACTTACGATTCAGCACGGTCAGCATCAGTTTGAAGTAAAGCTGGCGTTAACCCTTTCGGATTGTATTGTAACGCCCACCCTACAAATAGCCTGAAGACCGCGATGAAGCTTACTTGTGTACTAGTCGACGATGAACCATTAGCTCGGGAGGGGCTGGCGAATTATGTACGAGACATTGATTTCCTACACCTGACCGGTACCTGCGAAAATCCACTCGACTTGCTCAGAATACTGGACCAACAACCTGTGGATCTGGTTTTTCTGGATATTCAGATGCCGAAGATGAGTGGGATCGACTTTTTGAAGATGGTACAAAAGCCACCGCTGGTAATTCTCACAACGGCTTACCCTAGTTTTGCGCTGGAAGGCTTTCAGTTAAATGTGCTTGATTACTTACTCAAACCCATTACGTTCGACCGCTTTTTTAAATCCGCCAGCAAAGCTCGTGACTATCATCGATTGGTCACTAAAGCCACGTCGGCTAGTCAGCCAAAAGAAGAAAGTGAGGCCGACTACTTTTTTATCAAATGCGGTAATAAATACGAGAAAATAGTAGTCAATGATATCCTGTTCATCGAAGGATTGCAGAATTATGTGACCATTTACACGCAGAAAGCCAGGTACGTAACAATGCTCTATTTGAAAAATATAGAGCAGGATTTAAATCATAAATTATTTATTCGAGTGCATAAATCATACATCGTTGCTATTAATAAAATCGACGGAATCGAGGGCAATGAACTATCTATTCAGACCCACCGCATTCCCATCAGCCGAAACTACCGGGAGCAGGTGCTAAATGACGTGCTCACCGATAAAGTGCTTAAAAAGAAATAAACCCGGAGAACTCCAAAGCCTGGAACCAGCCATGAATAAAATTGACCGTCTGGTCGACATGAATAAGCCGCTTCTCTAAGAACAGAGAAGCGGCTTATTTACAACCTTATAGAAAAAAGCAGGCCGGAGCTTACGTTTCCTAGAAAATGTATTTATTCTCGGCAATCATGGCGTCGGCAATCTGGCGACGGGCGTCTTTGAGATTCATTGGGTCAATTTTCGTGAATCGTTTCAAGCCCATCAACATGCCCCGTAGCTCATCGCCTTCAGCAAACGACGTAATTGCAGCCCGACCAGAGTTGTTGACTTTCTCAACCGCTTCATGTAAATACACCAGCGCCATTTGTTTTTGCAGGGCAACGGCTTCTTCGCCTTTTATACCAATTAGTTTTTCAACCCGTAGTAAAACTGATTCCGCCACGTAAATTTCAATAGCCATATCGGCCACGTTCATCAGGATTTCCTGTTCGGTTGAGAGGTTCATCATGAACTTTTGTACGGCAGCACCTGATACCATTAAGGCAGCTTTCTTCAAGTTCCGAATAACTTTTTTCTCAGCGACAAATAAGCCTTCCTCCTCTTCCATGGAGAAATCGGGGATGGACATGATCTCTTTGGCAACGGCCATAGCCGGACCCATCAAGTCAAGTTCGCCCTTCATGGCCCGCTTCAACAGCATATCTACGACGAGCATCCGGTTGATTTCGTTCGTGCCTTCAAAAATCCGGTTGATGCGCGCATCCCGGTAGGAGCGATCCATCGGTGCATCGGCAGAATAGCCCATACCTCCATACACCTGAACGCCTTCATCGACTACGTAATCCAGGACTTCCGAACCGTGTACTTTCATAATGGCGCACTCGATAGAAAACTGCTCCAATGCCTTCAACTTAGCCGAAGCGTCGTCGAGCCCCTGGCTTTTGAGGTCTTCAATCAGGTCGTCGATGTTCTGGCCAGCCCGGTAGGAAGCGGTTTCGGACGCGTATACTTTCAACGCCATCTCGGCTAGTTTATGCTTAATCGCACCGAATTGAGAAATGGCCGTTTTGAATTGTTTCCGCTCGTTTGAATAGCGGATGGCATGATTGATTACCTCTTTTGATCCGCCGACAGCAGCAATGCCCAGCTTAATCCGACCTATGTTGAGAATGTTGACGGCGATTTTGAAGCCATTGCCACGCTCCGACAAAAGATTCTCAACGGGAACCTTGCAGTCATTGAAGAAAATCTGACGAGTATCGGAGCCTTTGATACCCATTTTGTGCTCCGGCTCATTCATGGTGATGCCTTCGTAGCCACGCTCAACAATGAAAGCAGACAAATTTTTGTCCTCGTCAATTTTAGCGAATACGATATACACATCGGCGAAACCACCGTTGGTAATCCACATTTTCTGACCATTCAATATATAATGCGAGCCGTCTTCGGTCAGCTTTGCTTTGGTCTTACCTGAATTGGCGTCTGAACCTGAATCGGGCTCCGTTAAGCAATAAGCTGCTTTCCACTCGCCAGATGCCAGTTTGGGAAGGTATTTTGATTTCTGGTCTTCATTGCCATAGTACACGATGGGTAGCGTACCGATACCGGTATGAGCAGATAAAGCCACCGAAAAGGAATGGCCCGCGCCCGTTACTTCAGCGACCAGCATTGACGTATTGAAATTTGTGCCAAAACCACCGTACTGTTCCGGTACGGACGTGCCCAGAATACCCAGTTCACCGGCTTTGTCCATAAGGGATGAAATCAGTTCTGGCGATTTGGCATTGTCAATTTCATTCAGACGTGGCCATATTTCCCGCTCCAGAAACTCGCGGCAGGTAGCCGCAATCATCTGCTGCTCTTCGGTAAATTCTTCAGGAATAAAAACCTGTGATGCCTGCGTTTCTTTGATCAGAAATTCGCCACCTTTTAAAGAGGCTTTTGGTTCTGCCGCGATCATATTGAAAAGAGTTTATTATGCTTGCATACTAATTCGTTAACAAATAAAATCATTTCAAAATTAGTATGCAAGCATACTAATAATATTTTTAGTCAAGCGTGGACTGTAAGAAGAAATTATACTTTCGCAGACCGCTGCAGTGTCAGAAGCTGACTATTGAAACCTATGAAACGGATCTGATAATGAGTTTTTTAGCAGTAATAGTTTATCAACCACAGAGGCACAAAGAGCACAGAGGTTCCTAATGGACAGCTCTGTGCTCTTTGTGCCTCTGTGGTTGATAAACCTTTCTAGTTCAGTCGTTCAAAAATTCCGGCAACACCTTGTCCACCTCCAACGCAGGCAGAGACCATCCCGTATTTCTGGTCCCGACGGCGCATTTCATTGAGTAACTGCACGGACAACCGCGCGCCCGTAGACCCGAGTGCGTGACCCAGGGCAATAGCACCACCGTTTGGATTTATTTTACTGGGGTCGAGGCCCAGTTCTTGAATAACCGCTAATGACTGAGCCGCAAAGGCTTCATTCAGTTCAATAAGGTCAATATCGTCCTGTTTGAGTCCGCCTTTTTTGAGTGCAATGGGGATGGCCGCAACAGGGCCAATACCCATGATTTTAGGTTCAACGCCTGCCGTAGCATACGATACCATGCGGGCAACAGGCTGTAGATTCAATTCATTAACCAGGCGCTCCGACATCACGACGACAAAAGCGGCTCCGTCAGAGGTTTGTGACGAGTTACCAGCCGTAACCGATCCACCAGCCGCAAAAACCGGTTTTAACTTAGCCAACCCTTCGGCACTTGTATCTTTCCTAGGACCTTCATCCTGCGCAACGGTCCATTCGCGGGTTTTCTTTTTGTTACTTTCGGCGTCAAAATATGTTTCACTTACCTTGATGGGGACAATTTCATCAGCAAACTTGCCGTCTTTCTGAGCCGCCAGTGCTTTTTGGTGAGACGCGTAGGCAAACTCATCCTGCGCGTCGCGGCTGATATTGAACTGCTGAGCAACCTGTTCGGCGGTGAGCCCCATGCCAATGTAATAATCGGGGTGTGCTTTGGCAATCTCGTAATTAAGCGCTGTTTTCCAACCCATCACCGGCACCATCGACATGGATTCGGTGCCACCAGCAATGATGCAGTCGGCCAGACCAGCGTGAATTTTGGCGGAGGCAATGGCAATTGCTTCCAACCCGGAACCGCAATATCGGTTGATTGTCATACCGGGAACACTGTTGGGCAGCGACAATAAGGCAATGTATCGGGCAATCTGCATACCTTGCTCTGCTTCAGGCACGGCATTTCCAACGATAAGGTCTTCAACCCGAGCCGGGTCGAGTGAAGGAACCTGGCTTAACAAATGCTTAATAACTTCAGCCGCCATATCATCAGGGCGGGTAAAACGGAGTCCCCCACGTGGTGCTTTACCCACGGCTGTACGATATCCGGCTACAATGTATGCGTCCATAAAAATGCGATGTTGTTTTACTGATTAAGCAGGTACTTCAAGGCAATAACTTATTTTTTAGGCGAAAAATTACACCAGATTCGCGAATTATTATGCAAGCATACTATTTTCTTTTCACAAGTGCAACTTTGGTGGAGTATACCTTTTTGGGGCGCTCGCGCAATGACTGAAAAGAAAAAAGCCGCTCAATGAGCGGCTTAAAAAGTAGAGAAATCGCGTAAACCAACGAAATTCCAGTTAAAAATGGCGGTCGCCAGCTTCACGTTTGCCAAGCATAACAGCGCCCACCATGGCCACCAGAAACAGAACAGAGGCTAATTCGAACGGCAAGATATAGTCGCTGTACAGCAACCGGCCGAGGTTTTCAACGAGTCCCGTTTTATTGTTAAACGTTGCGGCACTCACCGTTGGCACTTGAGCGCTTTTAGCCCGGAAAATGGTGATCAGCATAATCATCAAAATACCGCCTACAACGACCGAAGCCATTTTAGTCAGGTTTGTTTTCGATTCTTCATCTTCTTTCCGCAAGTTCAGAAACATAATCGTGAACAAAAACAAAACCATGATAGCCCCTGCGTAGACAATGATATTTACTGCCGCCAGAAACTGAGCATTCAGCAAAATATAATGACCCGAAAGGCAGAAGAACGTGGCGATAAGCGCCAGAACGCTATAAATAGGGTTCCGGGCTGTTACAACACCAATGGCGCTAAACAGCGTAAGCGCCGTTAAACCCAGAAACAAATAGCCAGTCGGGGTTAATGTCTTGAAAAAGGTTATAAATTCAGTCATAGCTCAATCAACTAGAGAATGGTAGGGGAGACAACGGGCGGCTAGGTAGCCGCCCGCGTTAGACTTGGTTCGGTTGGAGTGGTCTGCACTTCTGAGTTAGCGATCCGGATATACCGGTCGTCCATTTTTTCGACCAGTTTATCTTTGCCATAGATCACATCTTCGCGTTCCATGAAAACCGGTACCATTCGGTCGTGGCGGAGGTAAACGGCCTGCTTTGGGCATGCTTCTTCGCACAAGCCACAGAAAATACAGCGCAACATGTTTATCTCGTAAACAGCCGCGTATTTTTCTTCTCTGTATAGTCCTTCTTCTCCTTTTTTGCGTTCTGCCGCTACCATCGAGATCGCTTCGGCTGGACAAGCAACCGCGCATAGGCCGCAGGCTGTACAACGTTCCCGGCCCTGTTCATCTCGTTTCAATACGTGGTGGCCACGGTAAATTGGGCCAAGGTATTTTTTCACCTCGGGGTATTGAATGGTCGGCTTCTTCCGGAAAAAGTGGCTGATCGTGATGGCTAACCCGCCAACAATGGCAGGTAGATACATCTTCTCAGCCAGCGTCATTTCCTTATTGCTGACTTGTTTTGAGCGATTCGTTAACTGCATTCTTTTTAGTGTTCAATTTTTTGGCTTTGGTTTACAGCTTTGGTTATGCGTAAGCTAACCCGGTACCAAAAACCATAAACCAAAAATCAGTTGACTTAGACTGTTGCCTGTGGAATAGCCTCGCGTTTCGGTGCTTTTGCTGACGATACCAGAACCATGACCACCATTACCACAACAATTAACCAAGTTGCGTATTTGAAATTGTATAATAAACCCGCGCCGGTCAAAACGACATTCAGAATCGACAGGGGAATCAGAGTTTTCCAGCCCAGGTTCATGAGTTGATCGTACCGGAAACGCGGTAGCGTCCAGCGAACCCACATGAAGAAGAAGATGAAAAAGAATATTTTGCCGAAGAATACCACAAAGCCAATGGCCGTTGCGATGTTATGCCCAGTGATTGCACCCATTGATTTTTCGAGAGCGCTGCCAACTTCGTTCATGAACGGATAATGGAACCCACCAAAATACAGCGATGAGATGAATGCCGATGAAACGAACATATTAATGTACTCGGCGAACAGGTAGAAGCCCAGTTTCATGGAGCTGTACTCGGTATGGTACCCACCAACAAGTTCTGTTTCGCACTCGGGCAGGTCGAAGGGTGTACGGTTACACTCGGCAAACGAGCAGGTCAGAAAAATAATGAACCCAATCGGTTGTGTAAATACATTCCACTCAGAGAAACTCGCCTGCTGATCAACAATGGCCCGAACGGATAGTGAACCGGTCATCATCAGGATGGCGATCATCGACAAACCCAGGGCAATCTCATAGCTAATGTTCTGGGAGGCAGCCCGGATAGCACCCAGCAGTGAAAACTTGTTATTCGACGCCCAGCCACCAACCATCACGCCATAAACGCCCAGCGATACAACACCAAAAATGTACAACACGCCGATGTTGATTTCGATGCCCTGTACAGGAATGGAATAGTTATCGAAGCGGATGCTATCGCCAAACGGAATAACAGCGCTTGACATCAGCGCGGTTAGCATAGCCAAACAAGGGCCCAGAATAAATAGCCACTTGCTGGCTTGTGAAGGAATAAAATCTTCTTTGAAGAACATTTTTCCCGCATCGGCGATGGGTTGCAACAGTCCCCAGGGGCCTGCCCGGTTTGGACCAAGACGATCCTGCAGGAAAGCCGCTACTTTTCGCTCAGCGTACGTCGAGTACGTCGCGATCAGGAGCGTTATCCCGAAAATGACCAGGATAATGATGCCTTTAACGAGTAATACGGTTAAGTCCATTTTTGTGTGGTATCGGGTTTGAGAATCCGACACTTTTGAAATGGGTGTCGAGTTTTAGAACCCGACACCACGTTAAATTAGTTAAACCTCTGGTTCTAAGGCTGATGGCAATACTTTAGCAAAACGCTCAGCGGGTAATTGCTGGATCGACAATTGCGACGTATCGCGTTCATCGTGAATCGGTTTATAATCGGCGGCTGCCAGACGTTCGCCAAAGCTTGGTTTGATTGTATCCGCCCGATATTTATTTGCTGATATAACTGAACTTCGGGAAATCTTGGTTGGCCCTTCAATGGTCCAGTCACTAGTTTTCTTTGTATCGAAGCGGCACGTGTTACAAATAAACTCGGTTACTTCGTTCCACTCATTTTTGCGCGCCGTTACCCGAATCACGTCTTCCCCCCGATACCACAAGGTTACTTTCCCTGAGCAGGTCGGGCAATCGCGGTGCGCATCAACCGGCTTCGTAAACCAAACCCGGTTTTTGAAACGATACGTTTTGTCGGTCAATGCACCAACGGGACATACGTCGATAACGTTTCCGGAAAAATCGTTATCAATGGCTTTCTCGATATAGGTGCTGATCTCCGATGCATCGCCCCGATTCATGACGCCATGAACGCGTTTGTTTGTAATCTGATCGGCTGTGTATACGCAACGGTAGCACAGAATACAACGCGTCATGTGCAGTTGTATGTAAGGGCCAATGTCCCGTTTCTCAAATGTCCGGCGATCTTCTTCGTAGCGGGTCGTCGCTTTGCCATGGTCGAAGGCAAAGTTTTGCAAATCACATTCACCAGCCTGATCGCAAACAGGGCAATCGAGCGGGTGATTCAATAAAAGAAACTCAACGATACCATTCCGGGCATCAATTACTTGCGGACTGGTTTCATTCTCGACAATCATGCCATCCTGAACAGCTGTCAGGCACGATGCAACCAGTTTTGGCATGGGCCGTGGATCTTTGGCTGACCCTGCTGCCACCCGAACCAGACACGCCCGGCATTTGCCACCACTACCTTTCAAGGGCTGGTAGTAGCACATAGCCGGAGGAGCTACCGCCGGACCTATCTTACGAGCGGCCTGTAAAATGGTCGTTCCTGGCTCCACTTCAACTTCAATTCCGTCAATAGTGACTTTTAATAGTTGCGGCTTTACGTCTTCCATATTGTATACTGCGGCCATAAAGCCGCAAATCATTCAGTTCTAAAACGGCATCTCAGCCGCCGTATAGTTAAACCAGAGCCATTTCACCCCGGTAAACAGCGCCCGGTTGGGTGGCTTCGGTTGGGTGGTCAATGTGCCACTGGAACTCTTCCCGGAAATGCCGGATGGCGCTGGCAACCGGCCAGGCAGCCGCATCGCCCAGGGGGCAAATGGTATTTCCTTCAATCTTCTTTGCCACATCGACCAGCAAATCAATGTCCTGCTGGTGCCCATGTCCGTACTCAATCCGGTGAAGCACTTTTTCCATCCATCCTGTTCCTTCGCGGCAAGGACTACATTGTCCGCAGGATTCGTGGTGGTAGAAACGCGAGAAATTCCAGGTGTTTCGAACGATGCAGGAGGTTTCGTCAAAAACGATGAAGCCTCCTGATCCCAGCATAGTGCCGGTTGCGAAGCCGCCATCGGAGAGTGACTCATACGACATCAATCGTTTTTCGCCATTCGCCAGCGTCAAGGCCAGATTAGCAGGCAAAATGGGGACAGATGATCCTCCTGCGACGAGTGCTTTAAACTTATGACCCGGACGAATTCCACCACACCACTCGTCCGCATAAATGAAATCTTCGACTGGAACGCCGAGATCAATTTCATAAACACCCGGTTTATTGATATGGCCCGATGCTGAAATTAATTTAGTCCCTGTACTACGTCCGATGCCAATAGCCGCATACGCATCACCACCATGATTAACGATCCATGACGTTGTTGCAATAGATTCAACGTTGTTAACCACCGTTGGGCTTTGATATAATCCTTTTACGGCTGGGAAGGGCGGCTTATTCCGCGGGTTACCACGTTTGCCTTCCAGCGATTCGAGCAAGGCAGTTTCCTCACCACAAATGTAAGCGCCACCGCCGGGTTGAACGACTAACTCAAGGTCGTAGCCGCTTCCCAGGATGTTTTTTCCCAGAAAACCTTTTGCTTTTGCCTCCGCAATGGCTTTCTCAAGGATATGAATAACATACATCAATTCACCCCGTACATAGATGAATGACTTATTGGCGCCCAAGGCAAACGACGAGATAATCATCCCTTCGATGAGCAGATGGGGAATGTTTTTCATCAGGTAGTGATCCTTGAACGTACCTGGCTCCGATTCATCAGCATTACAAACCAGATAGCGCGGAATGCCTTCCGGCTTAGCCAGAAAGCTCCATTTCATCCCCATCGGGAATCCGGCGCCACCCCGGCCCCGAACGCCCGCTTTCTTTACCTCTTCAACAATGGCTTCAGGAGTCATTGTCTTGATTGCCTTTTCTACGGCCGTATAGCCGCCCTGTTTCCGGTACACATCGAAGGTCTCAATGCCCGGAACGTTGATATGCTCGGTTAGTATTTTGGTAGCCATACTGGTTATTTCGACAATTCGTCAATGATCTCATCCACGCGTTCGTTGGTGAGGTTCATGTAATATTTCTCCCGAACCTGAAAGACCGGCCCCATGCCGCAAGCCGCCAGACACTCGACTTCTTTGAGTGTGAACTGACCGTCTACGGTTGTTTGCCCGGTGTCAATACCAAGCCGTTGTTTTAAGTGAGCGTATACTTCCTCACCTCCCATCAGGCAGCAAGGGCCTGTCCGGCAGTATTCGATAACGTGTTTACCAACCGGGTTGAGGTGGTACATGGTGTAGAACGAAGCGACCTCATAAACCTCAATCGGCTGAATATTGAGCATTCGGGCTACGTAGTCCATGCCTTCAGGGCTGGTCCAGCCTTCCTGCTCCTGCAACAAATGCAACAATGGTAACAAGGCCGATTTTTGCTTGCCTTCCGGATAGCGGGCAATAATTTCCTGCGCTTTAGCAACCCGCTCGGGCGTAAATGTTACGGCGGGATTAGTTGTTTCAGTTGTCATTATTTACAGCAGGTATTCGTCGTCAAGACTTCTTTCCAAGTCAATGTTGCTGGTTCAAACTTGTCTTTTCGAGATAAATTCATCTCGGCTTTCGCTTCATCAATGGCAGCACTTGTATTACGTTGCCAAACGCTTTCTAATTTAAGATTAGGCGTCCAGCTCACCGGCAATGACGTTCATGCTACTCATAATTACGATGGCATCCGACAGTGTCAGTCCTTTGCACATTTCCGGATAAGCCTGGTAGTAAATGAAACAGGGCCGACGGAAGTGCAAACGGTAAGGTGCCCGTCCGCCATCGCTGATCAGGTAGAAACCTAACTCACCGTTGCCGCCTTCAACTGCGTGGTAAACCTCGCCAACAGGAGCATCGATTTCACCCATCACAATTTTGAAGTGATAGATGAGGGCTTCCATGTTTTTATAAACTTCCTGTTTCGGAGGCAGATAATACTGAGGGGCGTCTGCAAAGTATGAACCCTCGGGCAGGTTATCGATAGCCTGCTGAATGATCCGAAGGCTTTGCTTCATCTCCTCATTCCGAACCATAAACCGGTCGTAAGTGTCGCCACTTTGACCGACCGGGATATCGAATTCAAAGTCTTCGTACGACGAGTAAGGGTTCATAACCCGCACATCGTAGTCAACGCCCGCAGCCCGCAGGTTTGGGCCTGTGAAGCCGTAGCTTAGTGCCCGCTCTGCCGAAATAGCGCCTACGTTAACGACGCGATCCATAAAAATCCGGTTGCGGTTGAAGAGGTTTTCAAACTCAGCCAGTACTTTCGGGAAGCGAACGAGTAATTCTTTGATTTTGCGGATAGCCGTGGGCGAAAGATCCCGTTCCATGCCGCCAATACGGCCCATGTTGGTAGTCAGTCGGGCTCCACAAACTTCTTCGTAGATCTCATAGATATTTTCCCGCTCCTGATAAATGTACAGGAAGCCGGTAAATGCCCCTGTATCAACACCCAGAATACCGTTGCAAATGAGGTGATCGGCCAGCCGGGCCAATTCCATCATAATAACGCGAATGTATTGCGCCCGCTTGGGGACTTCGACGCCCAGCAACTTTTCTACGGTCATGTGCCAACCCATGTTGTTGATGGGCGACGAACAGTAGTTCATGCGGTCGGTCAGGGTCGTAATCTGATAAAAAGGCCGACGTTCGGCAATTTTTTCAAAGGCTCGGTGGATGTAGCCGATTGTCTGCTCTCCCGACACGATCTTCTCACCATCCATTTGCAGGATGTTCTGAAAAATACCGTGGGTAGCGGGGTGAGTCGGGCCAAGATTGAGGGTTGTCAGTTCATTAACGTATTGAACCGGACCCTGCTCGGCAGGTAAGTTTTTATTCGCTATATCGAGTTCTTCAGAAACCATATTTAAAAAGCGAAAGAGCGAAAGAGTGAATGCGTGCTAATGCCGCTTTTCGCTCTTTCACCAGTAGTTATCGTCCAAACAGTGCATCAATTTTATCTTCCCGGGTTGCGTCTTCGAGCGGATACTCTTTACGCATGGGATGGTAATCCATTTCTTCCATGTTCAGAATCCGGCGTAAGTCGGGGTGACCATCGAAGAGAATGCCAAATAGGTCGAAGGTTTCCCGTTCCATCCAGTTTGCACTGGCATACAGTGGAATCATAGTCGGGATATGAATATCATCCGTCGCCAGATAAACCTTAATTCGTATCCGGAAATTATTTTGCAGGCTGTGCAAATGATACACCACACAAAACTCCTTCCCAACTGAATCTGGGTAATGGATCGCTGTAATATCGGTAAGGAAGCCGATTTTCAGCGTTGGATGTTCCTTCAGGTATTTAACGAGCGGAATAATCTGATCCCGGCTGGTCGAACACGTTAATAGGTTATACGGATCATCAAAATCCGTAACGCTTTCGCCAAACTGGTTTATTATTATCTGCGCAACCTCTTCGTTGGTCAGCATTATCAGGTAGTGAATGAGTGACTAAGCGAACGGGTGAATGGAGCAAAAATTAAGGTGATCCATTCACCCGTTACTGTTTATTGAATGCTATATGAATTAAGCAGTTGAGTATATTCTTCCGTATTGCGCCGACGGAGCGACTCATTTTTTGCCAACTCCTGCAACTGCATCACGCCATCCAGAATTTGCTCAGGACGAGGTGGGCAACCCGGCACGTACACGTCCACCGGAATAATGCGATCAATTCCCTGCAAAACGCTGTATGTATCGAAAATGCCGCCACTCGACGCACAGGCACCAATGGCAATAACCCAGCGGGGTTCGGCCATTTGAAGATATACCTGCTTGACGATCGGTCCCATTTTTTTGGCGATCGTTCCAGCTACCAGCAGCATATCGGCCTGACGGGGAGAGAAGCTGGGCCGCTCCGATCCAAATCGGGCTAAGTCGTAGTGCGATGCCATCGTCGACATGAATTCGATACCGCAGCACGAAGTAGCAAAAGGCAAAGGCCAAAGCGAGTTTGCCCGGGCTAGGCCAATAATTTTATCGAATGAAGTAGCCGAAAATCCCGGGCCATCATAACTCGCGGGGGCCTCAGCCAGCTTGATATCAGTTGCCATAAAAAACGTTGTAGTTGCTTACTGTAACAACGAATAAATATGCTCTAAAATTCATTTATACGCTTATTCCCAATTCAAAACTCCTTTGCGGATCACGTAGTAGAAACCCGCCAGAAGTAGTCCCATAAACAGCACCATTTCGATAAATCCTGTTATGCCTAAGCCCTTGAAATTAACGGCCCAGGGATAAAGAAAGATAACTTCAACGTCGAACAGGACAAATAAAATGGCAATCAGGAAATATTTGATCGAGATCGGGGTACGGGCATCACCCTGCACAGGGATACCACACTCGAATGGGTCATCCTTTTTCTGACTGTTGCGCTTAGGGCCGATGTTGTGGGTAACAAGCATCGTTGTCACGATGAAACCGAGTGCCAGACCTAATTGAATAAGCACCGGCAGATAATCGGCCGGCAGATAAGTTGCGTTCATAGGAGTAGTTGACAGGAACGGCGCAAAGGTAGCGATAAAACCAATAGGGCCATTTATGTACGCGCAGGCGTTCGTTCCACTATCTTTCAAAGATAAGCCACAAGAGTTATTTTATCAACTCTAAACAAGCAGATTAGGCCTAAAAGGCAGAAGCCACCCTGTAAAGAGTGGCTTCTATAAACAAGTGGCAGAAATGGCGCTATCTATTGATAATAATTCGCCGGGATATATCAAAACCAGCCGAACGAACCCGGATGAGGTATATTCCCTGAGCTAATCCCGAAACATCAATCGCTTTCCGCTCATCCAGCGATGGTACTTTCGTTGAGAAAAGCTCCTGGCCACTTAGAGAGAAGACACTGACATCGGCGTTTTTAAGGTCTTCGATGGTTTCTATTGTAATCGAACCAGTGGTGGCAGGGTTTGGGTATACGCTCAAACCGCCATTCGACTGGTCAAATGTAAACGCTTTAGGAACACTGAAATCCGAGTAGCAAGTTAGCGTTGAGCTGTTGGATAATGTATAGGTTGTTTGGGTGCGGGCTGAGTAATTGGACGAAACAACGACTTTCACAACTGCACTTCGCTGTGGAATCACTTCGGCCCCTCGACGCCAGTCGAATAAGTCCGGCTGACCACCAGTTGGAGTGGGTAAGACCGCCTGTAAGCTATAGGCCCCGATCTGTTCGATACTGGGTACCGGTACTTTAGGGCGAACATTCAAGGTTATTATGGCAGGCTGGGCTGATTTGCAGCCGTATACATTAACTGCCTGCACAGAATAGGTCCCCGATTGATTCAAGTTAATCGCCTTACTGACTGTTGTCGTCGTACTTACGCTCCACACACCTGTGCTGTTTGCCGATGTGTTGGCCAGCAGAGACAAGCTGGAATCGGCACAAACCTGTAGTTGATTCGCTACCACCGTACCCGGCTGACTGGCCAGTGAAATGGTTGGTGTAGCGGGCTGAATAGGACTTTGTACGTCAAGCGCAGGCGACAGATATGTATTCCCTACTTTGTCTTTCAGAACGGCACGGTAGACACCTGGCTGGTTGATCGTTATGCTCTGGGTTTTCTGACCCGAGTTCCAGGTATATGAATTGTACAGATTAGGTAAGCTAAGTGTAATACTATTATTAGCTGTAGCACACGCTACATTAACCGTAGGCTGCGGTAGGGGGGGTAATGGCCGTGAACTGGAGAAGAAAACCGCATTCATACTCGCGAACCAGGCTTGGCCCAAATCGTTGAGGCCTTTATCGCCGGGGTTGTTTGTTGCTCGATTGCCAAAGTGGACGTCATCGAAACGGGGAATCTGGATATTATCCGTAAAGGGCCCGGCAAACACGTTGTTATTATACGTGTTAATGACATCGTTTTGTGCCTGAATAATATCCTGACTTACCTGTCCATTGTTGTAAGATGAGCGGGCAAGCACCCAGGCTGGATACCTGTCAGTATCGACGCGCGTCTTATTAACCAGGTATTGCATGTTGTCGGCATAATCTTTTCGGGTAGAATGTAGAGGGAAATTGTCGAACTCTCCCTGTTGCCACAAGACGGCTCTTAATCCCTGAAGCGAACAATAGTAGCGTAGCGCAATGACCAGATTCGCGTAGGGCATCCCGGTTGGAAAATTTTCGTTCGGTGTTCCTAAAGCGAATAAGTTTTTTGTAATCTTGCCATCGGCACTTTCCCGCCAGTTTTGAATGGTCGTACCTTGCCAGGCAGTATTAATGAATAAAACAGGAACATTGTATTGCTTGACCAGTAAGTCGCCCAGGTATCCCCAGCACCAAGCACTTTGGCCACGGGGGCCAATTAAGGACGTGGCGGTCAACTGTTGGAAAGTTGGTGCTGGTGGGTCACCTAATGAGTTCGCCGTGCTGTTATCGTAAGTAACACAGTTGACCCGGTCATCCCCAGCACCTACAGCCCCATAATTCTGAAACCCCTGAGCGTTTGACTGGCCTGTTATGATGAATACTTCGCCGATCCCTACTTTACGTACCACATCGCTGGCAGTAGCAACACCGCCAATGAAGGCCTGAACCTCCAGACGATACCATCCACCTTTGGCCCGTAAAGCGCCCTGAAAAATTCCACCCTGTGGATTTCGCTGGATAGTGACCCAGTTCGTATTTGTGCCCTGACCACTTTCTTCGGCCTGAACACGAGCCTGAACGCTATCGACCGGTTGGTATAAGCTCCCCGACAAATAAATGGTACTGGTATTATCGTTTTCGCGCTGGAAAATAGCCCGGCTTTCTGGATACGTAATTTTTATCACCTGACTGGCAGTCTGAGCTGATATCCGGGTACTAACGGCCATCAAACCGAGTGCTACTAGATGAATTAGAAAATAACGATTTTTCATTTTTGATTTCTCAAGAGCCCTTTATAATAAGCTATTACCTCTATTGGGTAATAGACAATAGTATACGCAAAAAACAGACCACTGTTCAGTATATACTATAGTACTGTTCAGCGAGAATAGTTTTCCCGATAAAGTGCAAAATTAAGGCTAATTTCTATGATTAAACGGCCACTGTACGATTAATATTACAATCCAACAAGAATTCGCTTAGAAACGTCGAAGCTGGCAGACTGAACACGCAGAATATAAGAACCCGATGGCAGGCTTGTTAAGATAAGCTGTTTACGTTCATCGAATACAGGAACGTTAGCTGTCAGTGACACTTGGCCGGTTAATGTATAGATGGTAATAGTGGCATTCGTAAGATTAGCCTGCGTTTCCAGGGTTAAAATCTTTTCCGGGTTTGGATTTGGATAAATACTCAGACCTCTATTGTTGGGGTCAAGTGTAAAGGTGATTGGCGCTGACGGGAGCGAAAAACAAGTCAGTGTCTGCGAGTAAACGATAGAGGAACGGGCTGTATAGACACCCGATTGGTTTGCTTTGATGATTGCTGTTTGGGCGGCTAGTGAGTCGCTACCCTGGCGCCAGCGAAATTGCGTTCCATTCGTTGAGCTTACGGCCTCAAGTGTGTATGTACCAATAATATTTATGGTCGGAGGAGGAGGGAGCGGTCTTGTTTCAACAACAATAGAGCCTGCCTGTAATGACCGGCAGCCATTCACATCACGAACACTAGCCGAATAAGTACCCGGTGTTCCCGTCATAATTCGCTGCGTTGAATCGCCGGTACTCCAAAAGACCGTGTAATTCCCGTCGACCCGTAAGGTGGCGCGGTCTCCCTCGCATATAATTGGTGATGGATTGGCCAGAATGACTGGTGTGGCGGGTAATGGATTAACTTTTACTGCCAGAACAGACGAGAAAGGCGACAGGCAACCGTTCTGATCACGCGCCTGTGCCGCGTAATTCCCGGAACTAGCCACTGTAATGCTTTTGTCTGTTTGTCCACTTGACCAAACGATGTCTATTGGGCTGCTCGCGTTTAAAGTAACGCGGTTACCTTCACAAAACGTGGTTGCTCCAGCCGCGCTGACAGAAGGAATGGCTGGTAAGGGATTTACTTTAATCGTGACAACGTCCGACGGTACGGATGCACAGCCAAACTGATTGGTGGTTCGTACTGAAAAATTACCCGACTGATTCAGAGTAATACTTTGGCTAGTTTGGCCGCTGGTCCATTGGTAAGCTACGTTTTGGGGCGCGGTTAGGGTAATATTTCGATCGGCACAGAATGTCGTTGGGCCATTTGCCGCAATGACTGGCTTTGCCGGCACTGGATTCGCCGTCACCACAATTGTATTGGACTGAGCCGACGTACAGCCGTTCTGGTCGGTTACGGTCAGGAAATAATTTCCTGAACTACCAACACTAATCACTTTACCATTTTGACCATCACTCCAGTTATACTGGATATTATCGGCGCTGGCGCGGAGGGTTGTGTTATCACCCTGGCAGAAGGTAGTTGATTTCTCATTAGAGATTGTGGGCGTAGCAGGCAACGGGTTTACAGCAACGTTCAGAATATTCGACGTAAAATCACAGCCGCTTACATCCTTATAGCGAACATAGTATGCTCCCGCCGAAACCGTAGAGAATGATCGTGTGGTAGCTACTGTTTGGTTATTTTGCTGGTTCAGCCAGGTTACGTTATCGTAATTTGTGGTTAGGGCCAGACTACTGCCAATACATACAGAAGGAGGGCGATTATCAGTCGTAGCGGCTACGGGGGCATCAGACACTCTAGCCTGTCCGGTAAAAAGGGTATTTCCTAACGCATCTTTTACTTTAGCCCGGTAAGTACCCGCTCCTTTGGTAATGGTGTTGCCCGACTCGCCTGACTCCCATTGCACGCTTGAATAACTCCCATTTACGGCAAGCGTCAGATTATTATTGCTGGCGCAGGCAACCGAGAGAGTAGGGGAGGGCTTGGGACTCGATGGGGTTGAAGTTTGAAAAAAGGCATCATTCAGGCTACCATTCCAGGCATTGGCCACTTCAATAAGCCCATTGAAGTCGAAGTGGAACCCCTCGGGATCATTGAGAGGAGGGCGGTTTCGAGGTACCTGAATAGCATCTGTGGCGGGGCCAGCAAAGACATTGGCTGTTGCGGCAATAACTTGGTTCTGGGCCGCAATCACATTGGCGTCAACGCCGAAATTATCGCCATATGAGGCTCTGGCAACAACCCAGGGAACAGCTTGTCCAAAATCAGTACGGGTGCGGGCAATGACTGCCTGAAGCTGGTTAATGTACTGGCTGGTTGGTATATTCAACAAATTGTCTGTTTCCCCTTGTTCCCAAAGAATAGCCCGGACCCCGAGCGTATTAGCGTAGAATTGCAGCGCAATTTTAAGATTTATATAGGGCTGGCGAGGCAAATAAGCGCCACCAGGACCGTAGGCTGTACCACCTTCAGGGGCGCTATCAATCCAGTTTTGTGATGATGTTCCCGTATAGGCGGCATTAAAAAACATAACTGGCACATTCAGCCGTTTCACCAAGAGATCCCCTAACTGGCCCCAACACCAGCTTCCCACACCTCTGGGGGCAATCGTAAAACCGGGAGAATTATCGAGTAGCGTAAAAACAGGGACTGGTGGATCGTTTGGAAAACCATTGTCAGGATATCTGTAGTTTACACAATTTACCCGATCGTTTTGTGGATTTGGCGCATTTTGATGTATTCCCTGTGCGTTTGATTGACCCGCTACGATGAATACCTCGCCAATGCCCACCCGCTCAACGGTCGTTGTATTGCCAACCTGTTGATCACCGTTCATACCCCGCACTTCCAGGTTATACCAGCCACCCGACCCGCTTATATCGCCCGCGAATACACCACCCGCTGGATTATCCTGAATGGTTCGCCAGTCTATCGAAGTACCCTGACCATCACGCGCCTGTAATCGTGCCTCTACTCTGGTTACAGACGCCGTATAATAACCCGTAATACGGATAGTAGCCTGGTTGGCATTATTTCGTTGAAGAACCGCTCGGCTTGTAGGAAAAGAAACCTGAATTTGAGCTATTGCCAGGAATGGGAGCAATAAAATAAAGGCCGTACCTAAGGTTACGGAGACGTTTTTCATAATAATTAAAGGCGCAACCAGCCTGCCCAGCCAGTTGTTGATAAACAAATATGGGTCTAATTAAACTGGCTCAATACTTGTCAGATTTTGCCAGATAATGTCTTTCAATTCATCCAGGCCTCGCTGGCTAACGGCCGAGACATAGGCAACGGGTACTTTTTTGGGTAAATCATTGGCCAGCTTCAGGCGAGTTTCCTCATCAATGAGGTCAATCTTTGTAATAGCCAGCAAACGAGTTTTATCCATAAGTTCTGGATTGAACTCGCGCAACTCGTTTAATAACGTATTATATTCTTGTCGAATATTTTCGGATGTCGCCGAAATCAAAAAAAGTAAGATTGAGTTGCGTTCGATATGGCGCAGGAAACGTAGGCCCAGGCCTTTGCCCTGCGAAGCGCCTTCAATAATACCCGGTATGTCGGCCATGACAAACGATTTATAATCCCTATACGCTACGACCCCCAAATTAGGAACAAGGGTTGTAAACGGGTAGTCGGCAATTTCAGGCCGGGCGGCTGATAATACAGATAGTAACGTTGATTTGCCTGCGTTTGGAAATCCGACCAGGCCAACATCCGCCAGTAATTTTAATTCCAATACGACCCATTCTTCACGACCGGGTTCACCAGGTTGTGCATAATCAGGCGCTTGTTGGGTAGGTGTTTTGAAGTGATCATTACCCATGCCCCCCCTTCCACCGGGAAAGAGAATAATTTCCTGACCATCTTCCGTTATTTCAGCTAACTTTTCGGTTGTTTCCGGATCTCGGGCAATGGTGCCAAGGGGCACTTCCAGAATCACATCCTCGCCTTGGGCGCCACTCCGTCGGCCCCCTTCGCCCGCCACGCCGTTACCTGCTTTTACATGCTTGCGGTATTTTAAATGCAAAAGTGTCCATAATTGCGAGTTGCCCCGTAGAATAATGTGGCCACCCCGGCCGCCATCTCCCCCGTCGGGCCCACCTTTTGGCGTGTGCTTTTCTCTACGAAAATGAACAGAACCTGCACCGCCCGCACCCGAGCGACAATTTATTTTTACGTAATCAATGAAATTTGATGAAGCCATAATTGCTAATTACTGGCTATCTGACCCATCAATTTGATGACATATTTCTTTGAAAATAGTGTCGATCTCACCAATACCGCCGATAGCTGCGAATTTCCCTTGCTGACTATAGTAGTCGGCTACTGGAGCAGTTTTATCATTATATTCTTTTACCCGACGTCGAATCAGTTCTTCGTTCTGGTCATCTGGTCGGCCGGAGGTTTGCCCCCGGAGTAGAAGCCTCCGTGTCAGTTCTTCACTATCCACAACAAGCGCGATCATTTTGGTTATTTCCGTATTATACTGGCTTAACAGCACATCCAGCGCTTCGGCCTGTCGTACCGTTCTTGGAAACCCATCAAAAATAAACCCCGGAGCCGACTGGTTCTCCTGTAATTTACTCTCAATCATGCCTATCACGACCGCATCGGGTACCAATAAACCCTGATCCATTAATTGTTTTGCCTGTAAACCGAGCTCAGTACCGGCTGCAATTTGTGATCGTAACAAGTCACCGGTTGAGAGGTGAATCAGATTATACTTTTTAATTAGATACTCGCTTTGGGTTCCTTTCCCGGCGCCCGGGGGGCCAAACAGTACAAGATTAAGCATACGGTTTTCGTAGTAGTGTCGATCTGTCAAAAAATGCGCTCGCAAAGTTACGATACCCTTTTGTAAAATTACTCTATTCCCTGACAGCCACGCGCTTTATTCCATAGAAACAGAAAAAGCGTAGGTATCAAACCTACGCTTTTGTGACTGTTAACTAGAAAATCCAGTTATTTAGTGGCTACTTTTTTTTTGACGGGCGCCTTTGGAGTAGGCTTCGCTGTTGGCGTTGGAGCTGCCTTAGGACCTTCTAGTGCCCGTTTAACGCTCTCGTCATTGGGGTCGATGGCCAGCACTTTATCAAAATACTCTTTCGCTTTGGCATCGTCTTTCTTCAATAAAGCAAAGCCTGCCAATGCTTTGTAGGCTGTTACCAGATAACGCTTATAATCCGTTTTGTCCGTCGAATCTGGAGACAGAGCTTGCTCGATGAATTTTTCGTACAATGGGCCTGCCAAGCTAGCTGCTTTCTCCTGTTCTTTGGGGTAGGCATAGTAATTGGCCCCCGCACGGTAGTAGTAAGCTAATGGGTATTTTTTGCCATCTGATTCAATTTTTTGCGCCATAAGGGCAAACGCTGAATCAGCCCGCAGATAGTACTGTTGCTTTACTTGCCGAATCTGAGCTGTATCCATTGGAGCCGCCGAACTATCCCGGCCAACCCGTGGCGCATACTGATAATTGGCAAGACCTAACCACAAATAATCATTGTTTTGTGGTTTCTTATCATTCTGGATCGTTTTGGCGTAGTAATTAGCCGCCTTATCGTAACGCTTGGTTTCGTAATATTTCTTACCAATCTCACGATACAGGTTCTCCGTTGTATCCATTGGAGCTGCCTTTTCCAGGTTAACAATGCTCAGCGAATCACCCTCTGGAGTACCTAGTTGCGCTTCTGCCCGGCCCAGGTATTTATAATCGTCAGCCATCACTTTCTGCGGTGCTGTCGAAATGAACCGGTTAAGCGCTTCAACTGATTCGGCATTCTTACCCAACGCGCTATAAGCCCATCCGTACATGCGGTCAATGATTGGGTTATTAACTTTCCCCTTCAGTTGATCCAGGTAAGCAACAGCTCCTTGGTAGTCCTGTGCCAGAAATTTATAACGAGCTACGTCAAGTAATTGCTCAGGATCTGTCGTACCACTTTTTTGTACGTACAGCTCATAGTTTTGAGCCGCTGCTTTGTACGCACGCGAGTTCGCTAGAGCATCGGCATAAGCACGATACGTTGGGGCAAACTCAGGATCGTTTTGGATAGCCAGTTTGAAGAATTCCTGTGCTTTGGCATAGTTTTTACCGCGCAGGTATAGACGGCCGATTTTGTAATTAGCTTCAGCTAGGTTCGGGCTGATCGCCAGGGCATTTTCATACTTCGTAATGGCATTACCGCCATCATTTTTCAGGAAGTATGCATCGCCCATCAACATTTCGATTTCGGCGTTCTCGTTCTTTTTATCCTTTTCGTCGGCAACAGTTAATAGGCTCAACGCAGCAGCAGGATCATTTTGTTTGGGTTGGTCCGACAGCGTATACATTTCAGCGCCACGGATCAAAACATCCTGATTCTTACTTTTCGTTTGTGCAACGGCGTTATCGATCAGCGACTTTGCTGTTGCGCCGTCACCCTTGGCTAAGGCCACGCCTGCCAGTCCGATATTGTTCAACTGGTTTTTAGCATCAGCGGCAGCACCCTTCTGAAACGTTTCTTTTGCTTTGTCCAGCTGCCCACTTCTCAGGTAATAATAGCCCAGATAAAACTGATTGTCAGCCGTCGGCGAGCTGGTGGCCAACTGCGTTAGCGTTTGCCCCGCCTTATTATATCGCTCAGCCTCTACATCTTTCAAGGCCGTCTGGACGTCCTGCGCCATCAAAGGGGCCGTCATAGTTGCCCCAACGAACAGGATGGTCATCAGCGATTGCTTCTGGTTGTTCATCATGTAATTCAAGTTGGAAATTAGGAAATTTGGTTAGTACCTATTTAACGAATTAGCAAATCTAAAAAATTACAAGTAAACCAAAAAACTTACTTATTTAGTCAGATTTATTATCCGATCATATGGAATTCTGGGCCAAAGGCCCAATTTACGAATGATTAGCGAACCTGCGTCTCTGGCAATGTAGTTTATTAGTCCTCCACCCAATCCTGGATGCGTTTCACGGCTTACTATATAGACGGGTCTCCGTAATGGATAACGCTGCATGCCTAAGTCTTCCTGAAACGGCTGAAAATAATCATCGCGTTTCGTTGGATTCGGCTTGTCCGATACGCCCATGACGCGCAAGTCGCTGGCTAATTCTACTGAGAGGGGTTCATCGCTATCGCTAATCCAATTGACGCCGATGAAGCCCAATGCCGATGGATTCTTGCGCACAAAGTTTATAACTTCTCGATTTGAGCGCGTCGTGAAAATTCGTATGTTAGTAACATTTTTAATCTTGAAGGTGTTCAAAACAAATTCTAAATTACTGGAATTATTGTTATCAAACACCAGGGTAATTGGGCTGTTTTGGTTACCGTTTTTTAGTTGGTTCCAGTTTTTCGTCTGCCCATTAAAAATGCGTTGTAACTCGGTCATGGAAATCAGGCTGTCTGTATTGGCCTTATTCACAATGAGTGCGACGCCATCGGTTGCAATTTTCTCCGTCGCGCCTTTAATCTTGCTTTTATCAAGTACAGCCCGTTCGTTCGGCCTTAATGGTCGAGTCGTAAAGACGATCCGCGCACTGTCATGAAGCATCATGTTAATCGCTTCCTGCTCAGGTTTAAAGACAACATCAAAGTGAACGTTTGGATAAATTCCGGCATAAGCCGAAGTCAGTTGAGTGACCAGTGGCTGGAAGGATTCATCCGCAGCAATAACGATGTTACCGCGCGAAGGATTGTCTAACGGCGGTTTTCCATTGCCACAGCTCATTAAACCAGCTAAGATGGCAATACCCAAAAATCGTTTAATCATCTTCCTGAAAGCGTTGATAGGCCCGGTACGCCCGAAAGGCGCCGTAAATAAGTAGCAACGCTCCCATGCTGTACCGAAACGGGCCGGGCTCTGGGAGCACCCCAAAAGACTGAGAGGAGGCAATCAGTCCGATGCCTCCTCCCAAGTATGCCAGTGAAGCCAATACTGATATATACAGCGTTAGCCGCGCTGGACCTCGATTTTGTCCGCGCATAGGGTTTATTCCAGCGTGAAGTTAATCGGTAGGTTGTATTTCACCCGAACTGGTCGGCCTGATTGTTTACCAGGACGCCATTTCGGCATGCCTTTTACTACGCGTTGGGCTTCTTCATCTGTGCCAAAGCCCAGGCCTTTCAGCACTTGTACATCCTGAATACTACCATCCGTATTTACTACGAAGCTAACGAACACACGTCCTGAAACGTTAGCCCGTTGAGCAGCTGCCGGATAGCGCAGGTTTTTGCTCAGATATTGGCCAAGGGCAGCCATACCACCGCTGAACTCAGGTTGCTGTTCTACCACCGTAAAGATTTCCTCTTCTTTCGGGGCAGCTTCTACAGCGACTTCCACTTTCGTTGGAGCGGCTGAAGCTTCAGGGGCTGCAATGATGTTTTCGGCATTTGGGTCACCTTCCTGCGTTTTTTCGGCAGCAACGGCTTCCTTCAATTCCTCAACAGCCGGTGGTGGCGTTTCTTCCGGTACTTCCTCATCCGGCTTTACTTCCGGCGGAAGGAATTTCACCGTGTTCACCTTCGGTAGTTCTACCGGTGGTGGTGGCGGTGGTGGCGGCTCGTTCGGGTCAATAGGTGGTGGTGGAAGCTTCATCAAGTCCACCTCGACCATTGCCTGTTCGGTTTTCTCCGGAGTTAGAGCGGTTATAATCGTTGGTGTCAATACGCCTAACGTGAACAGGATGCCACCGATAATCAGGGCCCGTGTTACAGTTTTAGGATAAGACTTCCGCAAATCATAGGCACCATACGCTCGGTTCCGGTTGGCAAACACGATATCATCGAGTGTTGCCGGGGATTCTAGTTCTGCCATGGTGTTATGCGTCTAATTTTACTTTGTCTTTGAGAAGTTTCTTCTCGTCCGGAGTGAGTACATCCACCAGGGCGTACCGCTTGAGTTTGGTAATGGCCATCTCGTCCAGAACATCAACCATGTTTTTATAGGTTGATTGCTTTGTTGGCTTGATAACCACAACAAACTTTTCGCCACCTACTTTCCGGGCATTTTCCTGAAGTGCCTGGCGGAATTCGTAGCCATAACCAACGGTCTTTACTTCGGGGTCTTCGTTAGCTGCTTTACCGAAAATGTAATGCGCTTTGTTGTCCTTCCCCAGAAAGATCGTCATTACGTTGGATGCCTTGATCGGCTCCGTTTCCTCTGTTTTTGTTTTATCCGGCACGTTGAGCGTCATCGAAGATGGTTTGCTCAGGGTGGTGGCCAAAATGAAGAAGGTAATCAGGAGAAATCCCAGGTCGACCATGGGCGTCATATCCACACGGGTTGACGCTTTTTTGGACCGTACCTTACCACCATCATGTTTACCACCACCACCACCGGTATTAATTTCTGCCATGTTTTCTTAACAGATTCGCGTGGTGAAAATCAACTATAGTCGCAATCGCTAGGCAATTAATCAGCTTTCCAACCGGCCGGGGGCGCTTCTGTGCCCGTGATCAGGTTGAACTTGTTGATATTTTGCGCTTGTAGCGTAGCCAATACATTCTTGAACTCGGGGAATTTAGCGAGGTTATCGCCTTTCAACGCAATTCGAAGATTGTTGTTAGCCTTCCGGGCATTGTAAACCCATTCTTTCAATTCATTCGTTGGCGCTGCGCCGGTCGAATCGGTTGGAATACCGGGTTGTTTTACCTTAGCCTGTTGTTCTTTAGGAAGGTTCAGGTAAGATTTCAACTGGTTAATTGGCAGACCGAAGTTTGACATCAGGGAAAACTCTTTCTTCTCATTGTTCGAAAAAGTAAGCCCTTTAGCGGCAGCAATGTTATCCAGCATGGCAATGCGGTTCTGCGCATTGTCGATACCGAAATAGACTTTGCCATCTCTACCAAGACCAATGGTCATGATATCGTTGTCGGGGACTTTGATTCCGGAAATGGACGAAGGTGTTTCGATGGCGGCAGCATCCTGCGACCGGAACTGGGCCGTTAGGATAAAGAACGTCAACAAAAGGAACGCCACGTCGCACATCGCGGTCATATCCACTGCGGAACTGGCGCGTTTTACTTTAACTGCTGGCATAAGTTATTCTTAAATTTTAATAATGAGCGGCAAAGTTCTGCTGAATGCTCAGGCCGATCTCGTCGATGTTGTACGTCAATACGTCAATACGGCTCGTAAAGTAGCTATACATGATCGTAGCGATAGCGGCTGTACCGATACCAAGAGCCGTGTTTACAAGGGCTTCAGAGATACCAGTCGAAAGTGCACCTGTATCAGGCTGTCCCGTAGCACCCATGGCTGCGAAAGCGCGAATCATACCTAGTACCGTTCCAAGCAGGGCAATCAGTGTCGAAACCGAAGCCAGGGTAGCAATGATAGTCAGGTTTTTTTCCAGCATTGGCAACTCAAGCGTCGTAGCTTCTTCTACTTCTTTCTGCAGGGCTACCAGCTTCTGCTCTTTGTCTAGCTGCGTGTCAGTAGCTAACTGCTGATACTTTACCAGAGCTGTTTTCACAACGTTGCCAATCGAACCTTTCTGACGGTCGCACTCCTGGATAGCAGCAGCAACTTCATTGCGGTCAAGCTGGCCTTTGATTTTCCGAACGAAATCATCGATAGAACCCGAACCGTTTGCGCGGCCGATGGTGATGAAACGCTCAATCGAGAATACCAGTACCGTTAGAAAACAGGTAAATAAAATTGGTACGATAAAGCCTCCCTTGTAAACCGTACCGAAGTAGTCACCTGGAAGTGGTTCTTTCGTATTGTCGCCTTCTTGGAAGTGGCTGCCATCACCGAAGACGAACATGTACGTCAGGATACCGATCAGCAACAATACCGGAATTACGAACGCGGGGTTAAGACCACCTGACTTCTTTTTTGGTGCCGCTGCTTTGGCGGGTGCTGGAGAAGGAGTTTGTGTTTTCATTGGAACTGGACTGTAGGGTTAAATATTAAAAGTTGGTTTACCCGGTAAAAAAAGTGAAAAATTTAGACTCTTTCGGTTTGTGCATCTAAATTTTTAAAGGAAATGCCTTCAAACCTCCACAAAAATATGTGTTTTCTGCCAATAACAACACAATTCTCAAAGTCTATTGTTTCGCCTTAATTGCAGTCCAGCAACATATAGTTGGATAGAACTCACTTCTTGTTCGAATGCCTGCCTTTGGCAAAGGCGGCATAACGCCTTGTTTTTCAACTACCACACAAAAAAAAATTTGTTCGGAGTCCTTATTCATAACGGGTTAAGGCGGAGCATGAGTCATAAAATAATTGTTAAGATTATTGAAAGGTGCTTTCCAAAAGAGCTTCTTAAATTCTTTTAGGATAGATGCCGTAGCCTCTCTAATTCCATAAAAAGAGTTAAAATTATTTCTGGCTATTGCAAAACAGTGAGGAAACGGTCGCATATGAAGACGCTGGCAGATAGGGAAATCCTATCGAAAGGGCAAAAAAAGAGAGATGCAGTGGTTGCATCTCTTTTACGACCTGTTGTTGGGAAGGCAGCATTCGAATCCACGGCTCTCCCACATTGGCTGCGTATCGCAGCCAGGCTGTGCTACAGGGCTACGCTCCGAATGGGTACCAACGCGTACCTATAATTCGCCCCGTTTGTAAAAATCAACGATCTTCTCCCGAAGTATCGTCTCGTAGTGAAGCTGAATCAAATTAATCGACGCCCGGTCAATATTGCTTTTCGCCAGATTGTAGTCTACGGCGTTTAGCAGACCGGCGTTATAGCGGGCTTCCGCAGCGTTGAACGACTGGGTTAATGCCGAAACCTGCCGATTCAAAGCATTATACCGATCGGTAGCGTTTTCTAACTGATTGACCGCCTGGTCAATAGCCTGCCGCAGATTTCGCCGGACACCCTCGGCCTGCGACTCGGCTAATTGTTGCTGTAACCGTGCGTTGGTCGTTCGGTAACGCACTTGAAATCCGTTCAGGATCGGAATGCGGATGCTGACACCCACACTTTTATACTGATTGTTGTCGAGTTGGTGAAAATAGCCAATGCGCTCCGCAGATGACGCTGGAGCCAGTACTCTGACCGGGTAGGACTGCCCGGCCACATCGACAAAGCCGGTTGTTGTTTGTTCAATCATGTCGGTGCCAAA